>JANNMS010000029.1:0-94518 GCA_031398055.1 Saprospirales bacterium | reverse complement strand
TTGGCAACCGCTCAAGCGGCAGCCCCCGTGGCATCCGACAACTGCGATATGTCATTGACGCCTGTAAAAACAGCGGGAATGTTCGTGGCCGGGATGACTTGCACGCAGGCCGGCACCTACACCAATACTTGGGTGGTATCGGACGATTGCGGAAACGCGGTTGCAGCGGTATTTACCCAAGTGATCACGGTTACTGATTTGGTGGCACCTGTTGTCACTTGCCCAACAAATATTGTTGGCGTAGTTGACCTAGGTCAATGTTCCAAAGTAGTCACTTACTCATCAAGTGCAACGGATGCTTGCGCCGGTTCAACAACTGTTGTTCCAAGTCATGCTTCTGGTTTTGCATTCCCGACTGGGATGACAACAGTTACTTTGACTTCTACCGATCCATGTGGAAATACAGGTACTTGTTCTTTCACAGTAACAATTTCCGACAACATCCCACCAGTTGCGATGTGCCCAACGGTTGCACCAGTTAGCAATGATGCGGGTCTTTGCAGCGCAGTCGTGATGTTCACATTGCCAGCACCAACCGACAACTGCCCAGGTGTAACTTCAGCAGCAGTTCCTGCTTCTGGCAGCACATTCGCAGTTGGGACAACGACGGTCACAGTAACAGCAACCGATGCATCAAGCCTGACGAATGTTTGCACATTTTCAGTTACAGTAAATGACACTGAGGTACCAGTTGCTGGCCCATCGGTCGTTGATGGAGGCGCAGATTTCGAAGGTTTCGCTTGCGGTGCTTCATTTACAGTAGCTGCTTCTGCAATGTCTTGTACTAGTCCATTGTCGATTGACAAGCCAATTTGGACGGACAATTGTGGAATCATTACTACATTCTCACCAGTAGCAAACCCGACTTACATGGCAACGAGCCAAAGCGGATCTTCCCTTGTTTTGTCATCTTCGGGTGACCATTACAATGGTAATTTCCCAGAAGGCTTGAATACCATCACTTTCAAAGCCACTGACATTCACGGAAATACTGGTCTCTGCACAGTGACAATTACAGTGACTCCGGTTGCTCCAACTTTGAACCCCGGCACTTGCCCGTCTGACAGAAACGTAAATGCTTCTGCAGGACAATGTCTCGCTCCGGTTTCTTGGACACCGCCGGTTTATTCCGACAACTGCCAATCTTCGTTGGTTGTAACTCAAACGACTTACACACCAAACTTGGCAGGCACGGTTTACGCAGGTGCAGATGACCCAGGTTCTTCTTTCCCAGTTGGTACTTATACAGTTAAATACACAGCGACAGATGCAAGCGGTCTTTCTGGGCCGGATTGTACCTTTAATATTACGGTCGTAGATAACCAAAATCCTGTAATTACCTGCCCAGCGAACATCGTTCGAAATGGCCTGGCTGATTGCGATGACGTGGTTACCTACGCAGCCACAGCAACAGACAATTGTGGAGTTGCAGGATTTACCTACAGCCCAGCTTCTGGCTCAACATTTACAGCTGGAACTTCCACAGTTACCGCTACAGCAACAGACGTGAATGGCAACACAGCGACCTGCGCGTTTACAGTTACTGTAAATAACATCGCTCTCACTTTGTCAAGCACGTTGGATTGCGCTTCAGGTGCAAACAACATCATTACGATCACACAATCCATTCCGGGTACGATCAATTACTCTTTGGATGGCGGACCTTCGCAAACTTCTGGCACTTTCACCGGTGTTGGAACAGGTGCACACGTAGTCACGGCAACAGATTTGTACGGCTGCGTTCATACCCTGAACGTTTCTTTTTCTGCGGTTATGACTGGTGCAATTACGACAACCAATGTTTCCTGCAACGGTGGTAGCAATGGCACAGCAACCTTGACAGGTTTTGCAGGTGGCACCGCTCCTTTCATGTACTCTTGGCAAAGAGGAGGGGGTGTTGTTGTTAGCACGGATCCAATGATGGCAACTGGCTTGATGTCTTCCAACTATACTTTGTTTATCACGGATGCCAATGGTTGTGTTAAGACATTTCAGTTCCAAATCACACAGCCTACAGCGGTGAACGGTACTATTTCCAAAACCAACGTTCTGTGCAATGGTGCTTCTACGGGTTCAGTAACAATTGCTCCATTTAACGGAACAGCTCCGTACACAGTTTTGTGGTCTGGTGCGGGTGCTGCAAGTGGATCAACACTTTTAACCGTTCCAGGTTTGGCCGCAGGTGCCTACACCGTGACTATCACTGATGCGAATGGTTGTACTGTAATCAAATCAACTACGATTACTCAGCCTACAACTCCGGTTACAGTTACCACAACCAAAACTGATATCACTTGCTTTGGCTTGACAAATGGAAAAGTGAAAGCAGTCGCATCGGGCGGCACAGGTGCAAAAACCTATGCATGGAGTCCGAGCGGCACTTGCGATCCCGCTTTCCCGGGTTGCCAAGGGATGATGAATTTGGCCGCAGGTACTTACACGGTGACTGCCACGGATGCAAATGGTTGCACAGCTACTGCCACTGCGGTAGTTGCCGCTCCTGCTGCTCCAGTTTCTATCACAAGTATTACATGCGCGCCGGGTTCGCAATCTGGCAAAGTCAACATCACAGTCAATGCCACTGGTGGTACACCTTACGCAACTGGTAGCCCATATCGTTATCAGAGAAGTCCGCTGACGACCAAACAGAGTTCGAACAACTTCAACAACTTGTTGCCCGGCACCTACACCTTCACGGTTTATGACGCCAACGACTGTTCCGCTTCGCAAACGATTACTGTTTCTGCTGCCTGTGCCATTTCAAAACCGGCAAACAGCAATGGCTTAACCGAGCGCAACGAACAAGTTCAAGTCGATGCAGTTGATTTCACACTTGTTCCGAACCCAGCAATCAACGAAGTCCGTATCATGTTTGACAGTGAAATGCCGTCCAACGGTATCATCACCATCACCGATGCCAACGGACGCACACTGCGTACAATTTCAGCAGAAAATGTCATCAACAACGACAACCGTCTCGATGTGGACGGCCTGCCTTCCGGCATTTTGATGGTGACTTTCCGCTCGCAATTGAGCGCACCGGTAACTAAACGTCTGGTTTTGCTCCGCGACTAATCATCGGCTGCAAATACCAAAACCATAAAACGGCGGTGCTCGACTTCGGTCGGGCACCGCTTTTTTTATTTGAAAAATGCTAAAAATCCCTTTCCTTGCTCCACCGAAGAGCGGAATTTATGCCGCTCCCAAAGTTGACTTTTTTAAAAATATCAAATGGAAAAAGCACACAACCTCCTCGCTGCCAACAAATTATGGGCAATCAATCAAGTCAAAAACGACCCCCAATATTTTGAAAGATTGGTCAATATCCAGACCCCCGATTTCCTCTGGATTGGTTGCGCCGACAGCCGCGTGCCGCCCAATGAAATCACCCAAACCGCTCCCGGCGAAGTTTTTATTCATCGCAACGTCGCCAATCTTTGCATCCATACCGACCTGAATATGTTGAGTGTTTTGCAGTACGCCGTCGAAGTTTTGAAAGTAAAACACGTCATCGTTTGTGGGCATTACGGTTGCGGCGGGGTGAAAGCGGCGATGACCAACAAATCTTTTGGCTTGATAAATAAATGGCTGCTCCACATCAAAGACGTCTACCGTTTGCACCAAGATGAGATTGATTTTTTGCCCACCGAAGAGCCCGCCTGAATCGCCTGATTGAAATCAATGTCATCGAACAAGTTCACAATTTGGCAGCGACCTCCATCATTCAACGAGCATGGAAAGACCAAAATGCCCCACATTTGTCCGGTTGGGTGTACGATTTGCACGACGGAATCATCCAACCCCTGATTGAAATTCCGCCTGGTGCCGAGTTGAAACACCCCATTTATCGGTATGATTTTGAATAATGCTCAAATATGATTTCAATTTGCTGGTTCAATAAGGTGCGATGCACCTTTTTTTGAACACCCTCAATTCATAATTGAGCCTTGAATAAAATTGATGGACATTCCAATTTCAAACAATCGTAATTCATAAATCTTCAAATCGTAAATCCATTGAATAATCTTCAATTTGAAACCTCGCCATATTTGTTGCAGCACGCCCACAACCCAGTCAATTGGTTTGCCTGGAAACCCGAGGCATTTGAAAAAGCAAAGGCCGAGGACAAGCCCATTTTGGTGAGCATTGGCTATTCCACCTGCCACTGGTGCCACGTCATGGAGCGCGAATCCTTTGAAAATGAGGACGTTGCGGCCTTGATGAACGAATATTTCATCAACATAAAAGTGGATCGCGAGGAACGCCCCGACGTGGACGCGATTTATATGGAGGCCTGCCAAATCATGACCGGCAGCGGCGGTTGGCCATTGAATTGTCTTTTGACGCCCGACGGAAAACCGTTTTTTGCAGGCACCTATTTTCCTCCGATGCCTGCCCATCAACGCCCGTCATGGCCGCAGGTTTTGGTTCATTTTTCAAATGTTTGGAAAAATCAGCGGGAAAAAGTGGAAGAACAGGCTGAAAAACTGCTTGGCTACATCCAACGAAATGATGATGTTTTTTTGAAAAATAAAAATTTCAAAAAAAACGACCTCGTGCCGCAAGTCGCTGAAAATCAAAAATTTACGTCCGATTTTTTGGAAAATATTTTTTACAAAATGCGCGATGATTTTGATCGGGCGGACGGAGGATTTGGCGGCGCACCGAAATTTCCGGCCACGATGGCCATCCAGTTTTTGCTAAATTATTATCATTTCACAAAAAACGAAGAGGCGAAAAACCACGCCGAACTGTCGTTGGACAAAATGATTTTGGGTGGAATTTATGACCAAATCGGCGGCGGATTTTCGAGGTATGCCACCGACCGCGAGTGGCTCGTCCCACATTTTGAAAAAATGTTGTACGACAATGCTTTATTGGTCAGCGTGATTTCCGAGGCGTGCAAATTGACCAAAAAAGAACTTTACCGAGAGACCATCGAAGAGACTTTGGATTTTTTGGAAAAAGAAATGACCCACCCCGACGGCGGTTTTTATTCTGCGTTCGATGCCGATTCGGAAGGTGTGGAAGGCAAATTTTACGTCTGGGAAAAACAGGAAATCGAGGAAATTTTGGGCGGCGAGGCGAGTTTGTTTTGCCAATTTTACGGCGTTTCGGAACATGGAAATTGGGAGGAAAAAAACATTCTCTGGCGTGAAAAAACGTTTGAAGAATTTGCCGAAACGGCTGGTTTTGAAATTTCAAGTTTAAAAAACAGGTTGAAAAACTGCCGCGAAAAATTATTTGCCGAAAGGCAAAAACGCGTGCCGCCAGGTTTGGACGACAAAATTTTGCTCAGCTGGAATGCTTTGATGGTTTCTGGTTTGGCGGCGGCGTTTTCGGCTTTGGGGAATGAAAAATACCGAGCGGCGGCTGTGCGGAACGTGGATTTTTTGTTGAAAAATTTTACAAAAAACGGAGGTCATCCCTCATCCCTCATCCCTCATCCCTTGCTGCACACTTGGAAAAACGGCCAAGCCCAGTATCCTGCATTTTTGGACGATTATGCTTTTTTGATTGCCGCGCTCGTGGATGTTTACGAAATCACGTTCGACGAGACGTATTTATCGGTTGCCGAAAAATTGACTTCGCAGGTTTTGGAAAATTTTCACGACCCCGAAACAGGCCTGTTTTTTTACACTTCCAAAACGCAAACCGACGTTTTGCTGCGGAAAAAAGATTTGTACGACAACGCGACGCCGTCGGGGAACAGCACGATGGTTTTGAATTTGCAACGGCTCGCGCTTTTTTTGGACAAACCAAATTGGCGCGATTTTTCCATAAAAATGTTGGACGTGATGCACGAAACGGTTGGAAAATTTCCGCGTTCGTTCGAACGTTGGGCGGTGGCAGCGATGAATGTCGTGCATCCATTTCACGAAATCGCCATCGTTGGGGAAAATGCTTTTGAAAAAGCGGCGGAAATTCGTGCGCGTTTTTTGCCAAACCGGATAATTGCAGCAAGCAACCGTGAAACCTCGCAGTTACCTTTGTTGGTAGGCAAACCGGACGGCGGCGAGGCGTTGATTTATGTTTGTCAAAATTTTGCGTGCCAGCGTCCTGTCGAATCTTTGAAAGAATTTGATGAAATGTTAAAATAGAAATTTTTAGAAAAGACGCTATTTGAAAAATGTCTTTTTTCACCTCAACCAAATCAACCACTAAATTTTTGAGCGATGAAAAAAATTCTTACACCTATATTAATATGGTACAGCATCGCGGCTTTTGGCCAGCAATTGCCACAATATAGCATGTTCATGCTCAATCCGTATGCTTACAATCCGGCGTACGCTGGTCTGGAAAATTCATTGGTGGTCACCGGGGTTTTTCGGCAGCAGTGGGTGGATTTGAACGGCGGGCCGGCGACGCAGCAGGTGAACGCGCATTTGCCGGTTTATTTTTTGAGCAGTGGGGTAGGCTTGCGGATGGAAAATGACAAAATCGGGGCGCACCGCACGGCGAGCGTGGCTTTGACTTACGATTATCAAAAAGAAATCGGACGGAACAGTCTGCTTTCGCTGGGCGTGAGCGGCGTTTTTTTCCAATATGCTTTGGACGGTTCCAAACTTCGGACGCCGGATGGAAATTATGAAGACACCCAGGGCGGTTCGATTCAGCACAACGACCCGAATTTGCCGGAAGGCGTGGTGCAGGCAAATAACTGGGCGATCGAGGCAGGGGCTTATTTTCAAAGTAAATTTTGGGAAGCGGGCGTGGCGATGCAGCCGATTATTTCTCCTGAATTAAAAATTTCTAATTCTGGGAGTCTTTTGCTTTCTTTGCGCTCGGTTTACTTGGCTTCGCTTTCCCGAAAGGTAAATTTGGGTGAAAATATAATGGTCCGGCCAGCGGTGCTTTTCAAGTCGGATTTGGTTGCCTCGCAGACGGAAATTGCCTTAAATTTTTTTTGGCGTGACAATATGATGACAGGAGCCTCGTTTAGAGGATTCGGTCGGACATCGAAGGATGCAGTTGCAATTTTCGCAGGAATGAAACTAAATGAAAAGACCACGTTGGCGTATTCGTTCGACCTTCCCCTTTCCCAATTGCGCCAAGCCCATCGCGGCAGCCATGAAATTTTATTGAAATATAATTTGAATAAATCCATCGGCGAAGGGAAATTGCCACCAGTGATTTACAATCCTCGGTTTTTTTAGAATTTTTTTTGAAAAACGAGGCTTCTGATTTCAAAAGCCATTGAAAATCAATTAGATAGAATTGTCAGACAATAATTTTGCATTTGCAAAAATATTCCCGAACCATACAATACAGAGTTAAAAAATCGTTTGGGACGCAATGTTTGGCAATCAAAACGTCGGTTAAAAGCATTTTCGGCAAAAGATGTTTCTCCGATTAAAGTTTCTCTTTCTATCTTTACGGGCGATTTTTCCAAACAGAATAAAAATTGAATTTAGGAAAACACGGGTGTTAATAATGAAAAAACTGCAAAATTTATTCTATCTCCTCGCCTTGGTTGCGGGAACCCTTGCCTCTTGCGGCAGGTCTGAAAGCGGTCAACTCGTCGGCGTCCTTGACCGCCCGAAATGGAAGGGAATCAATCCTTACGGAATGGTTTATATTCCATCCGGAACGCTACACATTGGTGTTGGAGACCAAGATGTTTCCAGCAACCTCGTTTCTCGGCCAAAAGCCATTTCTATTCAGGGCTTTTTCATGGATGATACCGAAATCACGAACAACGAATATCGTCAGTTTGTGTATTGGGTGTTGGACTCACTTGCCCGTGAAACCGCTCAATTCTATTCGGAGGATGACTCCGAAGATGTCGGCAACGGCAAACAAAGAATTGACTGGGAAAATGAATTCGATTGGGAGGAAAATGCCGAACAATTGGAAGATTTGTACTACCCAGCCTCGGAGCGTTTTGATGGACGCAAAGAGATTGATGTGGCAAAACTCGAATTCGAGTACCAATGGTACGACTGGCAAAAAGCGGCACACGACCGCAATGGCCGCCGCACCGAGCATATTCACAAAGAAAAAGTGAAAGTTTATCCAGACACTTTGGCTTGGATTCGCGATTTCGCTTATTCTTACAACGAGCCGATGACTCGTAACTATTTCTGGCATCCGGCATTTGATGATTATCCAGTGGTCGGAATTGACTGGAAACAGGCCAAAGCATTTTGCTATTGGCGCACCAAACTTTGGAATATGTACCGCACGACTGAGGTCAATTCCGAAGATTTCCGTCTTCCAACCGAGCATGAATGGGAATATGCAGCACGCGGTGGCCGCGATTTGGCTCCGTATCCGTGGGGTGCATATTATACCCGGAATGCAAAAGGTTGTTTGTTGGCAAACTTCAAACCTGGTCGCGGCAACTATCCAGAAGACGGTGGCTTGTACACCGTAAAAGCGGATGGTTATTATCCAAATGACTACGGTTTGTTTTGTATGGCGGGCAATGTTTCGGAATGGACAGAAAGTGCATATTTTGAAAATGCCTATTCTTTTGTTCATGACTTGAATCCTGATATCCGTGTTGATGCAAAAGAAGAAGATGACGAAACCTTAAAACGCAAAGTCATTCGTGGCGGGTCTTGGAAAGATGTTGCTTTCTATTTGCAAACCAGCACCCGGAATTTTGAATCTCAAGATACCAATAAATGCTACATCGGTTTCCGCTGCGTGCTGACATTTTTGGGTCGTTCTATCAATGATTTTTAGTCATTGTTTTTGACAAACAGCAATTAACCAACCGTACACTAATTTGGTTAATTGCTGTTTGTTTTTTCCTGATTTCACATTTTGAATTTTTCCCTTAAAATTTCTCGTGATAATCTCTTTGCAAGTGCGTAAGTACTTCGCATAAGTTGTCATCTGTGGGCAAATAATTGATTTTCAAAAGATTTTGCCCGCCAAATGTTCTGGATATGTTAAACCGCTTAGTTACTTTTGCGGCCTAATATTTACTAAAATCAATCAATTTTTTCCGTAACCTGCTTAAATTAATAGCAATGAGTTTCTTAAAAAGTAAGACCTTTAAGTATGCCAAAAACTTCCTCATCGGTATTGGTGCAGCATTCGTGTTGGCCGGTGCCTTATTCAAACTTGAATCATGGGAAGGAGCCTCCGAGATGCTTATCATTGGCATGAGTATCGAAATTTTCATCTTCACAATGTTGGGTGTAATTGGCCCAGAACCTGATTATTATTGGGACAAACTTTACCCAGGCCTTTCCCAATATGATTCCAGAATTGCACCGTTGACTGCGGGCTCTCAACAAGCTAATTTGGAAGAATTCAAACCACTCCATGGTGATGTTATTGAACGTCAATTGGGTGGTATGTTAACCGAATTGCAGTCAGTTTCAAAAAGCATGGTGGCTTTGAAATCTTTGCAAGAAGTTGATTTTTCTGGTACGCAGACTCAAATGCAGACCATGAACAATTTCTATACGAAGATGAACGAAGCAATGGCTGAAATGACCAAATCTACTGAAGACGTGAAAGCGTATGGTGCGCATTTGGGCTCATTGAACAAAAATTTGAGTTCTTTGAACACCGTTTATGGCAATATGCTCAACGCGATGTCAAACATTGGTCGTCAATGATTGTGCGGTCAAATAGTTGAATTCAATTCATTAAATTAATCATCAAAAATAAAATTTTAGACTTATGTCAATACCAAAAGAGCCCAGGCAATTGATGATCAACCTCATGTACTTGGTGTTGACCGCACTGTTGGCTTTGAACGTTTCCGCAGAAGTGATGAATGCTTTTTTCTCTTTGGATAAAGGAATGAAGGATTCAGGCAAAGTTGTTGATAGGTCAAATGAGGCCGTTTTAGCCAATATCAACAAACAAGCGGATGCTTACAAAAAAGATCAAAATGAAAAGTATCGTCAAAATGCAATAAAAGCCAAGGAAATTGTAGATGGCTTCATTGCATATGTTGATCAACATCGTACCTATATTTGGGAAAAAGCAGGTGGGCAAAATCCAAAAGTTCCAGATCAACCTAAGGATATTCGTAATAAGGATTTGACTACAAAATATTTCATCAATGAAGGAAAGGGCGATGAAATTAAAAATGAAATTGAAAAAACACGATTAGCATTATTGGAATTAGTAGATGGTGATACTGTTGTGGCTAAATCTTTTCCTTTACAGATTGAACCTTTGCCTCCAGGCATTAAAGCAAAAACTTGGTCAGAAATGAAGTTTAAGCAAATGCCAGTAGCTTCTATTTTTCCAACATTAGGAAAAATGCAGAGCGATGCAAAAAGTACTTATGCATCAGTTTTGAATTTCTGCGCGAAAAAAGTAGGCGGCGAAGAAGAAATTCGGATGGATTCTTATGAGCCAGTTATTTCTGCTCAAAAAGGTTATGTTATTTCAGGAGAAAAGTATGAAGCAGATGTGTTTTTGTCTGCATATAGTTCTACTGCAAATAATATCAGCATCAGCGTTAATGGTGCTAGTCGTCCCGTCCAACAAGGAAAAGCACACTACGAAACGACTGCAGAAGGTCTTGGAACAAAAAAGTATAGCGTCAATATCGCTGTTAAAAACCCCCTGACCGGAGAAGTAAAATCTTACAACAAAGAATTTTCTTATGAAGTAGGACAACGTTCGATAGCCGTTGCGCTTGAGAAAATGAACGTTTTTTACATTGGAGTTGATAATCCGGTTGCAATATCTGCTGCGGGCATTTCGACTGTGGATTTGAAAGTAAGTGCTACTGGGATTAATATCACTAAACTTCAAGGAAGTAATTACAAAGTAACTGCAACCACTCCAGGTGATGCTTCAATCACAGTTTCTGGGCCAGGCGTAACTCAAACTTTCAAATACCGAGTAAAACGTATTCCCGATCCGATGGCTTTATTAGGTACAAAACACAACAGTAAAGCAATGCCCAATGGAGAATTCAAAGCGCAAGGCGGTATCGCTGCTGTTTTGCAAAACTTTGACTTCGATGTGAGATGTGATGTTGTTGGTTTCAAAGTCGGTTATTTGAAAAAACGTGCCGACCCAATTGAAAAAACCAATTCCGGCGCACGTTGGAGTGGCGATGTTGGTGATTTGGTACAAAAAGCGGCACCTGGCGACACTTATTTCTTTGATGAAATTAAGGCAAAATGCCCGGGTGATGCTGCACCTCGTGAACTTAATGCACTCGTTTTCAAAATTCGTTAATCAAAAATATCCGGCCTCAGTCGTCGTTTCATCCTCGGCTGAGGCCAATTTTTTGAAAAATTACTTACTCACTCTTAATCTTTTTGCGAGTCATGCAAACTTTTTTTAAATGGACGACTTGCCTGTGCTTCCTTTTGTTCGTTGGCACAACGGCTGTTGTAGCACAAGATCCCGAAGAAATCGAAATCAAAACCGAATCCAGCGACCCTGATGCGGCTGCTACTGATGCTCCTTTGGATGACATCGTGGAGAAAAAAATCATGGGCGATCGGAAAGTTTTGGCTTATCAACCCATTCGCGAAAGCGATATCATGTGGGAACGCCGCATTTGGCGCATCATTGATGTTCGGGAAAAAATGAACTTACCCTTCATTTTTCCAGAAGATCCATTTTTCAAAATCCTTTCCGAAGCGGCTATCGCCAACGATATCCGCGTTTTTGACCCGGAAAATGATAAGTTTCAAAAGCAATTGACAGGCGACGAAGTGGCCGGCATGCTTTCAAATGTAGATACTGCCATCACTTTTGACCCGGAAACTTATGAAGAACAAATCAAAATTGTACGAAACGACATCAACTGGGAAGATGTGCGTCGTTTTCGTTTGAAAGAAATTTGGTTTTTTGATCGCGAAACTTCGACCATGCAAGTGCGCATTCTTGGAATCGCGCCGCTGATTGATGTGAAAGACAACCAAGGCAATTTCCGCTACGAGAAACCGATGTTTTGGGTATATTATCCAGAAGTTCGTGAGTTGTTTGCCCGCCACCGGGTTTACAATATGGGCGGCAATACCAATGCAACCATTTCTTGGGAGGATGTATTTGAAATGCGTTTTTTCGCCAGTTATATTTACAAACAGTCCAACGTTTATGATCGTAAAATTGGCGATTATCTGCAAGGTGTGGATATGTTGATGGAATCTGACCGGATTAAAAATGAAATTTTTAATCTCGAACATGATTTGTGGCAATATTGATTGCTGGTCAATTTCTGGTTTTATTAAAAAATCCCTTCTCGAATTATCGAGAAGGGATTTTTTTTTAAACCTTTTTTTTCCTTTTTTTAAACGGGCAATGCCGACAACCTGAGCCACAACAAAATCCCCTTTTCAAATGATAATTTTCAGTGAAAACAAATAATCCGCGTTCCATGTAAAAATCAATACCCTCGCGGAGTGGTTGACATAAAACTTCTGGCTGCTTTTGAATGTCCTTCTTCATTGAATTTGACAATGCATTTTTAACTTCAAAATAGTAGAAGGGTTCAGTGGAAAGCGAAATTAATTTCAGGGTAAAAACTTAGGCATCCTTGAACACCACCTGTGAGGTGCTCTCCAATCATTGGACAAAAAGGGTGTAAAAATAAACTTGCTTGCGGTTTGATTTTTAATTTTAGGAACAACAACAAACATTTTTTTTGTTTTTTTCAAAATTCTAAAGCAGTTTTTGGTTTACAAATTTGTGCCGCGGTGCGGATTGGAGTGTTTGGTGTTTTCGTTCGTAGTCGTAAAAGTAGAAATACTTTTCGAGTCCCCGGCAAAGGTCGGTGGCTCAAACTTGGTTGGGTCGGTCGATTGTCAGGCCGCGCAGTAAATAAGGGAAAATCTCGTGTTCGTTGTTTGGAATGGACGTTTTTGGGGCATTTAATGGCGTGAAAAATAGCCATTGCAGCAACCGGTGCACCCGTTTGATGTTCGTCCCGGCGAATTCACCGGGCAAATTTGCCCAAATCCGCCGGACACCGAAAGGATGGTCGAGGTAAATTTTGTCCATCGTCAGTATCAAAGCGAGGTTTTCGGGGCTTTCGCCTACGGGGCGGTGGTAAAAGGTTGAGCGAGGCAGACTCAACAACCGGCACCGATTTGGCAGCCCAAGGAGGCCGCCGCTGGTGCTCGCCAATTCCCGCAAAACCGGGGCACTCAACTGGCTGAAAGTTTTTTTTGGATCCGTTTCAAGAAATCCAGTTCCAACTCCAACTGCCCGATTTTCTGATAAAGCGGGTAATAAAACCGCCAGATTTATTTTTTCAAAATGACCAATTGCTTTGCTTGGATCTGTCCAATTCCCAATTTCACAACCACCGTCCAAATGCCTTCGGGCATATTTTTCAAGTCAATTTTATTTTCATTTTGGATTAAATTTTCAATCGAGTTGGTCAAAAACAAACGTCCGACGGCATCCCGGATTTCGAGAATCCCACCGACCTCAACTTCTTTTTCAATAAAAATATAGGCAAAATCATTGGCCGGATTGGGTACGATTTCAAAAAAATCAGTTTCGAAACGCCTGGATTTTACTGCCCGATTTTCTGCCGGAGGTGGTAAAATTGGAATCGTGGCAACCTGCTGGGCGAAGCATAAATTTTTGTCCACCACTTTAAGTATTTGAAAGTAAATGTTCGGGTACTTGAAAATGCGGCAGAGCCGCTCAATATTTGTAGAAATGCAAGGAAAATTCAATTGAGGTGCGTAGCACCGGAATATTTCGGGGCTACGCACCTCTGGGAAAATCTTATTCCGATGGTTACAAATATTTAGCGGCTCTGCCGCATTTTCCAAACACCCGAAAAATTCATTTTGACAACTTAAGTAAATTCTGATTCAGATATTTTAGCCAGTAATTCCACAAAAAAAACGACCGAGCAACTCGCGCTGCTCGGTCGTTTTCATTTCCAATTTGAAGTTGAAAGAAAAGACATTTTTCAATAGTGTCTTTTCTAACCTCGCCCAATTTCGTCAATGCTGAATCTGCAAATATCCCGTCAACCGTTTCCCACCATCATAATTTATCAGGTAGAAATAAGTGCCGTCCGGCAAATACTGGTCATTCCAACGCGCATTCCAGTCGTTCTGATAATTTTCTTTGTCAAAAACGCGCTCGCCCCAACGATTGTAAACTTGCACTTTGTTGTCCGAATATTTTTCAATATTCAAAATAGTCCAGACATCATTCTGTCCATCCTCGTTTGGCGAAACGGCATTGAAAACATAAACACTGTCCGCCGGAATATCTTTGTAATTCGCATTGATAATCAAATACGTCGTGTCGATCACCCCGCGCTCGTCTTGCAAAACCAAAATCGCGTGTTCCGTCCCCGATTTCGAGGCGTAAACTTCGATTTTATTTTTGCCGGAAGGCATCAATTGAACGACATCCGTGAGGATGTTTTCTTGCACAATCCGTGCGCCTTCCGACGCGCCGAGCAGTTCGGAATCGTCCAAATCAATGGAAACCAATTCTTTGACCAAAATATTTCGGACAATCGTGTCCGTCGTGAGGCAGTGAACGGTCACGTCAACCGTGTCTTTCAAACCCGTCGGCGTGTGGACAACCACCAAATGATAGTCGCCTTCCGGCATTTCTAAAATCGTTCCGCGCTCGTCAAAAACATTGGAGGTTTCTAAAATCACGATATTTCCAGTCGGAATTTCTTTGACCTGCAAATTTGAATACTTCGTTTTTGGCGATTCCGAAATCACGCGCATTTCCAAAGTATCAAATTTCCACGCCGCGCCGAGGTCGTTTTGATTTAAAAATTGAATCAAACCAGCCACATCGGCAAACGTCCCCATTTTTTTCGTGCCGTTCACAAACCATTCCGCGACCTCGAACGGCCCCATCGAACCGCTGCTCGTCAACAAATCCACTTCGTAAAAAGTAAACTCGTGTACGTTGCAGGCTTTGATGCCGCCGAGAAATTGCCCGCCGTTGTCGGTGACGGAATATCCTTTTTTGAAATCCTCAAAACGGATGTCCATGCAATGCTGGTAACTGCCTTTTTTGCAATCAAAAAGCAACAAACCGTCGGGCAAACTGGTGAAATCATCCGGTTTCGGTGGTGTTCCGCAGCCGACTGTGTCGTTCGGCACGACCATATTTACTTTCAAATCGCAAGAATCAAAACCCAGCGGCTTGACCGTGACCAAATAAATTCCCGGCAAAAGTCCAATCCGCGAATTGCCCGCAGCATTTGAAGAACCATTATTTGGCAGCCAAGAATAGGTAAAATTGGCCTCGTCGCCGACCACAAAAACCGCCGCTGCGCCGTCCGCCGCGCTGCATTTTGCAGGCGTGATGATGGTACTTTCAAAAACCGGCGTCGTGCAACCCGTGTTCGAGCAATCCAAACCGATGGAAACGGTGAACGCTTCCGAGCAATTTGGCGTCGTCGCCGTCACGACATAAACGCCCGGAACAAGATTGTTTCGCGTCGCGCCCGTGCCGCCGTCCGACCAATTGAAAGTGATTCCAGTGGTTGGAAAAAGCACGGCCTGCCCGTCGTTTCCGGCGCAAGTCGCTGAATCTGTGGAAGTTACGCCCACCTGCAACATCACGTCGCGCATCACTTCCACCATAATCATGCCCGTGCAGCCGTTCGGCGAAGTGCCAGTCACGATGTAAATATCGGCATCCAAATCGGTGCGCGTCGCGCCCGTGCCGCCATCCGACCACGAATAAGTCACGCCGGTCGCGGGCGAAAGCGTCACCGCGCCGTCGTTGCCAAAACAGGTTTCATTTTTATTGGATGAAACCGAAATCGCCACGCCATTTTGTTCCTGAATTACGACGGTCAAAGTCGCGGTGCAGCCCGGCGTTCCGTTCGTCGCGGTCACGGTGTACGTTCCCCCGGCGAGTCCGAAACGGTTCGCGCCCGTTCCGCCGTCCGACCAATTGTAGGTCAAATTGACGGGAAAAAGCACCGCAGTTCCATTGTTTTGGTCGCAAAAATCGGCGGTCGTCGCGGCGATGGTTGGGTTCAAATTGCCAGTTTCGTTGATTGTAAAATTGGCAGTTCCGGTGCAGCCGCTCGCGTCGGTGGCCGTAATTTGATAATTTCCAGCCGCCAAATTATTTCTCGAAGCCCCGCTGCCGCCGTCCGACCAAGCAAAAGTCAAAGTCGCAGGCGTCAAACTCGCCGCGCCGTTTGCGTTTCCGCAAGCCGCATCCGTCAAATTTCCGACAGTAAATGCCACGTTTTGGTTGGTTTTTTCAATCAAAACGGTCAAACTCGCCGTGCAGCCAGCCGCGTCGGTGGCGGTCACTGTGAAATTTCCGGCAGGTAAATTATTTCTCGAAGCCCCCGTGCCGCCGTCCGACCAAGCAAAAGCCAAAGTCGCCGGGGTCAAATTGCAGGAGCCGTTCGAGGCGTTGCAGGTCGCGTTGGTTTTTGCGGAAATTGCCAAAACGGGCGCGTTTCCATTTCCAATCGTTATTGTGTGGGAAGCCGTCGCCACGTTTCCGCAGTGGTCGGTGGCAGTCCATTTTCGGGTGATGACGGTTTGGCAGCCATTTTGGGTTTGCGTTTCCGCAAATACCGCGTTCGTCACCGTCGGGTCGCAAAAATCAAAAACTTTCACATTTGCCGGAGTCGGAACGGGGTCGCCAACATTCAAAATCAAATTGGACGGCACGCCCACAAATTGCGGGGCGGTTTTGTCCTGAACTGCCATGACAAATTCGATTTCGGAAGTATTTCCGCAGTCGTCCGTCGCAACCCAACCGCAGTGCATGATGGCCAAATAGCCATTTTGGCAACTTGGAAAAGACAAAATCGGCTTTTCGACAAATTTCAAATCCGGGTCGCTGTCCCAATTGTCCGTCGCTTTTGCATCGGCCAAACCGAACGGAACGAGATTGTTGCAATCCATCAAAATCGTGTCGCCCGCGACGTGTCCTTGCAATTTTGGGTTTGAAAAAGTGATGACCGGCGGCAAAATATCTTTGAAACCAGCGGCCACATTTGTCAAAGTTTGGCCGGGCAAAAGTGTGATTGAAACGGTTCCGGTCGGTGAAACGTCGCTGTCTTTTGCGTCGTCGCTGCCCGCGTTTTGGGTCGTGAAATTCGTCCCGGCGGGTTTTCCAAAAGTCAAAGTGTAGGTTCCGGGCGGAACATTTTCAAAAGTAAACAAGCCGTTCGCGTCGGTATTTTTCTTCAAATTTTGCCCATTTCCGGTCAAAGTCACCTGCACGTTTGCCAAACCATCTTCGCCAATTTCGCGCACACCGTCCGTCGCGCCACAATCTTGGAAAGCATTTCCAATCAAACCAGCGTCGTCGGGCGCGTTGTCGCAATCCAAAGTAATCGTCAATTGCCAAGTCGTTTGGCAAGCACCGCTCGACACGACAATCGTGTACGTTCCGGGCGGCAGATTTGGAAAAACATTCGAGGCCTGCCAAGTCGTGCCGCCGTCAATCGAATATTGCAAAGTGCCGAGGCACTGCGCCGAAATCACAATCAAACCGTCGTCGCCCGGCGGGCAATTTGGATTGACCGAAATGACTTGGTGGATGACCGGGCAAAACGACAGGCAAACATTGTTCGTCAAATCGCAAGTCGTGAAAGTAATCGGCAAGCAATCGCTCGTGCCGTCCGTGTCGAAACCCGCGCCGATGACCGAGTAGCCCGACGGTGCCAAAACTTTTATCTGATAATTATCGGCAACGAGGCCGTCGAATTGATATTCGCCATTTGCATTGGTCAAAACGGCCTGCACGACGATGGGGTTTTGCGGGTTCGAGCAGTCAATCAATTGCACCGTGACGTTCGCCGCGCCCGGTTCGCCCGGCGTGGGTTGGCCGTCGTTGTTGTTGTCGAGGCAAACGCGACCGCCCAAAATGCCGCACGAAACGGGGATGTTGTTGTTGGCAATCAAAGTCGTCTCCTGCGGGTCGAGGTAAAATTTCAAAAAGTAATGGTTATCCGCGCAATTTATGTCGTTCAAAACGCCGTTCGTCGCGCCCGAACCAAAATGGATGATGCCATTTGCCAAACCATCGTTGTCGTAAACCGGGTTGTTGTCATTTCCCGCAGGGTTGAAAGTCCCGGCGTGCGGCAGGCAAGTCGTGCTGAGCGGATAGCCGTTCGGGTGCGAATAACCGAGGGTGTAAACGCCCGGAACGCCGTTCGTGAAAACCTGATACATGCCCGTGTTGCCGTCCAAAATTTTCCCAGTGCCGTCGGTTCCGAAGAAAAGTTGTCCGCCGATGGGGCCAGAAACCAGTTGCACCGTGCCGCCCGTCAGGATTTTGCCTGTTTTGTTGCAGTAAATATAACCGGACGGGTCAAATTGGTTGAGCATCACCTCGGCAGGGTCGGCATCGTCCTCGTCGCCGCCGCCGTTGTTCGTCACGTTGTCAATTTCGTTGTCGTTGCTGGAAATCATGTCCGGGTTCGAGTCAATATCGTCCGGGTGATTGCCCTGCGCGTCTTCCGCGTCTTTGATTTCGGCCACGTTTTTCAACATCGTTCCGGGACCGCCGACGACCAAATGCGCCGAAATCGGGATTTGCAAACTGCCACCCGCCGCAATCGGCCCAGCGACGGTCGTCGTCGCCATTTGGTTGGTGAAATTTTGCGTCCAGCCAGGAGTCACCACTTTCATGCCTGCCGGCAAATAATCCACCACCGAAATGTCGTGCGCCGCGATGCTGCCCTGATTGTAAATCGTAATGACATAATCAATGGTATCACCGAGCGCGACCGTCGAAGTTTGGCCGGGCGCGAGTGTTTTTTTCAAAGCCAAATCGAACGCGCAAATGCCAACCGGGTTTTGGGCCCACGGCGTTTCGCAAGTTGAATTGAAATTTCGAACCCAGACATTGTAAAAACCGCTCGCCAAATTGTTGAACGTATTTTGTGTAAACCAATCCGTGCCATTTATCGAATATTCCAACGGCGGTTGACCGCCCGTCGCCACGATGGTCAGCGAATTTTGACCCGACTGGCAGTTTGCATTTACAATCACATTGGAAACAATCGGCTGCTGCAAAACCAAAACCACGTCCGGCCAAGTCGCCGTGCAAGCCGAATTTCCAGCCGCCCGGACGACGATTTTGTACGTCCCGGCTGCCAAATTTTGGAAAATATTGGACGATTGGAAACTCACACCATTATTAATAGAGTATTCCAAATTCGCACCCGTCGCCGAAATTGTGATTTGGCCGTTCGGCGTGTCGCAATTGTTGGGCTGCGTCGCGGCAACATTTGAAATGTTCGGCGCGCCGCCGGAGTTCAAAACCACCGGATTTCCGGGGAACAAAGTCGAGCAAGCCGAACCCGTGAATCGCACCGCAACCGTGTAAGTTCCAGCCGCGAGACCGGTAAAACTGCCCGTCGCTTGCCAAGTCGCGCCGCCATTTATCGAAAATTGAACGCCAGTTTGAGAAGTTGAAACCGTGATTGAGCCGTTTGACGCGCCGCAAGTCGTTGGGTTTTGGGATGAAACATTTATCAAACCAGCCGTCGGCACGGGCAAAACGTTGATGATGACGGTATCTTTTGAAATGCAATTTCCGTCGGTCACTTGCAAAATGTACGAAGTCGTGGCCGTCGGCGTGGCAATTGGCTGCTGACAATTTGTGCAACTCAAACCAGCAGCAGGACTCCAACTGAACGTGCCGGACGAGGCCGAGCCAAATAATTGGGTTGACCCGCCGGGGCAAATTTGGAGCGCGGAAGCCGTCGCAGTTGCCGTCGGGCAAGCCACAAAACAGACGTTTTTCGAGGTGTCGCACTCGCCAAAATTTAAAGTGATGCAACTTGTAAAACCGTTCAAATCAATATTTACAGGTTGTCCGTTGCCGTCCAAAGCAAAATTGAAACCGCTCGGTTGCAAAAATTTCAATTTGTAACTGCCCGCGACGAGGCCGTCGAATTTGTATTTTCCACCATTATTTGTCACCGTCGAGGCAATCGGGGTCGTGCCGGAGCAGGTGAAAAGTTGCACGGTCACGCCGTCCAAAGTGGGTTCGCCGGGTTCGGGAATGCCGTTCCCGTTTTGGTCAATGCAGGTAATCGCACCGATAAAACCACACTGAACCGGGATATTGTTGGTATTTACAATCGTCGTGTCGCCGCTGCCGATTGTGAACGAAAGCCAGTACGGATTGAACGCGCAAGTCTTGTTAATCAAACTTCCGGCGGTCGCTTCCGAACCCAATTCGACGTGGCCGTTGACCAATCCATCTTTGTCAAAAGTCGAACCGTCGAGCGAGGACGGAGAAGGCGAACCGGACTGCGGCGGGCAACTCGTGCTCAACGGAAAATTGAGCGGATGCACATAAGTCGTTGAGTACGTGCCTTGTACGCCGTTCGTGACCCATTTATATTTTCCGTTGCGGCCGTCCAAAGTGTCGCCTGCGACGACCGAAAAATAAATCTCGCCACCGACGGGTGCGGAGGTCAACACGATTTTTCCGCCCGTCAAAACTGCACCCGTTTTGTCGCAATAAATATAACCAATCGGGTCGCCGGGGACGAGGACGATGTTTGCCGGGTCTTCGTCATCTTCGTCCAAATCGCCGTCGTCGTTGGTTTCGTTGTCAATTTCATTGTCGTTTCCGTTCGTGTCGTCGGGGTCGGAGTCCACGTCAGAAATTGCGCCGCCAGCCTCGTCGGTCGCGCCGGAAACCTCGGCGCGGTTAACCAAAGTCGAACCCGGCGTTCCATAAATTACACGGATTGCAATTTGAACCGAAGCCGAATCGCCCGGCTGCAAAATGCCCGGCAAAACTGTCCAAACTTTTTGAACCAGACCACCTGCCCCGACCGGGACGACCGTCCAAATCGAGTTCGCCGTGTTTCCGCTCAAAATCGTGCCTTCCGGCAAATAATCGGTCACTTCAATATTTGCCGCAGGCAAAAATCCTTGGTTGTAAACTTTGATGGTAAACCAAGTATCGTAACCCAAACGCACTGTCCCGGCCTGCCCCGGCGACAAGGTTTTTTTCAAAGCCAAGTCAAAATCGCAGTTGACAACCGGGTTGTCAAAATATGCCGTCGTGCAACTGCCATCCGCATTTCTGATAAAAACATAGTACGCGGCTGGCGGTAAATTTTGGAAAAGATTGGACGAGTGCCAAGTCTGCATCGAGTCAATCGAATATTGCAAAGGCTGCTGCCCGCCCGTCGCCAAAATCGCAATCGAGGCATTGTTGAAGTTGCAATCCGTCGGCGGGTCGAGGGTCACGGACAAAATTTGCGGCGCAATTTTCGAGGAAATCGTCACCGGCGGGTAAACCGTCGGGCAAGTACCGTCGGCGTTACGAACCACGATTTCATAACTTCCAGCCGCGAGATTTTGGAAAATATTGCTCGTCTGCCAAGTCAAACCGCCGTCTTTTGAAAATTGGTACGGCGTCGTGCCGCCCGTCACCGTGACCGTCACCGTGCCAGTTTGACCACAATTCGCGGGTTCCTGGACATTTACATTTAAAATACTTGGCGAGTTCGCGCCCGGTGTCAAAATAACCAGCGAACTGGCCGGAGTGGCGCAAGTCGCGTTCGCATTTCTGACAAAAACAGTGTACGAACCGGGCGGCAAATTTGAAAAAACACTGCCCGTTTGCCAGTTTATCCCATCAATCGAGTACGAAAGTGGCGCGGTTCCGCCCGTCGCCGAAACGGTAATCGAACCATTTGTCGCACCGCAAGCCGTCGGCGAAACGCCCGTTGCCGATGAAATTGTCGGCGCGGTGGGCTGCCCGACCGTCACCGCAGCACTTTGCACGGCGCAAGTTCCGGTCGCGTTGCGGACGTGAATTACATAATTTCCGGGGGTCAAATTTGGAAAAACAGGGCTGTTTTGCCAGTCAATTCCGTTCAAAGAATATTGCAAACCCCCAACCCCTGAAGGGGAGGTCGCCGAAACGGTAATTTTTCCATCCGTCCCACCGCAATCCGTCGCCGAAACCGGCACGACAGAAACGATATCTGGCGAAGCCAAAACAGGGATAATTGCCGTGCCGCCCGTGATTGGGCAACTTCCGTCAAAATTGCGAACCACGATGTCGTAATTTCCAGCAGGTAAATTTTCAAAAATATTATTGTTTGAAAATGACACACCGCCGTTGATTGAATAACCCAGCGGTTGCGCCCCGCCCGTTGCCGTGATGACAATTTTACCATCCGTCAAACCACAATTTGACAGCGGGTCAACGTCAATTTTAGTAATATTTGCCGCGGCTGCCGGGGTCAAATCAACGGGTTGCGCCGTCGTTTCGATGCAGTTCAAAGCATCCGTCGAACGCACGCGAACGGTGTAACTGCCGGGGAAAAGGTTTTGGAAAATGTTGCTCGTTTGCCAGTTCGTGCCGTCCAAAGAATAGCGCAAATTCGTGCCCGTCGCGGTCACGATGATTGAGCCGTTTGCCTGTCCGCAACTCGTCGGAGCAGTCCCGACCGCGTTCAAAATCGTCGGCGTGGCCGGTTCGGAAACCTGCAAAATCTGCCCCAAAACCTGCTCGCACTGCTCGTTTGCGTTCCGAACTTTTATCGAATAAAAACCGGGAAGCAGCCCAGAAAACGTATTTCCAGCCTGCCAACTTTGGCCATTATTTATCGAAAATTGGAGCGGTGGCGTGCCGCCCGTCGCTGAAATCGTGATTCCGCCAGTCGGCGTCCCGCCTGAGGCGGGACCACAATCCGTTGTGCCAGTGGCAGTTGCGGTCAAAATTTGTGGAGCAACCGGGAAATTGAAAACCACCTGCGTCCCGCTCGCCGAGCAAGAATTGTCAATCGCCGAAACCACCGGAACGTAACTGCCACCCGTCAAACCGGAGAAAAAATTGGAAAATTGGTAGGTCGCGCCGCCGTCAATCGAATAGCGGAGCGGCGCGGGCGTTCCGGTCGCGTGAATCGTAATCGTGCCGTCGGTCTCGCCTAAGGCGAGACAACTTTCAGGCTGCGTATTTTGAACAGAAATAATATTTACGCCGCCCGGCGCGGTCAAAACCACTGGATTTTGGGCAAAAGCCGTGGCGCAAGTGCCGTTCAATTTCCGCACAAAAACTTGGTACGAACCCGCCGCGAGGTTGTTGAACGTGCCGCTCGTTTGCCAGTGAATCCCGTCAATCGAATATTGAACGCCGCCGCCCGTGACCGAAACGACGATGCTGCCCGTGTTTTGGCCGCAGCCCGCCGAATTGCTCGGCGTGACGCTGGCGATGGTCAAACTCGTCGGTTCGGTCAGCGAAACCGGCGTGCCCAAAACGACGCAGGAATTGTCAAAATTCCGAATCTGCGGCACATAATTTCCAGCCGCGAGGCCAGCGAAAACATTGGTTGTGAACCAGTTAACTCCGTCAATCGAATATTCGAGCGGCGTTTGCCCACCATTTCCAAAAATAGAAATCGAACCATTTCCAGCACCGCAGGCCGTCAAATTTGAACTCGAAACCGAGACAATCGCAGGCAGCGGTCTCGCTTGAAGCGAGACCGGGACGCTGCCCGATGGGCAAGAATCGTCGGCATTTCTGACCATCACCACATAATTTCCGGCGGTCAAATTGTTGAAATTTGTTCCAGTTTGCCACGTCGCCCCGCCGTTTATTGAAAATTCCAAAGGTGCAGTTCCGCCCGTCGCCGCGACGGAAATCGAACCCGTTCCGCCACAATTTGCAGGTTGCGAAACGGTTACATTTGTCAAACTCGCCCCAGAATTTTGCCCAACCACGACCGGATTTGAGGCAAAAGCCGTGGCGCACGAACCGTTTGCATTTCTGACAAAAACAGTAAAACTGCCTGCCGGTAAATTTTGAAAAACGTTGGACGACTGCCAAAAAATGCCGTCAATTGAATAGGAAAATGGCGGTGTGCCGCCCGTCGCGGAAACTGTAATCGTTCCAGAATTTGCGCCGCAACTTGCTGGCGTGGCCGTCGCCGAAGTGACCGTCGGGTTGGCCGGAGCGGTCAAAACGAGTTGATTTGGGCTGGTAAAAACGCAAGTTCCGTTCGCATTTCGCACCCGAACCGTGTAATTTCCAGCCGTCAAACCTGTGAAAATATTTGAAAACTGCCACGTCAAACCATCCAAAGAATATTGAAGTGGCGCAACGCCGCCCGTCGCCGAAACCGTAATCGTTCCATCAAAACTGCCGCAGCCAAGCGGGTCTGTTTTTGTCAAATTTGAAACCGTCGGTTGGCTCAAAACATTGAAAACGACCGGAACGGAACTGCTCGAACAACCTTGCCCGCCCGTGTTCCGAACGACGATGTTGTAATTTCCAGCCGATAAATTTTGGAAAATATTGCCCACCTGCCACGTCGCGCCGCCGTCTTTTGAATATTCAAAAGGTGGCGTTCCGCCCGTCGCCGAGACCGAAATTGAGCCGTTGTTTTGGCCGCAATCCGTTGGCGCAGAAGCATTTACAGAAGTAATTGCAGGAGCAGCCGGAGCGTTCAAAACGATTGGATTTCCAAAAAACGGGGTGCTGCAAGTGCCGTTCGCGTTTCTGACAAAAACAGAATACGACCCGGAACTCAGCCCGGTGAACGTGTTCGAGGTTTGCCAATTGACCCCATTTATCGAATATTCCAACGGCGAAATGCCGCCGCTCGCCGTGACCGTGATTGACCCATTTTGCAGGGTGCAGTTTGTTGGCGAAGTGCCATTTGCTGAAAAAATATTGGGCAGCGCGGGCGTTCCAATCGTAATCAAACTGCTCGCCGTCGCGCAACTTCCGTTCGAGTTTCTGACCAAAACCACATAATTTCCAGCCGTCAAACCCGTGAAAATGTTGCTCGTTTGCCACGTCGCCCCGGCATTTATCGAAAATTGGTACGGCGGAACGCCGCCCGTCGGGCTGACCGAAATCGAACCGTCGGCCAAACCGCAATTTGAAACGGGGCTCGGCGTAAAACCGGGAATCGTCGGTGCGGTCGGCGCAGTCAAAGTTGCGGTCGAGTTTGCCGTGCAACCGCCCGTCGCGTCGGAAATCAAAATTTGGTAATTTCCTGCGGCGATGCCGCTGAAATATGGGCTACTTTGAAAACTTGCCCCATTATTTATTGAATATTTCAAATTTGTGCCCGAAGCGATAATTTGAATTGTCCCGTCGTTCACCCCACAACCCTGCGGATTTTGCGCCAAAACTTGGACAATCGAAACGCCCGCCGGAGCGGTTAAAACCACCGGATTTTGGGTGAAACCCGTTGGGCAAGTGCCGTTTATTTTCCGGACAAAAACATTGTAACTGCCTGCGGCGAGGTTGTTGAACGTGCCGCTGTTTTGCCAATGAACCCCGCCGTCAATCGAATATTGAACGCCGCCGCCCGTGACCGAAACCACGATATTTCCATTATTTTGATTGCAGCCCACCGGATTTGTCGGCACGACGGAAGCAATCGTCAAAGAATTTGGCTCCGTCAAAGTCACGACCGACGTGGCCGCGACGACGCAGGTATTGTCAAAATTCCGAACCTGCGGCGTGTAATTTCCAGCCGACAAACCACTGAAAACATTGGTTGTGAACCAGTTAACGCCATCAATCGAATATTCGAGTGGTGCTTCGCCGCCGCTGGCAAAAATCGAAATCGTACCGTTGGCAGAACCGCAAGCCGTCAAATTTGAACTCGAAACTTGTAAAATAACAGGCGGAGGTTTTGAAATAATCGAAACTGGAACATTTCCGGAAGGGCAGGAATCGTCGGCATTTCGAACCATCACAACATAATTTCCACCTGCCAAATTTGGGAAAACAGTGGCGGTTTGCCACGTCGCGCCACCGTTTATTGAAAATTCCAAAGGTGCAGTTCCGCCCGTCGCGGCAACGGTGATTGTTCCCGTCGCGCCGCAAGTTGCGGGTTGCAAAATATTTACATTTGTCAAAGTCGCCCCAGCATTTTGGCCAACGACGACTGGATTTGCAGCCGCCGGGGTCGCGCACGAGCCGTTCGCGTTTCTGACAAAAACAGTGTAATTGCCTGCCGGCAAATTTTGAAAAACGTTCGACGCCTGCCAAAAAATACCGTCAATTGAATAGGAAAGTGGCGATGTGCCGCCCGTTGCATTTATCGAAATAGTGCCGTTGTTCGCCCCACAAGTTGCTGGCGTGGCGGTCGCAGAAACGACCGTCGGCGAGGCCGGAGCGGTCAAAACGAGCGGCGTTGGATGGGTATAAATGCAAGTTCCGTTGCCATTTCGCAAACGAACCGTGTAATTTCCAGCCGCCAAACCAGTGAAAATATTTGAAAACTGCCAAGTCAAACCGTCCAAAGAATATTGAATTGGGGCTTGCCCGCCCGTCGCCGTGACCGTGATTGTGCCATTCTCGTTTGAAACGAGACCGCAGCCGAGCGGGTCGGTTTTTGTCAAATTCGTCACCGTCGGCTGGCTCAAAACATTGAAAACCACCGGAATAAATGCACTTTGGCAACCTTGCCCACCCTGATTTCTGACCACGACATTGTAATTTCCGGCAGCGAGATTTTGGAAAAAATTGCTCACCTGCCACGTCGCGCCGCCATCAATCGAGTAATCAAAAGGTGGCATCCCGCTCGTTGCCGAAACCGAAATCGAGCCGTTCGACAAACCACAATCCGTCGGCGCGGCAGCCGTGACCAACGTAATCGCCGGAGAAATTGGGGCATTCAAAACGAGCGGATTTCCAGCGTAAGGCGTTGAACAAGAGCCGTTTGCGTTTCTGACTTGGGCAAAATAAGTACCCGAAGTCAGGTTGGAAAACGTGTTCGACGACTGCCAGTTCACGCCGTCAATCGAATATTCCAAAGGCGCGATGCCGCCCGATGCCGAAATCGTGATTGCCCCATTTTGGTTCGCGCAACTCACTGGCGACGAAGCATTTACAGACAAAACAGATGGCTGCGCGGGCGTATTTATCGAAATCAAAGGGCTTGCCGTGGCGCAACTGCCGTCCGAATTCCGCACCAAAACCACATAATTTCCAGCGGTCAAACCCGTGAAAATATTCGAGGTTTGCCAAGTCGCGCCGCCGTTGATTGAATATTGGTACGGCGGCTGCCCGCCCGTCGCGCTGATATTTACCGAACCGTTTGCCAAACCACAATTTGAAACCGGGGTCGGCGTGAAACCCGGAATCGTCGGCGCGGTCGGCGCGGTCAAAGTCGCGGACGAGGTCGCGGTGCAATTCGTCGTCGGGTCGGAAACCACGATTTGATACGTTCCCGCCGCGAGGCCGGTGAAAATTTGACTGGTTTGGAAAGTCGAACCGTTGTTTATAGAATATTGCAAATTATTTCCAGTGGCAACAATTTGAACAGTCCCATTATTTATTCCACAACCTTGTGGGTTAAAAGTCAAAACTTGCAAAATCGTCGCGCCTGTCGGAGCGGTCAAAACAACTGGATTTGCAAAAGGATTGGCGCAAGTCCCGTTCGCGTTCCGCACGGAAATCGTGTAACTCCCGGCAGCGAGATTTTGGAAAATATTCGAGGTTTGCCAGTTCGTGCCGTCTTTTGAATATTCGAGCGGTGGCGTTCCGCCCGTCGCCGAAACGGTAATTGTTCCGTTGTTCGTGCCGCAGCCCGTCGGATTTTGCGGCACTGCCGAAACGATGCTCGGCGGATTTCCAGCGACCAAAACGACTGGGTTTGAAACATTTGCGGTGACGCAACCGCCGCCAGAATTTCTGACCAAAACGGTATAATTTCCAGCCGCGAGGTTTTGGAAAACGTTCGAGGTCTGCCAATTCAAACCATTATTTATCGAAAAACTCAACGGCGCAACGCCGCCCGTCGCCGTGATTGTGATGCTGCCGTTCGCCGCGCCGCAACCCGGCTGAGTCGTCGAAACCAATGAAATGTTCGGCACGGCGGGCGCGGAAATCGTCACCGTATTTGGATGCTGAACCGTGCAAGTGCCGTTGAAATTCCGCACCCAAATCGTGTACGTTCCGGCTGGCAAGGCATTGAAAACCGTCGAAGTTTGGAAATTGAGATTGTCCAAAGAATATTCGAGCGGCGCAAGTCCACCCGTCGCCGAAACTGAAATCGAGCCGTTCGACAACCCGCAATCTGAAACATTTGTCGGCACCGCCGAAGTCACGACGGGCGCGGGCGGCGCGGTCAAAACGACTTGCTGCGGCGTGGTTTGGCAATTTGACAAACTGTTGCGAACCAGCACGTTGAACGTCCCGGCGGCGAGGTTTTGGAAAATATTTCCAGTTTGCCAAGTCGAGCCGTTGTCAATCGAATATTGCAAATTCGAACCCGTCGCAACGATGGAAACCGAGCCGTTCGTGCCGTTGCAAACACTCGGGTTTTGAGGCGTAACTGATTGAACGACAGGAATTTGTGGAGCAACCAGAACAGTCGGCGCGTTCGCCGAAACCGGGCAAGTCCCATTCGAATTCCGCACGCCAACGGTGTACGAACCTGCCGCCAAATTTGAAAAAACATTGCTCGTCTGCCACGTCGTGCCGTTGATTGAATATTCGAGCGGAGCCGTTCCGCCCGTCGCCGAGACCGAAATTGAGCCGTTGTTCGTGCCGCAAGTTGTTGGATTTTGAGGCGTGATGGAAACGATGCTCGCCGTGGCTGGCGCGGTCAAAACAACAGGATTTGCAAAAATCGTGGTACAAGTTCCGTTCGCATTTCGCACGCGGACGGTGTAATTTCCAGCCGCGAGATTTTGAAAAACACTCGCCGTTTGCCAGTTCGTGCCGTCCAAAGAATATTCGAGTGGCGCGATTCCACCCGTCGCCGAAATCGAAATCGAACCATTGTTTGAGCCGCAACTTGGGTTGGTCGGCGTGGCCGAAACGATGTTCGCCGAGGCCGGTTGACCAACGACTATTGCGTTCGCAAAAGTTGTGGGGCAGGTGCCGTTCGCGTTCCGAACCGAAATTTGATAACTTCCGGCAGCGACATTTTGGAAAACATTTCCAGTCTGCCAAGTCGTGCCGTTGACTGAAAATTGCAGCGGCGGCGTGCCACCGGCGGCATTTATCGTAATCGTTCCGTTTGCCAAATTGCAATCGCTCGCCGGAGTTGCATTTGCCGAAGAAATCGTCGGCGAGGCGGGCGCGGTCAAGTTCAAAACTTGCGAATTTGACAAACAATTTGTCAAAGAATTCCGCACAACGACAGTAAAACTGCCCGCCGCCAAACCAGAAAACGTATTTCCAACCTGCCACGTCGAGCCATTATTTATCGAAAATTGCAAATTCGCGCCCGTCGCGGAAACCACGATTTGCCCATTTGCGGAAGCGCAATCCGACGGATTTGTGGGCGTGGCCGAAACCAAAACGGGGGTCGCCGGCGCGGTTAAAACCGTTGCCGTGCCATTTTGAATCGGGCAAGTTCCATTGGCATTTCGCACCGAAACTTGATACGAACCTGCCGCCAAATTTTGAAAAACATTGCTCGTCTGCCAGTTCGTGCCGTTGATTGAATATTCGAGCGGCGGCGTTCCACCCGTCGCATTTACCGTAATCGAACCATTGTCCGTGCCGCAAACCGAAGGGTTTTGGGCATTTACGGAAACAATATTTGCGGAAGCGGGCGCGGTCAAAACCACTGGATTTGGGAAAATCACGACGCAAGTCCCGTTCGCATTTCGGACGCGGACGGTGTACGTTCCGGCGGCGAGATTTTGGAAAATGCTGCCCGTTTGCCAGTTCGTGCCGTCTTTTGAATATTCGAGTGGGGCAATTCCGCCCGTCGCCGAGACCGAAATCGAGCCATTATTTTGGCCGCAGGCCGGATTTGTTGGCGTGGCGGAAGTGATTGTTGCCGAATTTGGCTGACCGACGACGACCGTGTTTGCAAAAACCGTGGCGCACGAACCGTTCGAGTTCCGCACGGAAATCGTGTAATTTCCAGCAGGGACATTTTGAAAAACGTTGTTCGTCTGCCAGTTCGTGCCGTCGCGGGAATATTCGAGCGGCGGCGTTCCGCCAGTAGCATTTACTGTAATTGTTCCATTTGTCAAATTACAATCCGTCGTCGGCGTAGCATTTGCCGAAGAAATAACTGGCGCAGCGGGCGCGGTCAAAACGAGGGCCTGCGTATTTGACAAACAATTTGTCAAAGAATTTTGGACGACGACCGTGTAATTTCCGGCAACGAGGTTTTGGAAAAAATTGCTGGCCTGCCACGTCGAACCGTTGTTGATTGAATATTGAAGATTTGCGCCCGTCGCGGAAATTGAGATTTGGCCGTTGTTCGTGCCGCAAGTCGTCGGGTTGGTCGGCGTTGCCGAAACCAAAACGGGTGCTCCCGGATTTGTCAAAACCGTCGAAGTCGAATTTTGCACCGGGCAAGTCCCGTTCGCATTTCTAACAAAAACCGAGTACGTCCCGGCGGCGAGATTTTGGAAAATATTTCCAGCCTGCCAATTATTTCCATCCAAAGAATATTGAAGTGGGGCGATGCCGCCCGTCGCATTTATCGAAATCGTTCCGTTCGACGTGCCGCAAGCCGTCGGGTTTTGCGGGGTGACGCTGGCGATGGTCGGCGCGGTCGGCTGGGTCAAAACGACCGGGTTTGCTGGCCACGGAATCGGGCAGGTGTTGTCCTGATTTCGCACCCAAACAGTGTACGAACCGCCCGCGAGACCCGTAAAATTGGGGTTCGTTTGCCAGTTCGTGCCGTCAATCGAGTATTCAAGTTGCGGAATTCCGCCCGTCGCGGAAATCGAAATCGAGCCGTTCGTCAAGCCGCAAGCCGTTGGGTTTGAGGCATTTACGGAAACAAAACTTGGCTGATTTGGCGCATCGACAAGTGTCGCCGACGATGCCGCGACGACGCAGGTCCCGCCCGCATTTCGGACGCGGATGTTGTAATTTCCAGCAGCGAGATTTTGGAAAATATTTCCAGTTTGCCACGTCGCGCCGCCGTCAATCGAATAAGAAAGTGGCGCGGTGCCGCCCGTCGCGGTGATGACAATTTGCCCGTCGTTCGTGTCGCAAGTGTTGACCGGGCTGGCCGTGATATTTGAAATGCTCGCGCCGCTCGGTGCGGTCAAAGTGGCAGTTTCAGGATTTGAAAGACAAAGCGAAGGCGTATTTCTCACCAAAACCGTGAAAACACCATCGCCCAAACCGTTGAAAGTGTTCGAGGTTTGCCAGTTTGCGCCGTTATTTATGGAGTACTGCAAACCCGCGCCGACGGCTGAAACGACGAGGCTGCCGTTTGTCAAATTGCAATCGGTCGGGTGGGTCGGCACGACATTTACAATCGTTGGATTGCTCGGCGAACCGACCACGACTTGTTGGTTGAACTGCGTCGGGCAAGTGCCGTTCGCGTTTCTGACATAAATATCGTAGGTCCCGGCGGGCAGGTTTTGGAAAATATTTCCCGCCTGCCAAGTCGTGTTGTTCAAAGAATATTGGTACGGCGGCGTGCCGGAAGTGGCATTTACCGCAATCGTTCCGTTGTTCACCGTGCAAGAACTGACGGCGGTCGGCGTGGCAGAAAGCACGTTCGGCGAAGCCACCGAAACCAAAACGACGGGGTTGTTCGCCCACGGATTCGGGCAGGTGTTGTCCTGATTTCGGACAAAAGCGGTGTACGTTCCAGCCGCGAGGCCGTTGAAAGTTGGGTTCGTTTGCCAGTTCGTGCCGTCAATCGAATATTCCAAAACGCCCACCCCACCCGTCGCGGTGATTGTCAAACTGCCGTTCGGCGCGGTGCAAGAACTTGGATTGGTCGGCGTGATGGCCGTGATATTTGGCATCGCCGGAGCGGCAACCGTCGTGGCCGAACCATTTGCGACGGCGCAGGTGCCGTCGCCATTTCTGATTTTAATTTGGTACGAACCGGCGGCGAGATTTTGGAAAATATTGCTCGTTTGCCACGTCGTGCCATTATCAATTGAATATTGCAAACCGCTCGCTGGCGTGGAATTTACAGTTATCGAACCATTATTTTGCCCGCAATCGGTCTGCGGCGTTGCCGAAATTGACGAGATTGACGGAGCAACCGGCGCAGTCAAAACGGTTGGGATGTTGTTGGTTTGACAATTTGAAACCGAGTTTCTGACTTTGATTTGAAAAGTTCCGGCAGCGAGATTTTGGAAAATATTGCTCGCCTGCCACGTCGCGCCGCCGTCTTTTGAAAATTGCAAATTCGTGCCGGTCGCCGAAACGGTGATTGTTCCGTCGTTCAAATTGCAGTCCGTCGGGTCGGTCGGCGTGACCGAATTGACGGTCGGCGCGGTCGGCGCGGTCAAAATAACCGGGTTTTGGGCGTGTGCCGTTTCGCAAGTCGTCACGGAATTTCTGACCAAAACAGTGTACGTCCCTGCGCCGAGATTTTGGAAAATATTGCTCGCCTGCCAGTTCACACCATTGTTTATTGAAAATTGCAAATTCGCGCCGGTCGCCGAAATTGTAATCGTCCCGTCGTTCGAAACACAAGAAACCGGGCTGTCCGGCGTGACCGAAACGATGGTCGGGCCATTGTTCACCGTGACCACAACTTGGTCGGTGAACGCGCAATTGTTGGCCGTCGTCACCGTCAAAATATAGGTCGTGGTCGTGGTCGGCGAAGCGGTTGGGGTTTGGCAATTGTTGCAAGACAAGCCAACCGACGGCGACCAATTGTAAGTTGCGTAGCCAGCTGTCGCGTTCAAAACGACACTTTCGCCGTTGCAAATTGTTTGGGCAGAAGCCACCAAATCCACCGTTCCGTTGCTCTGGCAAGGCAGCGCGGCCGTCCCGACGAGGCAGGGCGTGACCCCCGCTGGATCCGTGCCGGAAGTTTCCCACTGGTTGTCGAGGTTGATATTTAAGGTATTTCCATCGGCCATCGGGTCGTCGTTTTGCATAATTCGGATGCTGTCGATGTTGCAGCAGGCCGCAGCATTTTCAAAAGCAAACATCGGAACCGGCACACCGTCTTGGTACGGAATGCCGACGGTCGGCACGGTGGCGAGATTGAAACAATAATAAGTGTAGCCAGGATTGTCGGGCGGATTGACCACCGTTTGCGCCAAAACCCAGTCCGCGCCGAAGGCAAAATTGGTCAAATTGGTCGGCGAAAAACAGCCCGACGGCACACGAATCGTCACCTTCGCTTTTTTGGTGATGTTGCCGCCGCTCGCCCAAGTCGTGTCGGGAATCATCGAAACTTGGTACTGGCAATCGTCATTTAATTCCAATTTCAAATTTATCAAACAGCCCGGCAGCGGCGCGGAACACGGCGCGGAACCATTTCCATCCAAACAAATCGGCACGTCGTTCGTGCCGTAGCCAAAGGTCGTGAGTTGCTGGCCGACGTTCGCGTTCGAGTTTGGCGGCAAAAACGGGTCGCCGTCGTCAATTAAATAAATCGTGCTGCCGGAACACGAACCGCCATTTTCAAAAGTAAAAAGCGGTACTTCTACACCATTTTGGTAGGTCAACGCCGACGTTCCCGCATTTTGGAGGGTAAATGAAAAATAATCCCACGTCGGGGCTTGGCTCGGACTCGGATATTGACTGGTCAAATCGTAGGCCGCGCCGGGCACCAAACTGTTGATATTTTGGATTTCAAAACCGCCCGTCGGTGCTTTTATCGTCACCTGCTGCGAGGCCGTGATGTTGTCCGGCGATGTCCAATTGATGTGCGGAATCATCGAAACGCGGTACAAACCGTTGGTCAGTTGCGTCAATTTGTACTCGACGAGGCAGGTCGAACTGCACGCCGCCGAGTTGTTTGCCGCGAGGCAAATCGGCACATCGTTCGCGCCGTAGCCAAAAGTGGTCATTTGCTGGCCGACGTTTGCGTTCGACGCAGGCGGCAAAAACGGGTCGTTTTCATTTATCAAAGAAACCAAACCGCCGGAACACGCGCCCGTATTTTCAAAAGTGAAAAGCGGAATCGGCACACCTATATTATATGCATTCGCCGTCGTGCCTTGATTTTGGAGGGTAAATGAAAAATAATCGTTCGCGCCCGGGTCTTGCGCCGGGTCGGAATAGGTGGAAGTGAGGTCGAAAATCGCGCCCGTCAAATTGACCAAATTTGAAATGACAAAACCCGTCGGGGCTTTCACCGTCGCCTGCATCGAAGCGGTCGCGTTGTCCGTGCCGTTGTTCCAATTCACGTTCGGGATGACTGAAAATTGGTATTTTCCATTTCCCAAAGCCGTCAATTCGTACTGCATCAAACACGTCGCCGGTGCGACCGAGCAGGCCGCCGAATTATTTGCCGCGAGGCAAATCGGCACATCGTTCGTGCCGTAACCCAAAGTGGTCATTTGCTGGCCGACGTTCGCGGACGAGTTTGGCGGCAAAAATGGGTCGTTCGAAGCAATCAATTTGACCTGCCCGCCGCTGCCACAACTTCCATTATTTTCAAAAGTAAAAAGCGGGAGCGGCACGCCGTTGACATAATTATTGGCGTTCGTCCCCTGATTTTGAAGGGTAAATGAAAAGTAGTCGTTCGCGCCGGGGTCTTGTGCCGGGTCGGCGTAGGTCGAGGTCAGGGCAAAATTTGCGCCCGTCAAATTGGTCAAATTGGCCACCGAAAAACCCGTCGGTGCTTTCACCGTCACCTGCATCGACGACGTGATGTTCGCCGTGCCGTTGTTCCAAGTGATGTTCGGGATGACCGCAAATTGGTATTTTCCATTTCCCAAAGCCGTCAATTGGTATTCCATCAGGCAAGTTGCCGAGCAAGCCGCCGAGGAATTTGCCGCCAGGCAAATCGGCACATCGTTCGCGCCGTAGCCCAAAGTCGTCATTTGTTGGCCGACGTTCGCGTTCGAGGCCGGGGGCAAAAACGGGTCGTTTTCATCAATCAACAAAACCGCGCCGCCGCCGCCGCAGTCGCCCGTATTTTCAAAAGTAAAAAGCGGCAGAGTCACACCTATATTATATGCATTCGCATTCGTCCCCTGATTTTGGAGGGTAAATGAAAAGTAGTCGTTGTTGCCGGGGTCTTGCGTTGGGTTGGCGTAGGTCGAGGTCAGGGCAAAAGTTGCGCCCGTCAAATTCACCAAATTTGAAACCGCAAAACCCGTCGGTGCTTTCACCGTCACCTGCATCGACGACGTGATGTTCGCCGTGCCGTTGTTCCAAGTGATGTTCGGGATGACCGCAAATTGGTATTTTCCATTTCCCAAAGGCAAAAGTTGGTACTGCATCAAACACGTCGGCGCGGGCGCGGTGCACGGCGCGGAAAAACTGGCATCCAAACAAATCGGCGCGTCGTTCGAGCCGTAGCCCAAAGTCGTGACCTGCTGGCCGACGTTCGCGTTTTGGTTGTTCGAGTTTGGGTCGTTCAAGTTGTCCATCAAAAAGACGTTTCCACCCGCACCGCACGTCCCAGTATTTTCAAAAGTAAACAAATCAACTTCCTGCCCTTGCTGAAACGGGATGCCCGTCGTGCCCGCATTTTGGAGGGTAAATGCAAAATAATCGTTTCCAGAATTGGCCAAATTTGGAAAATGCGAAGTCTGCGCGAACTGCGCGTTGCCGATAAAATTGGTGATATTTCCCATCTGAAAACCGCCCGTCGGGGTTTTTACGGTCACTTGCATCGAGGCGACGGTGTTGTCCGGTGCGTTCCAAGTCACCAAGGAAATCATCGAAACTTTGTAGGTCGAGCCGTTTTGGGTGAGTTTGTATTTTAACAAACACGACGGATTTGCACAAATCGCGTGGCCTTGGTCGTAATTTGAAATCCACAAATTGTTGCCCGAACCGCCACCGCCCTGCGTGGCGATGTAATTTCCGACGTTCAAACTTTGCGAGTTCGGTGGCATGAACGGGTCGGTGTTGTTGTTTATCAATTCGACCGCTCCCGTGCAATTTCCAGATTTTTGAAAAGTAAAAAGGTGCGTTTCCTGCCCCGCCACAAAAGTCATGGCCGTGCTCGACGCGAGGTAAATATTGAAATAATCGAACCCCGGGTTTTCAATCGGCGCGACGACGGTTGGCACGACGGTCCAAAAACCGCTGATGTTCGTAAAATTGGAAATTTGAAAACCGCCGGTCGGAGCAAGCAGTGTGACTTGCGCGCCCTGCACATTGTTTTGCGGGGCAGACCACGAGACGGAAGGTTTCATGGAAACGCGATAGGTGATTCCGTCTGGCAGCAAAGCCACTTTAAATTGGACGGTTTGAGCGGACATGGCATTTGTCAAAAAAAAGAAAAATGCTACGGTCAAGTAACGTAGAGTGAAATTCATACCAAGCGGTTTTTAAAAATAGAAGTCACGGAAAAAGCCGGAGTACCTCTCAAAGTGTTGGATAACAATGAAATGGGAAGGAAAGTAGTGATTATCAGGTACTTAAAAAATTAAGCAGTAACGTGATACAAAAATTATTCCAAGAAGGTGGGATGCTTGGATTTGCACTGTTTGCAGTGGCGAAAAATGACTCGAAGTTCTGTTTTTGAAAAGTGTTTTCTGGGGAAAGTGTGACGGTTGGGAGGTGGGGTTAATAAGTTAAAATATTGATGGGTCGGCGTTTTGGATAAAAAAAGAGCCCGACGAAACCCGCCGCGCTCCTTTTTAAGTCAAACATTCCTAATTTAAAATTCCTAATTAAAATCCTTCCCCGCCGTCAGCATTTCCACTGCTTTTTCGATGGTTTTTTTGTTTTGGCCTTCCGGCGGGTTTTGCCCAGCCGCTGCTTTTGCATATTTCAAAGCCATTTTATAATCACCTAACATCGAATAGCCGCGCGCCAAACCCATGCTCGTCAGCCATTGATTTGGGTTGCGTTCGGCGTTCATTTTAAAAATTTCAAATGCTTCCTGTTTTTTGCCCGCGCCCTGCAAACCGCGTGCGTACATGTGGATTTCGAGAGCGGTCGTGGACGGTTCGGCGACGGCCATTTTCATCGTCGCGTCGGCATCGGTGGTTTTGCCCATCGCCCGCAGCACGTTTGCTTTTGTGGAAAGCGTCTGGAAATTTTTCTGCCCGATAAATTGGCTCGAAATCGAAAATTCCGACCACGAAAGTGCCTCGTCCAAATTGCCCATTTTTTCGTCCACGCACCACTGCGCTGCCTGCTGCCACGGCTTCCAATCGAAGCCCATTTCGCTACGCAATTGCTTCCGGACGTTTGCCAAAATCAGTTGTTTCGGGTCGGTCGCCGGTTCGATTTTGAACTCGACCGCTTTTTCTTCCCACCGCATCCGGGCGGTGCACGAACCGAGTTGGCGGTCGTCAAATTCGTAGGTCAGCCATTCCGAGTGCGAAAACGGCTTCGGCTGGGCAGAAACCCGCAGCGCATCGTCTTCTTTTTTGTAAAAATACGCGCCCCACGAGGCGTTTGTTTTTGAAAAAATCAACGTCCAGTCGGCAGGTTCTTTTTCGACTTGGATAAAAAAACCGTACTTCCCGGCGGCCAAAAACTGGCCGTTGATTTTCACGTCGTGCGAAAATTCGACCGTCGTGTTTTCGTTCGACCCGGCGCGCCACGGCGTCGGGTTTTCGGTGGTTGACCACGCAAAACCTTCACTATTTAAGCCAAAAGGCACCAATTCACCCCAAATATGGCCGCGCCGGTCTTTGCCGTCCGGCGCGTGGACATCCACCGAATGCCACCAAAAAGTGGTTTTCACCAGCCCCATCCATTGGCTCACTTCGCTCGGTTGGTTGTCTCCGGTGGGCTGGAATTTGATTTGGGAAAAGGAAAAATCTGCGAAAGCAAAAAGAAAAAACAAAGGCAGCACGAGGCTGCGGAGGATTGGAAAAGTCTTCATCTCAAAAAATTTTAGTTTTAAAAAAAGTTTCAAATACATAGGTCACAGAGGGGTTTTCACATAGAAAACATAGTTTTTTGACCAGAAACCCTATGTTTTCTACGTGAAAACCCCTCTGTGACCTATGTGTTTGAAACCAACCCGAAATTACCAAAAATGAAAAATGTCCCCCGGCGCGATTCGACCGGGGGACATTTTGGTTGGGCAGAAAACGGGTTGCCGAATGTGAAATGCAAAAACTCAAATCTCCGCCGCTTCAATCAATTTTTCAACTTCCAAAGAAACGCCCGGCATCAACTCAACGGCCTCCGACCAATCTTGACTTTGAATGGCAGAAGTCGGCGTGGCAATCAAGATTTTCTTTTCTTTTGAAAAAAACCAGACCACGCGTTTGCACCCAAAATCGAGCAGCCGACGAGTTTTGGGGATGACATAATCCAAAAAAATGTTTTTTTGGCGGTCGCCGAGTTCCACATCAATATCAATTTCGACGACCAATTCGGGCGCAACGGAGGCATAATGATTGTCAATTTTCTCTTTTGGCAAGGCCGATTTTTCATAAACCACCACGTCCAGACCCAAATTGATTCGTGGGCTGAGGTGAACGCCCGTTTCGCCCGCCCAAATCCGGTATTTTTCCTTGCCCAATTTGAGCTTTAGAAAATCGGCGATTTCGTTTTTCAAACCGATTTGGAAAGAACTGTCTGCCATAATTTCCTCAAAAGTTTTCGTTTTGTTCAAAACCGACCGAAAGCCGCGATAATAAAACGGCACGCCGTCAATCGTTTCCCGGACGAGCCGCTCCGGGATTTTTCGCCCACCGCCCGTCGGTTTTGGCAAAATTACGGGGGCAGGCGTTCTTGAAATGGTGGTAGAAACCATGTTTTTCTTTATTTTTTCGGTTGAAAGGTAGGCAGAAATCCTATTTTTTCAAAAAATAGGATTTCTGCCTGCAACTGGTTTTTAATTTTTCAAAACCGAAACTTCCCGCCCTTTCGGATATTTCATCGAATACGAAAACCTGATTTTCCGCACTTTTCCCGGCGCGACGTCCGTCTCCCACTCCAATTTTCCGAACGCCGCGGTGTATTTCGCGCCGTCCGATTCGAGCAGTTCGACCTCGATATCTTTTTGTTTTGAAATGGGCAATTGGTCGAGGATTTCGATTTTCACGGCCAGCGATTTGTTGTTGACCACCGTGATTTCATATAAATACGTCTCTTTCACCGTCTGGCCGAAAATCTTTTTTCGTTCGGTAAAATCCTTTGGTTTCACGCGTTTTATCGTGATTTGGTCGTCGCGGCCAAGCGAAAGCAGCAGCGTGTCGGAGGCCACGTTTGGGTTGATGTTGGTTTGGCCGACAAAATTTTCACCAAAAAAAATGTTCGCCGTGCCCCGCAAAAGATTGTACCGACCGAAGTCCGGGACTTTTGCAATCAGGTAAACCGACGGGTCGATTTTCGGCACGGAATGGTACCAATATTCAGCGGGCGCGTCTTGTTCGGTCATCAAAATCGTGTTTTCCTTGCCGTCGGACGCGATGTCTTGCAAAGCCACGATGTCAAAATTGGTAGCGTTTTCATCATTTCCGTCGGCGTCGCGACTGCCCGGAGTCAAAACATCCGCACCATCAATTGAACTTTGGCCGGGGATCGAAGCGATATTTTGTTGACTTTGCAAATTGTATTCCTGCGCCCGACCGAGGTCTTTTTTTTGTTGGTAAATTTCATTTTGATTGCCCGCGTAAATATTTACGACCCGAAAATCCACAAAAACCGGGTACAAAATCGGCCGATCATTGTTTGAAAACGGCAGCGCGGATGACAAACTCAACTTGACATTTTTCCAATCAAAACCCGTCCGGTTGACCACGTTTGCTTTCGAAATGATGCGCAGCGATTTGTCCAAACCCTCGCAACGCAAATCGTAAAGTGGCGACCAACCCGCCTCGTTGACCAGATAAATGCACGAAATTTGGAGGGTTTGCCCGGTCGGTGCGTCCAAACGCAGGACGATTTCGCCTGTGCTAGCCAAATAATTGGACTGAATTTTTTGCAGGCCTTCGTTCATTTTTTTGAGTTGCTTCCGCAAATCGCGCTCGTCAAGTTCGAGTTTTCGCAGCGATTTTTTGATTTCCAATTGGCGACGGTTGTAAAACTGTGCCAGTTTTTCCAAGTCAACCACTTCAAAAACGGGTTTTTCACCGCTGGCCGGGATGCCCATTTCGTCCGATTTTTTTGAAATTAAAATACTTTCGTTTTGAAAAACTTCTCGCTCGTCGGCGAGTGCCGCGAGTTTGTCACCGAACAACACAATCGAATCGCGGAGCGAAACGAAGCGCGGTCTCGTCTCAGACGAGACGATATTTTCATCCAAATTTCTTACCCGAAAAATGGCCGACAGCAAACTCGCCCCGCCGCCAGCCAGCCGGACTTGCAAACTGTTGGCATTAAAAAACGGCGAAAGGTTTTCAAAAACGACTTCCGAACGCCCGGCGGGCAGCGTGACGCGTGCCTCGTTGGTCAACCGCGCGCCGCTTCGGTAAACGGTGACGGATTTGATTTCGGACGGGGTGCGGATTTCGGTGGCCGAGGCAATTTTGGAGATGAAAAAGAGTGAAAATAGCGTGAAAATTAATTTTTGCATGATATTTTTATTTGAAAAATGTGGCTCAAACGTGGAAACCTGATGATAATTGGAACACGGATTAAACGGATTGGACACGGATTTTCAGGTGTTTTTTTTAAATCCGTGTCCAATCCTTTTAATCCGTGTTCCAATTATTTCCGCTCGGCGGCAACTTCTTCTGCCATTTCAATCAACTCCACCAATTCTTTCCGGTAGCCATTCCGGTCATTTTTCGCCGCCGTTTTTGCGGCAACGAGGCAAGTTTTCCAACTCGCATTTCCCTTAAATTTTGAATCGCGCAGCAGCAAACCAAACTCGGCGACTGCGGCGGCCAACCTGAAATTTTCAGACATTTCGATGGCCGGAATTTCGGCTACTTTTTGTTCAATCAACTCGCTCGGCGCGTTGCCCGACGGTTTTTTGAACCGAAATTTTAAGTCCATCAAATGTGTGTGTTCGCGGTCGTCGTGCCTCGGTTTGATTTCGTAAAGTGCCGTCACGCGGTGGCCGACGCCGAGTTCACCGGCATCTTTTTTATCATTTTCAAAATCCTCGGCGGCCAACATCCGGTTTTCGTAGCCAATCAAACGGTAACTTTCGACCGCCGCCGGGTTGAAATCGAGTTGCAATTTTACATCTTTTGCGATGGTAAAAAACGACCCGCCAAACTCTTTGACCATCACTTTTTTGGCCTCGGCCAGACCATCAATGTAGGCATGATTTCCGTTGCCTTTGTCGGCGAGAGCCTGCATTTTTCCATCTTGATAATTTCCAGTTCCGAAACCCAAAACAGAAAGATAAACACCCGTTTCTCTTTGTTTTTCAATCAGTTGCGTCAAATCTGCCTCGCTCGACACGCCCACATTGAAGTCGCCATCGGTGCACAAAACGACCCGGTTGTTGCCATTTTTCATGAAATTTTCATGTGCAATTTTGTAGGCCAATTCGATGCCCGCGCCGCCCGCCGTGCTTCCGCCCGCATTCAAATTTTGGATGGCTGCCCGGATGCGTGCCTTTTCATTTCCAGCCGTCGGTGGCAAAACGAGACCCGCAGCCCCGGCATAAACGACCATCGAAACGCGGTCAATCGGCCTCAAATTTTCGGTCAAAAGTTCGAGCGAAGTTTTGACGAGCGGCAATTTATTGACCTCGTTCATGCTCCCCGAGACATCCACCAAAAACACAAAATTGCTCGGCGGCAACTGCCCGGCGTCCATTTCACGGCCTTGCAATGCGACCAAAAGCAGGCGGTTTTCGGGCTGCCATGGGCAAATTCCGAGTTCGGTCACGGCCCGGAACGCTTGATTTTCAGTTGGTTTTGGGTAGTCATAGTCAAAATAATTGAGCATTTCTTCGATGCGGACGGCGTCGGCGGGCGGCATTTCGTCGTCGTCCAAAAAACGGCGGATGTTGGAGTACGACGCCACGTCCACGTCAATTGAAAAAGTGGAAATGGGCGTTTTTTCGGCATCCAAAAATGGGTTTTCGATGATTTGATTGTACTGTTCGCGGTTCGATTCGTCGGGAAAAATCGTGTCGGCCGTGATTTTTTGCTCCCGTTTTTCGGCTCGTTTTTTTTCTTTTTTTGAAAAATGCTGACTCGGCGCTGGCTTTCCAGCAACCTGAATTCCATCAACATAAATAATGTCGGCAGGCGAGCGCGAACCTCGGATGTTCACTGCTGGGCCGTCAACCGAAGTCGCGCCTGCGGAAGTTGCCACGATGGCATTCACGTTTCGGGACGGCAGGTTTCGGATGGTTTGGGAAGTCAAAGTTTGGCCGCCGCTCGTCTCTTCTTTTGAAATTAGCGGAATTTTGTATTCTTTGATGACGACTTCTTGAAGTGCTTGCCCGGTTTTCAATTTGACATCCAAATAATTAATTTGTCCATCCAAAACCTGCACGTTCGTAATTCTTTCATTTTGATAACCCGTGTAACTCACTTCGACATCGTAAATCCCGGGTTCGAGACCCGTAAAACGGTACTCGCCATCGTAATTGGTCACGCCGCCGCGCACCAAATCTGTGCCTTTCAAAATTTTGACCGATGCGCCGACGAGGTCTTCGCCGGTGTCAAAATCTTTGACTTTTCCAGTCAAAATGGAGGTGGAAGTTGGGTGGTAAACATTTGCCGCGAGGCAAAAAGTGAGTGCGAGAAAAAAAAGATTTCGCATGGCTGAAAAATTTTTTTGATGAAAAAAAGGTGATTTTCCGAGCATTCCAACTCAGATAAAAACAGCACAGTTTGGGCAAATGGATAAAAAGGAAAGGAAAAATGCGGCGGGCGGGTCGCGCCGGAACCGCATTTTTGGTGGGATGTTTTTTTTGAAAAAAATTACACAGTGGCGCAGGGAAAATTTTAAAATTGAAGAATTGGCTACTTTTGACGCATCACTTTTAAATTTTTCAATAAAAAAATGAGCAAAACCACCATCTCCGCCAAAAACATCCCTACCGGTTTCCAAACAATTTTGGCCGGAAAAACGCACGGCTACCTCGCCGACGAACCCATCGAATTGAACGGGACAGGCCTTGGTTTCAGTCCCAGCGAACTGCTTTTGGCCAGTTTGTCGGCCTGCAAAGCCATGACCATCCGGTTTTTTGCCCGGCGGCAAGGTTGGACAACACTCGACGACGTGGACGTTTTTTGTGAAATGGAAACTGAAAAACGGGACGGCAAAACTTTTACCCAAATCAAAACGCAGGTAAAATTGACGGGCGATTTGACCGATGAGCAGCGTGGAAAATTGGTCGCGGTGGCGGATAAATGCCCGGTGCAGCGGATTTTGACGGGGGAAATTTCGATGGATGCGGCGGTGGAAATGGCCTGATTTTTTTCGATTGGCTGAAAAACCCCTAAACTTGCACGACCAAACAAGGCTATTTTTCTTTAAATTTTTGAAAAATGAATAAAAAACTGCTCGAAAGAATCACCATCAACCCGAACGTTTGCAAGGGGAAACCTTGCATCCGGCAGATGCGGTTCACCGTTTCTCAGATGTTGGAACTGCTGGCCGGGGACATGACGCACGCCGAAATTTTGGCGGATTACCCGTTTTTGGAGCGGGACGATATCAATGCTTGCATTCTTTTTGCGGTTTAAATTTCTCCCGCCATTTTGTCAGCCACTCCCCCGCTGGCACAATTCTCGCCCACGATTTTCCAAAATCTAAATTTTTCATGGAAAATATCACAGCCCGCGACGGCCAATTGTTGGATGCCTATTCGCAGACCGTCGTGCAAGTCGCCCAAAAAGTGAGCAAAACGGTCGTCCATTTGAAAGTCCAAAAACCGCAACCGCCGCGCCAAAACCAGCCTGCCGACAACACGGGCAGCGGTTTTCTGATTTCGACCGACGGTTTTTTGGTGACGAACAGCCACGTCGTTTCGGGCGCGAAAAACATCGAAGCCAGCCTGCCCGACGGCAGTATTTACACCGCCCAAATCATCGGCGACGACCCGGCGACGGACATCGCGGTGGTCAAAATTGACGGTCGGAATTTGGCGACCGCCACTTTTGGTTCGAGCAAATTGTTGCAGGTCGGGCAAATCGCGATTGCCATCGGCAACCCATTTGGTTTTCAATATTCTTTGACGGCGGGCGTCGTTTCGGCACTCGGCCGGACGCTGCGGACGCAAACCGGGCGGCTGATCGACGACGTGATTCAAACAGACGCGGCTTTGAACCCCGGAAATTCGGGCGGCCCGCTGGTCAATTCTTTCGGCCAAGTGATCGGGGTGAACACGGCGATGATTTTGCAGGGGCAGGGTTTGTGTTTTGCGGTGGCCTCGAATTTGGCGGAGTTTGTCGTCGGCCAATTGATGCTCAAAGGCAAGGTTCGGCGCGGCTACATCGGCATTTCGGCGCAAGCCGTACCGCTGCCGCCAAAATGGACAAACGCGATGCAACTGCCCACAAAAGGTGGGATTTTGGTTCAAAATATGGAAAATAACAGCCCCGCCGCGCTCGCCGGGCTGCGCAGCGGCGATGTGATTGTCCAATTTGAGGGAAAACCGCTGGATTCGATTGACGATTTGCACAAGTTTTTGGGCGCGGAAAGCATCGGGCGAGAGATTCAAATTTGGGTTTTGCGGGACGGGAATTTGAAAAGTTTTGGGGTGCGGCCGGGAGAAATGGGGTGACGATTTTACCGATTTGTCAACTTTTATAAGACTTTGGCAAAACCGCAGCGGTTTTGCCAAAGTCTTATTCCCACCTTTTTTTACCCCTTTTTAATCTTTTGCTTCGTCCATTCGCCATTGACCAAACGCCAGATTTTCAGTGGATTTGAATTTCGCAGCGCGGCGGGCAACATTTTTTCCGGGAAATTCTGAAAACAAACGGGGCGCAAAAACCGCCGAATCGCCCCCGACCCGACTGCCGTAAATCGCCCGTCGGTCGTCGCAGGATACGGTCCGCCGTGGTGGATGGCCGCACAAACTTCCAAACCCGTTGGCACACCGTTGAAAATCAGGCGGCCTGCTTTTCTTTCCAAAATTTCAAAAAGGTCTGTCCAGCGTTTCATTTCTGAATCGGCTGCCCAAATTGTGGCGGTCAGTTGGCCTTCCAAAATCTCGGCGATTTTCAACATTTCTGATTTGTTTTTACATCGAACGACCAGCGAAAACGGGCCAAAAACTTCGTCCTGCAATTTTGGGTTTTTCAAAAAATCCTTTCCAAAAACACTGGCAACCGCCGCAAAACCTGATAATTTTTCCGAGTCGCGGGTCGCGGCAAATTCGGTGGAAACTGTTTTTTCAGCAAGCGCGTCAGTTTTCTTTTTTTCAAAATTTTGAAAAATACCGGGGTTGAGCATCGTCACCGGGGCAAAAGTGGCGAAAGCCGTTTTCAAATTCTCCAAAAACTGCGGGGTGTCGGCATTTTCCAATAAAAAAATCAGGCCTGGGCAGGTGCAAAATTGGCCCGCGTTGATATTTATCGAAGCGGCAAGTTGCCGGGCGACGTTTTCAGAATTTGCCGAAATTTTTTCTGGCAACAGAAAAACGGGGTTCGTGCTGCTCATTTCTGCAAAAACCGGAATCGGTTCAGGTCGCGCTGCAGCCATGTCAAAAAGCGCACGGCCACCGGCCTGCGAACCGGTGAACGCCACATTTTTTGTCAAAGGATGCTCCACCAAATATTTGCCGAGCGCAAAACCGCGCCCAAAAAGCGATGAAAAAACACCGTCGGGCATCCCCGTTTTTTCGGCAGCCGCCCGGACGGCATCGGCGACGAGCGCGTGCGTTCCGGGATGACTTTCGTGCGCTTTGACAATCACCGGACAACCCGCAGCGAGTGCCGAAGCGACATCGCCGCCCGCCGTCGAATAGGCCAACGGAAAATTCGAGACCGAAAAAACGACCACTGACCCTGTCGGCACGAGCACCCGGCGGATGTCGGCACGCGGCAGCGGTTGGCGGTCGGGCAGCGCGGTGTCAATGACAGCTTCGGCGAAACTGCCCTCGTCCAAAAGTTGTGCGAACATCCGAAGTTGGCCGACGGTCCGGCTGCGCTCGCCAACCAGCCGAGGCTCGGGCAGTCCGGTTTCGGCTATCGCTTTTTTGATGAGCGAGTTGCCGAGATTTTCAATTTCTTCGGCGATGGCACGCAGGAAAATGGCGCGTTGCTTGCCGGGCATTTTTCCAAAAATATGGAACGCAGCGGTCGCTTTTTGCAAAGCCAAATCGGCCATTTCAAAAGTAGCGACGGGGAATTTTTCGGGCAAAAATTGACGGGTCGCAGGGTCAAAACCGGCGATGGATTCGGTGGATTTTGTGAAAATTTGGTGGCCGACGATGTTGTGCTGCATATTTTTCGGTGATTTTTTGAGTGGCAAAGGTTGGAAAATTGGGTTGTTTTTTTTATCCAAAATCATCCCAGAAACAAAACGACCGGGCAGCACACGCTGCCCGGTCGTTCAAAATTTTCAAGCCGCTTCGGCTGGGATTTGCAATTTTACCCCGACCTCGGCGAGCATTTCGACGAGTTGCCGGGTGAGGTCGGCGCGGACTTCTTGCCATTCTCCGATTGAAATGTCATCGGGTTCGGGGTAAGATTGATGAAATTTGATGTGTTCCCCAATTCTGGCTAATGTTTTTATCGTGTGTACGATTGGGCGCAACCAAGTTGTTTCGGGCGTTGCGTCGGTCGTTTTTTCAGATTTTTGAATGATTTGAGCCTCCATTTTTTTTTAAAAATTGAGTTGAATTAATCCTTTTTCAGTGCCATTTCTGTCGCTTGAAAAAGTTAGAAACCACTGGATTTTGTCTTGTTCAAACCGAAAAAACATGGGATGTGTTTCTGGATAAACAGGTACAAAATGACAATCCAAACCCCGCCGCCGAAAATTCTTTTTCACCCCGACATAAAATTCGTCTTGCATAAATTTTAGGTCGAAAGGCAAAAAAGTCACGATATCAATATCGTTGGGCTGCGGGTTGGTGGTCGTAAAACTACCGTTCACCCATTGGACAAATTTTTTGGGTTGCCACCGTTTCAGTTCCAAAATAAAATCAAGGTAACCTTGAAACAGCATCGAGCGGTGGTAGTTGTTTGAAAATGTTTTTTCAAAATCTGCCAAAGTCGTTTCGATGATTTCTGGGGGTATCAGATAGCCGTTTGGGTCAAATTGAAGCATGAAGTTGCCAGTTTACTCGTTGTTTTGGGTAAAAGTACAAGGTATTTAATCAATCTGTTGAATAAACTCTTCCAATTTTTCGCTTTCCCCGAGCCCCAATCTGCGCCGCAGCCGATGCCGCGTTTTGCTGACGCTGTCGGTCGAAATGCCGAGCATCACGCCGATTTCTTTGGAGCGGATGCCCATTTTTAGCAACAAAACGAGCCGCAGTTCGGCGTCGGAAATTTCGGGGAAATGGTTTTTGATTTGTTGGATGATGCCGGGATTGGTTTGTTCAAATTGGTTTCTGAAAATTTTCCAGTCGTCGTTGGTCAAGATTTGCATACCATATAAATTGGTCAGCGAACGTTCGACCTCTCGCGAGGCGGCAACGCCAAATGCCCGGTGTTGCGCCAAAATGGCAGTCAATTCTTCCACCAAATTTGTTTTTTCCGCCAGTTTCGAGGACGTTTCGTCGAGGCGTTTTTGCCCGATGGCGAGTTCGAGGCGCGCCAGTTCGAGGTCTTTCACTTTTTCTTTTTCCTGCAAATCAATCAGTTTTCGTTCGCCGGCGAGCAGTTTTTGTTTTTGGCGGAGGCGAAAAAACCAAAAAAACAGGGTCAAAGCGATGAACGCGACGGCAGCCGAAGAAATGACGACGGTCAACCGGATGTTTTTTTGCCGGACGGCCAACTGCGCGAGGCGGCTTTCATTTTGTGCGGCGGCCAATTTTTGGACAAAATCATGGCTTTGTTTTTCGAGAAAAGAATCGCGCAGGGCTTTGCTATCCAAATAATACCGGAGGGAAAGTTTGAAATTCCCGGTTTCACTTTGAAGTTGGGCGAGGCGTTCGAGGTTGTAGGCGGCGGCGTCCAATTGCCCAGCGGCGCGGAGTTCTTCGGAAGCGGTGGTGAAAAGTTGGGCGGCTTTTTCAAACTGCCCGACGTATTGGTAGCTCCGTCCGAGGTTGCTGCGGAGCATGCTGACGTTGGTTTTGTCCTTTGTTTTTTCCACCAATTCGATGGCGTTTTTGTAAAAACCGATGGCCTCGTCATATTTTTTTGCCCGCATTTTCAACACCGCAATATTGTTCATGCTTTCCCCGGCACCCTGAAAATCATTTCTGGACAAGCGCAAAACGAGCGCGTTTTGGTGGTAAAAATTGGCGGAATCCAGTGCGCCCCGACATTCAAAACCGAGCGCAACGAGGTTGAAAGCATTGGCCAAAGCGAGCGAGTCTTTTTGTTTTGCAAACCAACGGGCTGCGGTTTTTGCGGTTTGCAAGGTCAAATCGCATTGTTTGTTCCTGTAAAAATTGCCAGCCTCCCCGATTTCAACAAGGTTGACCCCTGCCGAATCGCCCGCCAATTGGTACGAATATTTTGCATCGGCGAAAAATTTGGAACTGTTGGCGTACTCGCCTCGATAATGCGAATTCATGCCCAAGCCATACTGTGCCTGTGCTTCCCCGTTCAAATATTTTAGGTTTTTTGAAATGGGCAGCGACTGGCGGTACAACAAATCCGAGGAGTCCAATTTTCCCAAAAACAGATAAAACCGTGCTTTTGCTTGCAAGATAAAAACCTGTGGCGACGGCTCTTCGCCCCGCAGAGAATCGTAAAAAACGAGGTACGGCAGGAGGATTTCAAATTGTTCGCGGTCGCTGTGATTTTGGATGACGGTTTGAAAAGCGGAGTCGATCAGTTCGGGCGGATCGAGGATTTTGGCCGTTTCAAAAAGTGCCTGCGGGGAGAGCGACATGATTTTTTCTTTCGAAAAAGGCAAAGCAATTGCGTTTTTCGGGCTGGGTTTTTGGCAGCCGAATTCAAAAAAAAGGACGATGAAAATTGAAAAACCGAGGTAAAAACTTCGCATCAAAACAGATTGGATGGCAGGAATTGTGTGACAAAAGTAATTTTCTTTTTGAAAAACCCGGACAAAGCCCGGACAGATTGCATTCAAACTATCAATTATGGCAAAATTGGAATTTGTCAGGTTTTTTGTCCGTGCCTGAAATTTCGGTGTGCGGTCAATACATAACCATGTTTGATGTCCCGAAAGCACAGTGGACATTCCAAATTCTCCATTTTTTTTCAAACTTAAATTTCTATAATGAAAAAGTTAATCTATCTCTTTTTGGGATTGATGCCTCTCTTTGCATCTTCCCAACAAATGGATTTCAGCGCGATGAACCAAGCAGTGCAAACTGTGGCATTCCCCACCCCCACGCACGGTGTAGCCATCACTGCGATCGGCGGTTCCATTATGTTGACCGATGACGCCGGCACCACTTGGCACGCTGGCAAATATCCGGCACCTGTGGTCGCCCAACTTTTGGGCATTTCGTTTGCCGATGCAAGCACGGGCTGGGTCGTGGGCAGCAGCGGTCGTATCATGAAAACCACTGATGGCGGTTTGACTTGGGTCAATCAGACCAGTGGCACGACGTTTTCTGTCAACGGGGTCGTGGCAGTCAGCACTACGGTAGCGTATGCCACCGCCGGTGGCGGTGGCTCAGGCATCGCCAATGCACCTTTGGTACTCAAAACGATAAACGGCGGCACCACTTGGACGCCTTTTAACAACTTGCCTTTCACTTTGACCTCGGTGCCAGGTACGGTGGCCAACACGACTTCTACTGCATTTTCGCTTGCCGGTTTGAATACTTCGGGCACGACGACCTATTATGCAGGTTTGTCGAGCATGCAGACATTAGGCTCGGATACAATATGCATCATTGGCGGTCTGAGTTCGGCGGCCCTCATCAATGGATCAGGTGGAAAATTCCTAAAAACCGTCAACGGTGGGGCATCTTGGACGGTCACGACCATATCCAGCACCAATATGTCGCTCAAATCCGTCCATTTTTACAACAACTTGAACGGTTTTATTGGTGCGAACGCCAGCGTACTTTGGGCTACCCACGATGCCGGTACCACTTGGACTTTGAACGCGGCGGCAAACTTTGCGGTAGGCACCAATTTCCAGGTTTTCGCCCAAGACTCTTTTAAAATTTATTGCGCCACTTCGATTCCGAGCCGCTCGGTCATCCGGAAATCTGTGGATGCCGGAGTGACTTGGTCAAACGATACACTTTTTACGACGCCCATCACCACTGGCAGTGGTTACTCCGGTGGCGGATTGGCGAGCATCTCTTTTAGAGGAAGAACAGGTTATGTCTCAGGTGGCACTGGTTTAATATTTAAAATTGACGCAACGACCGGGGCTTACACCAAATTGAACGGTGGACAAGGCTGGAATGCAACCGACGGTTTTTTTGTGGACGGTTCAATTGGCTACGCCGCCTGCGATGGTGGCAGAATTATGAAAACCACCGACGGCGGGGCAACCTGGGCTTTGCAGCAATCTCCTGCGACTGGAGTCTATTTCGGCTCCATCTTTTTCACGGATGCATTGAACGGCGTGGCAGTTGGCAGTGATTACAACGCACTTACGCCTGCGATCAGGACTACCGATGGCGGTGCAACTTGGGTAGCCACACCTTTGGCCTCGGCAGCCACTGCTCAATCCGATGTGTTTTTTGTTAATCCCTTGATCGGCTGGTCGGTCGGTCAATCGGCCTCTATCAACAAAACCACCGATGGCGGTGCAACTTGGACCATCCAAACAAGTGGACTCCCCCCCACCCCCTCCATCACCTTCAATTCGGTATTTTTCGTAGATGCCAACAACGGCTGGATCGTCGGTGCATCTGGAAAAACGCTCCGCACGACCAACGGCGGTGCAACTTGGACTTTGGTCGCACTTCCGGGCGCACTGACCACAGCACTCAGCGATGTTTGGTTTGCAGATGCCAACACGGGCTACACGGCAGGTGCGAGCGGCAAATTTTTCAAATCAATTGACGGCGGCGCAAGTTGGGTAGATATGCCGTCGGGCACGACCAATTTTATCTCCGACATGAAGTTTTTGACAGCGACCAAAGGCCTCATGGTCAGCACCCAAGGTAATCTTTTTTACACGGAAAACGGCGGGACATCTTGGACCCAAATCACACCAACGATCAGTTCCCAAGGCATCGTTTGTCTTTTTAAACAACCCGCCTCGCCGACAAATATTTTCTGGTCACATGCCAACCAAACAACTACCGGGATCAGCAACAACTTCAATTTTACATTGGTCAAATCGAGCATGACCAGCTATTACGTGGATGCGGACGGAGACGGATATGGTTCCACGACACCGACCCAAAGCTACTTCCCGACCGCGACCGCTGGATATTCCACCAACAACACGGACTGCGATGACACGAACAATACCATTTATCCAGGTGCCACTGAACTTTGCAACTCGATTGACGACGACTGCGATTTGGTTGCCGATGATGGTTTGGCGCTGTTTACTTTGTATCCCGATGGCGATGGAGATGGTTTTGGGGTTCCAGCAGGTGCAATTACCGGCTGCTTGGCTACCGTTTCGGGTTATGCAAACACCAGCGACGATTGCAACGACGCGAACAACGCCATTTATCCCGGCGCAACCGAAACTTGCAATTCGATTGACGATGACTGCGATTTGGCAACCGACGAAGGTCTGGCGACCTCTGTTTTTTACGCCGATACCGATGGTGATGGTTTTGGAAATGCTGCTTCGAGCATCAATTCTTGCTATGTAACTGTCGCTGGTTATGTTTCCGACAACACCGATTGCAACGACTCGAACGGCGCGGTTTACCCCGGCGCAACCGAAGTTTGCAACACCATTGATGACAACTGCGATTTGGTTGTCGACGACCCGCTCGCCGGGACAGTCGTTTCCATTACAAATGCCGATTGCGGCGGCACGTCCGGCGCGATTGATATCAACCCAACTTGCGGTTTGCCGCCGTACACTTATTTGTGGTCAAATGGCGCGACGACCCAAGATTTGACAGGCATTTCGAGCGGTGTTTATTCGGTGGTCATCACCGACGGACAAGGTTTGACAAAATCACTTTCCGCCACCGTCACTGGGCAAACGGTTGGTTTCACCGTTTCATTTGCCTACATCAAACCTGGCTGTCCGGGGCAGGCAAACGGAAAAATCACGGCCAATGCACAAAATGGCGTCGCTCCATATTCTTATCTTTGGAGTAATGGTGCGACCACCAAAATACTTTCGAACGTCGCCGCAGGAACTTATTCTGTTGTAATTACGAGCACCACTTTGGGCTGCACCACGATGGGAACGGCAACTTTGACCGACCCAATCCCGCTCGCCGTCACTTTGACCCCGACCGCCGCTGCTTGCCCAACCGCAACGAACGGCAAAGTCACTTCCGCAGTCACCGGAGGCACGGGCGGAAAAACCTATTTGTGGAGCAACGGCGGCACCGGAACTTCCATTTTGAACCTCGCACCCGGCACGTATTCGGTTGTCGTGACCGATTCGAAAGGCTGCACCGCTTCAGCTTCGACGGTCGTCGCTTCGGCTTCGACGCTCACTTTGGCCGCCACTTCGACCAATATTTTGTGCAACGGACAAATCAACGGCACGGCAACTGGCACTTCCACCGGAGGCGTTACGCCAAAATCATATCTGTGGAGCAACGGCGCGACGGCTCTGGCCATTTCAAATTTGGCCGCCGGCCCCTATTCACTCGTCGTGACGGATGGAGCAGGTTGCACCAAAACTGCTGCCGTGACCATCGTTGACCCTGCAGTTTTGGGCATCAGCCTCGTTTCCATCGTGCAACTTGCCAATGGAAAATACAAAGTGACAGTCGCTGGAGCAGGTGGCACACAATTTCCCGCTCCGAACATTTATCGTTATCAAAAATGCCTCGGTGCGCCTTGCGCTGCGGCTTTTGGCAGCAATCCGGTTTTCACAAATTTGGTCGCTGGCTCCTACATTTTTTCGATAAAAGATAAAAACAATTGCACCGCAAGCATCACGGTCAGCGTCCCCGCTGCGAAACCTGCTGCAAATTCGAGGGGAAATGAAATCGAAACGATGGCTTTTGCTGCCGCACCGAACCCATTTTCAAATCTTTTGAATTTGACGAGCGGAGCGGTTCCAACACAAGATTTGAAAGTAAAAATGTTCGATATCACGGGTCGTGAAGTACTCGAATCGAACTGGGCGGCTGGCACATCCAACACGGAAATCAATACCTACATGCTCCCAACCGGCGTCTTTTTTGTAAAAATCATGGACACCGAGGAGACAACCATCACTACGCTTAAAGTTGTGAAAACCAATTGATTGAGTGGTAAAAGTCAATTGAGTTTTCTCTGTTCACTTGGTTCATTGGGGTGGTCGAAATATTTCGACCACCCTTTTTTTGTGCAATTTCAAATTGCATGAAATGGATGCTTCAGATTTTCACCCAAAACCTTCGCACTTTTGCCCACCCCCAATATCCCAATATCTTCAATATCTCAATATCCCAATCTTGTTCCGACATTTTAAAACAAAAATCTTCGCCCACGTCCTGCTCCTCGCCGGCTGCCTCGCCGGGGTGTTTGCTTTTTCCGATATTTTTTCAAAAATGGAAAATCAAACAGCGACGAGCAATTTGCCGATGGCCATTTTGTGCGGCATGGCAGGCGTTTTGATTTTGTTCAGTTTGTATCGTTTGGTGGAAAAAACAAACCGCGAGGTCGCCCAATTTTTGTTAAATATTCGGTACGACGACTACGCCGCGACCTATTCCGATGCCGAAAAAGACGCGGCGTTCGACAATTTGCACGGCGCGTTCAACGTCGTGACCGACAAATTCCGCAGCATCCGTTCCCAAAAAGAAGCGCAATTTCAATATCTCCAAACCATCGTTGAGCATGTGGACACGGGATTGATTTGTTTTGATGAAAAAAACCAGACGATTTTGATGAACCGCGCCCTCCAAAAACTCCTCCACCGAAGCCATTTGCACAACCGCGAAATGCTTTCGCGGCTCGATCCGGCTCTCGGCGAGGCATTCGACCAAATCCAACCGGGCGAGCGACGGCTGGTCAAAATCATTTCCGAAGGCGATATTTTGCAACTTTCGCTGCGCGTTTCGGTCCTGAAAATGCAGGACGCGACCTGGAATTTGTTCGCCGTGCAAAACATCCACAACGAATTGGAAGAGCAAGAACTTCAATCTTGGCAAAAACTGATTCGCATTTTGACCCACGAAATCATGAATTCCGCCACGCCAATTGTCTCGCTGGCTGCCACCACTTCCGATTTGCTGCGCCAGCCTGACGCCTCCGAGCACACCGACGATATCCAGATTGCGGTTTCCGCCATCGGTCGCCGGGCGGACGGCCTGATGCAATTCACCGAATCCTACCGACGACTCACGAAAGTGCCGCAACCAAAATTTCAGGCCATCGAAGTCCAGCCATTTTTGGAAAATATCTGCGCCCTCGTCGCGCCTGTTTTTTTGGAAAAAAATGTGGTTTTGGAAAAAAATTGGTCAACCAAATCTCCAAATCTCCAAATCAACCAATCGCCAAATCTCCAAATCCAAGCCGACCCCGCCCTGCTCGAACAAGTTTTGATAAACCTGTTGCAAAACGCCCTCGCCGCCACCGAAAACAACCCACAAGACCATCGAAAAGTAAAAATTTCCTTTTTCAAAAACGAGGAAGGCTCCTGCGTCATCGCTGTTTCGGACAACGGCCCGGGCATCGCGCCCGAACTTTTGGAGCAAATTTTTGTGCCTTTTTTCACCACCAAATCCGAGGGTTCGGGCATCGGTTTGAGTTTGTGCCGGCAGATTATGCACTTGCACAAAGGCACGATTTCCGTTATTTCAAAACCGGGGGAGGGCGCGAGTTTTTTGGTAAAAATTTAAAGTCCAAATCAGAATTTACAGGATTTTAGGATTTACAAAATGCTGCTAATTTTGAAAATCCTAAAATCCCGAAAATTCTGATTCCGACATTTTACCTCGCCCGAACAGCGATTTTCCTGCAAAAAAGGTCTACCCTGGATTATCCAATCATCAAAAAAATCAGAACGATGAAGTCAATTTTCCCCACCCTGGTCTGCCTCATTTTTTTCGCTGCAAAAATTTTTGCCCAACTCCCCCCACCCTGCCCGTCCAATTTTTTCCCGCCCGCCGACAACTGCTCGGAAGCCTGCATTTATTGCAATTTCGATGGAATCAACAGCACAACCGCCGGATACACCGCTGGCAGCGTGCCTGGTTTTTGCGGAACGATTGAAAATGAACAGTGGCTCGGCTTCGTCGCTGGTGCCAGTTCAGCCACTTTTACCGCGCTCGCAACCAATTGCACGGATGGAAATGGGGTGCAAATTGCATTGATAGAAAATTGCGGCAGCATTCCAATTGCTTGTTTTGTTGGTGGTTCGGGCTTCGCAGATACCCCAGCGGTAATTTCCGTGAACTCCATGATTCCTGGCCACAATTATTTTTTGGTGATTGACGGTTTTGCGGGCGACCAGTGTCAATTCAATTTGACCGTCGACCCGCCAAACGCGGTGTCGCCCCCGCCGCTCGGAAACCCCGGCCCCATGCAAGGATTGACCGTCGTTTGTCCCGGCGCAACGGTAAAATATCAAATTCCGCCCGTTTCGGGCGCGGGCATTTACGTTTGGAATGCCCCGCCCGGCGCGTTAATCAATGGTCAAGTGCCGCCGCTCGAAATTTTGCCCGCCGAAAATGGCCGGGAAGTGGACATCACTTTCGGAAGTTCCAGCGGCCAAGTATGTGTGCAGGTAGCAAACAGCTGCGCTCAGCCGAAACAAATTTGCAGAGTCGTGACCGTCACGCCCATCCCGCCGACCAATTTGCCGCCGATTACTTATTGTTTTGAAGATGCAGGGGGCGATTGCTTTAACGGATTCAATCAATTTGTTTACCAATCGTGGTTGGGTTGCGATAGCCTAGTACGGCAACAATGCATCGTCAAGCCACCTATTATTAAAGTTTTGCAGCCGAAATCCATTTGTTTTGGAGATTCCATTTCGATTTGCGGTCAAAAAATTGACCAACCGGGGCCGTTTCAAGTCACTTGCCAGTCGTGGCAGGGCTGCGATTCGACGGTCACCGGGCAACTTTTGGTTTTCAATCCGATGGCGGAAATTTTGGTAAATGACACCGTTTTTTGCCAAAACTCAAATTTGGTTTTGAATTCCGTGCCGTCGCAAGGCGTCAAAAAATGGTTCGACGGGCAAGGTCAATTGCTCGGCACGGGTTCGCAAATCACTGTAAATCAACCGGGTAAATACATTTTGAAAGTTTCGGCAAGTTCCGGCGCGACGACTTGCACGGTTGCCGACACGATTTCAATCAGTTTCGGCCAGCAGCCGAAAATCAGTTTTCCGACCCAAAATTTTGACGGCTGTCATGTCCAATCTTTTCAAATTTCGGCAATTGTCCAGCCCTCGCCCGCGATTTGGAAATGGACGGGCCCGACTGGTTTTTCGAGCACCGATTCGATGCCAGTAATTCAAGATCCGGGCTGGTATTTTTTGTCGGCGACTTCGTCAAATGGTTGTAAATCAATGGATTCGGTGCTGGTCGGAACCGTTGGCAGCGGTGCGCCGGACTTCGATTTGTCGGCTGGAATTTTGAGTTGCTGCTCGCCGTCAGCAAATATTTTGATTGAAAACCAGCCCGCCGGACTCGTTTTTTCGTGGTCTGGACCAAATAATTACACCTCGTCGGACGGCGATATTTTTGTCAATTTTCCTGGAAAATACCAACTCACGGCCACCGACACGGCAACCGGGTGTTTTCGGGTACGCGAAATTTTGGTCAACCAAAATATTTCGCTGCCGCAAATTTCCGCCTCGTCGTCCGGCGAAATCACCTGCGACCAGCCGATGGCCACCCTTTTTGGAAATTCAACCACGCCGGGCGCGACTTTTTTGTGGAGCGGCCCGGGCGGTTTTTCGAGCACCCAAAAAACCGCGACGGCCACCGTACCGGGAGATTACACTTTTTCGGTTTTCGACTCGGAAAATTGTTGTTTTGCAAGCAAAATCATCACCGTTTTGGCTAATCTTACCCCGCCGGTTTTCGAAACTTTGGGAAATACCGTTTTGACCTGTGCTTTTCCGAACACCATTTTGACGCCCATTTCGCCCAATCCAAACGTCATTTTTGCATGGGAAAATGGCAACGGGAATTTTTCGTCGCCCGGAAATTTTACGGTCGTCGCCACCGGCCAAAATGGTTGCAAAAGCAGCCAAACCATCGCCGTGACCGAGGACAAAGCCTTGCCCGTTTTCGAAATTTTGGGAAAAACCATCCTGACTTGCGATTCGCCGACCACCATTTTGACGCCTTTTTCACCCAATTCAAACGTCACTTTTGCATGGCAGACATTCGGTTGGCCGCCGAACGAGCCTGTTTTGGTTGAAAAACCGGGAAATTACACGGTCATCGCCACCGGTTTGAACGGCTGCACCGCCAGCCAAACCGCAGAAGTCATTGATTCTTGCCTCATTTCAACCAAAAACAGCAGGGAAAACTTCGGTACTGTAAAAATTTACCCAAACACTGCCGACCGCGAATTTTTTGTTGAAACCGATTCGCCTGCCGGAATTTCAGGAATCCGGGCGACCGACGCGGCGGGTCGTTTGGTTTTTGATAAAATTTTTGACCGTGAAAAATTGCTAAAAATCGAGGTGGCGGAGTGGCCGGCGGGGGTTTATTTTTTGTTGGTAAAAATTGGAGATGGGTGGCGGACAGCGAGTTTGGTGGTCAAATAATCTTTTCAAATTTCAAATTAAATATTTCAAATTTCAAATTAGAAAATATTTTTCAATTTGAAATTTGAAATATTTAATTTGAAATTTGAAAAGTAAACTACTGAAAATGATGCCCCGGTTCGATCGCCAAAACCTTCGCCTTCGCCGCCTCGACCGCCGGCGCAATTTCTTCCCGCAAATACTGAAAACGTTCCGGGAATTTTTCCATAATCGCTGAAATCACCATGCCCCGCAGCACCGGGTCTTTCCGAAATTCCTCGACCGAATAGGTTTTGATTTGCCTATTTCCCAAAATACTTTGCGAAGTTTTTATCTCGCGCACCACTTCTTCGGTGACTTCGGGGGTCTCGGAAGTAATGTTCCGCACCGTTTCTCGGATGCCGGCTGCGTATTGTTCGAGCAGTTTGTCGTAGTCTTCCACCAATTTTTTGATGTGCAGTTCACGCTCCGCCGCCCGTTGTTTTTGGGCAATTTCTTTGGCTTCGCGGATTTGTTCGGGCGTTTTGTGGCCTTTCGACAAGGCATCCAAAAACACACCCGCCGGATTGAAAGCCTTGCCCGCTTTTATCCTTTCTTTGGTAAATGCGATGGCGTTTTCGATTTCGTCGGCAGTTTTTCCGTCCAATCGGCGGGTAAATTCCTCGTCTTCCAGGCCCCACCATTCGTTTAATCTGGTGAAAAATTTCAAAAAAAGTGGGTTCACCGACACCTCTTCGTGCGGCGTGATTTCGGGCAATTGCCCCAATTCTGGCAAAATTTCAATCGCTTGGCTGAATAAATCAGGGCCGTTGTACCCTTTTTTTCGATTTTTGGGAAACCGTTCCGCAGGCGAACCGCTCGCCGCCAAGGCCAAACGTGCCATTTTTCGCGGTGCATTTGAGTGGATAATAAATTTCAGGGAATGTACCGCCCTACCCTTTTTCACTTCTTCGAAGTCAAAAGTGATGTCCGAGCAGCGCGCGCAATCTTCTTGCGCCTTTTCAACGACCCGTTTTTTGAAGTGGCCGTACAATTTATATTCGTCCTCGCCGATGGCCAATACGTTGCGCAGGTCGTCCACCAAAATCACGCGGTGACCGATAAATTCGTACTGTTTCAGGATTTCGTACATCCTTTTTGAGTAAAAACTGGACATCCCCACAAAATTTTCCAGCAAAAAATCCTTGTACCGCTCGCGGTTTGCTTTTAAAATTGGCTTCAATTTTTTCGGAACCTCGAAAAGAATATGACTGTCGCCGTTCCGGGTAATTACCACCTCAATCGAAGCAAAAACGTGGCTGCGCAAGTGCCGCAACTCGTCCCGCGAAATCGCCGAGTCCGTAATATATCTGTCTTGAAGGCTGTGGGCGGCCTGAATTATCCGTTGAAACGCCCGTTTGTCGCCCTCCAACTGGTAATTTCGGATGATTTCGTTGATTTCAACCTTGTATTCGTCGCCGATTTCCTTTTCATGCCGCATCAACGACAAGAATTTATCCCAAACCCGCACTTCCCACATCGACATTTTATAACGAGCCTCAATCAGGTCGTTCGTTTTTCGGATGATGACAAGGTCGCCCCTGTTTTGCTTGATATCTTCGAGACTTCTGCGCATGATTCAAAAGTTTAGTGGGCAAATGTAAAATGGGTTTCCCGCTTTTTGTGATATTTCAACCCGCTTTTTGTGATAGACGCCCCGCAAATTGAGATAGTTGACCCCGCAAATTGAGATAACACACCCCGCTTTTTGTGATACTTAAACCCGCAAATGGTGATAACTGACCCCGCAAATGGTGATATTTAACCCCGCAAATGGTGATAAAAAATGGCGTAACTTGTTGAAAATGAAAACGTTGTGGCGGTTGAAATACATTAAAAAGGTTAAACTGTTTTTTAAAAACTTAAACATCATCAAACAAATTTTTTTGCTGATGTTGATGCTTCCCAAAAAGAAAGCCAAATTAGAAAACCAAACACTTTTGAAAAGGTGTTTGGTTTTCCAATTTGGCCAATCAAAATTAAAAGGAAAAAAACAGGATAGATTTTTTGCCGCCGTGCGCTGCGACCCGTAGAATTATATAGTTTTACATGAAACTCCGTAAAAACTATCCACTATTTACCCTTTTCATCAAAATGCTTTTTCACCAGCCGCATGATGAAACCTTTAAACGTCTCATAATTGTCGGACAATTCTTGTTCAATAAGCGTGTAATATTCTCCGGGAATTTCAATCGTCGTTTTGTGGACGCCCGCCCCGGCATTCCGGTCGCGTTTCCGAATGTTGCGCAGCGCAATTTCTTCTTCCACCACTTTTTTTTCAGATTCGGGAATCGGGGCACTCGTTTTTGGCAAAACGGAAGTTTTTGGAAGGATTGGTTTTTTTCCAGACATAAGTAAAAGTATTTAAAAAGGAATATTTTTATATAGAAATAAATAAAAGTAAATATTTTACCGTAAAATTATTTACTTTTACTTGAAATTAAGGCAATTTGGTTTTTGGAGTTTTTTCATCGATTGGATTATTCTGATTTTAAGCGATTTTATTTTTTAGAACTTCCAACGCCTAATTTTTCCAGACAAATTTTTTTAGATTAAAAATTAGATAAGCCAAACTTCAAACTCGACCTGTTCAAAAATTCTAAAACGGGTGATTTGGAAATTTTCGGCAAGTAATTTTATGTAAAAATACAGTGAACTACATCTTTTTATGTAGAAAAATATAGTTTTAAATAGAAAGCAGCATTTTTATATAGTTTTACTTAAAATTAGTCATCAAAACCAAAAGTTCGTCCACCAATTTTTCGATTTCGGCTTTGGCTTTCGGGTCGCGGTATTCGGTCACGCCTTTTCCCTCGCTCGCCGAATCGACATAAGCCACGCGGTGCACAATTTTGCTTTCCAATTTTTTCACATCGTAACTCGCCAAAGCCTGTTCGATTTCTTTCGTCACGTTGGCCGTTTCGTTCACCCGGTTCATCAAAACGTAGGCTTCGACCCGCCGCCCGATTTCAGCTTTCGTGTCCTTGATTTTTTCGTACCGCTCCAAAAACCGCTCGAATCCTCGAAAATCGTACAAACTCGGCGTCAGCGGAATGATCAAAATATCGCTCGCCAAAATCGTGCGGTCTGCGATTTCGTCAATTTGCGGCGTCCCGTCAATTACCACGAGGTCGAACCGTTTTTCCAATTCGGCCACGTCCTTGTTCAATTGCTTTGCCTGAATGCCGTAAACCGGCACTTTTGGCAGGTTTTCATCCCGGTTTCCGCCCCACTCCATCGAAGATTGTTGGCCGAGATCGGTATCCACGATACAAACATTGTAGCCGCGGTGCGCAAAACCGACCGCGATATTGGTCGTCAAAGTCGTTTTGCCCACGCCGCCTTTCAAATTGGTAACTGCAAGAATCATTTTATTCAGTGTTTAGTGATGAATTTTTAGAGGTTTGAACCGCACAAATGTATAGTTCTACATGAAAGTATGGATTTTTATATAAAAATATTTCTCCTAAAAAATAATTTTCCATAAAACTATATAGAATTATATAAAACTAAGTAAACTGTTCCAGTTACCTTTTTTTGATTTGAATAATTACCCTAAAAAATTCATCTGGCTAATCCATCTTCGCCCAAAATTCTCTCATCAAATGAAAATCGCGTGGCCGCCAGCCGTCCATCGACTGCCGTCCGCCGTCAATTTAAATTATGCCAAACTCTTCCGAACGTGCCATCCGCTTTTACAACCTCATCCCCGATGCCGAAAAACTGATTGCCGATATCCGCGCAAAAACGCCCGGCAAATTGCCCGTCGAACGCCTGCCGACTGGTGAAACCAATGCCGAAAATGTGCAAGCCCGCCTCGATTTTTTGGCCGAAAAAAACATCCGTTTCGAGCATCTGACCGGGCAAAACCAACTCACCGACATCGAAAGCCTGCACGGCAACATCGAAAACTACATCGGCATGGCACAAGTCCCGGTTGGCGTCATTGGGCCGCTACATATAATAGGTGGAGCCGCGCGAGGCGATTTTTTCGTCCCGCTCGCCACGAGCGAAGGTGCGCTGGTCGCATCTTATGATCGGGGAGCGCGGGCAAGCCGGATGGCTGGCGGCATCACTTCGATTTGTCTGATCGAAGGGGTGCAGCGCAGTCCGATTTTCAAATTCCACGACATCGCCGAACTCGGCACTTTCATTTCTTGGGTACTGATGCAGCGCGATTTGATGCCCGGAATCATCGCCGAGCACAGCCGATTTGCACGCCTCGAAGACGTGAAAAGCACCATCGAAGGCAACCAACTTATCCTCACTTTTGAATATACGACCGGCGATGCCTCGGGGCAAAACATGGTCACGCTCTGCACCGATGCCATTTGCCAATATTTGATCGCAAACTCGCCCGTCAAACCGGCGCACTGGTTTATCGAAAGCAACTATTCTGGCGATAAAAAAGCGACTGCGCTCAGTTTTTCGAACGTGCGTGGCAAAAAAGTAGCCGCCGAAGTCCATTTGCCCCGCGAAATCGTCACCCAAATTTTACGAACCACCCCCGAAATGATGGCCGAATATTGGCAAGCCTCGACCATCGGTGTCATCCAATCCGGTGCAATCGGGGCGCAAGGTCACGTCGCAAACGGACTTTGCGCCCTGTTCATCGCCACAGGACAGGACGCGGCTTGCGTCGCCGAAGCCGCCGTCGGAATCACCCGGATGCAAGTGACGACAGATGGCGGATTGTACGTTTCGGTTACGTTGCCCAACCTGATTGTCGGCACGGTCGGCGGCGGAACTGGGCTGCCGACGCAACGCGAATGCCTCGAAATGATGGATTGTTTTGGCGCAGGCAAGGCCCGGAAATTTGCAGAAATCTGCGCAGCCGTCGCGCTGGCCGGTGAGATTTCGATCGCCGCAGCACTTTCCGCAGGGCATTTTTCAATGGCGCACAAAAAATTTGGACGAAAAAAATAAGTAGTTTTATTCTAGAATATTCTAAAAAATATAAAATTACATAAAAATAAGGTAAAATATGGAAAAGTAAATAGAACTACATAAAACTACATTTTTCAAATTTTGCCTTCCGGCAAAAAAGCAACTCAAAAATTTCAAATGATGGACAACCGGCCTTTTCCCCAACGATTTTTCATTTACCAAAAAGAACGTTTCCCGTTCCTGACGCACGGCATTTTGATTGCCGTTTTCAGTTTTTCGGCGGTCAGTTATGCCCGGTTCTGTCGCGGCGAAAGTGGTTTTATTGACTGGAAAATATTTGCCGCAGGCGTGTGCATCACCATCACTTTGTTTTTTCTCCTCCGAATTTTCGATGAGCACAAGGACGAAAAAGAGGATGCCGAACACCGCCGGCACCTGCCTGTGCCGCGCGGGCTGGTCACTTTAAATGAACTGAAAAACGTGGGCTGGGCAACCGTCGCCCTGCAAATCGCCGTGATTTCGTGGTTTTTCCCAAAAATGTTCTGGCTCTATTTTCTCGCGATGGGCTACATGCTTTTGATGGGAAAAGAATTTTTCGTGGCCGAATGGCTCAAAAAACGCCCGTTTTGGTACGTCGTTTCGCACATGGTCATCATCCCGCTGGTCGATATTTTCGCCTCCGGGCTGGATTGGTTTTTGGGGGGAATGGCCGCGCCGCTCGGCCTGCTTTTTTTCTTTTTGGTTTCATTTATGAACGGAATCGTCCTCGAAATCGGGCGAAAAATCCGCACGCCCGAAAACGAAGAAATCAATACCTATTCGACCATGATGGGCCCGGAACGCGCCACGAAACTTTGGCTGGCCGTACTTTTTGCCACTTTGATTTGCAGTTTTGCTGCAGCGTGGTTCGCCGGGCACGGCAAAATCGTGTTTTTCATTTTGTTGGTTTGCTTTGCCGGGTGCAGTTTGCCGGGCGTTTTATTTTTAAAAAACAAAACTTACCCGCTCGCAAAATGGATTGAACGAAGTTCGGGAATTTGGACTTTGGCGATGTATTTATGCCTCGGCGCGGGGCCGATGCTGGCAAAAATGTAAATTTCTAAAACCACAAAAAAATGAAAACCACATTCCAAATACTCACAGCCCCGCCCGAAACCAATGATTTCAGCCCCGGCGGGAAAGGCAAAAACCTGTTCGAACTCCAAAAACTCGGGTTCCGCGTCCCGCCGTTCGTTGTCGTGCCAGCCGAGGTTTTTCCCGAAAAACCGGACGAGGCATTTTTTGAAAAATTAGCCAGCGAGGTTTTGCAAGTCGCTCCGTTTTTTCAAAAAAATAAAAACCTGCGTTTCGCCGTCCGCTCGTCTGGCGTGGCCGAGGATGGCGAAAAACATTCTTTTGCCGGCCAATTTGAAACTTGTCTGCACGTTCCGCCGCAAAATTTGGCCGAAAAAATCAAGCATGTTTGGCAGTCCGGCCAAAGCGACCGCGTTTTGGAATATCGAAAAAATCAAAAAATTTCCGGTTCGCAAGCCATTGCAATTATCGTCCAGCAGATGCTCGAACCCGAAATCGCAGGCGTGGCGTTCGGCCTGCACCCGGTTTCCGGCGACCGGAATCAAAAAGTCATCACCGCAGTTTTTGGAGTGGGGGAGGGGCTGGTCAGCGGAAAACTCGACGCCGATACCTATATATATGGTGTGGAAAAAATTGAAACCCAACTCGCCGAGAAAACTTCGGCGATGGTTTTTGATGAAAAAACGGGCGCGGGTTTGATTGAAAAAGATTTACCGCCCGATTTTTGGAAAAAACCTTGCCTCGCCGAACCGCAAATTTTGGAAATCGTCGCTGCCCTCGAACGTCTCGAAAAACATTTCGGTCATCCGCAAGACATCGAATTTGCTTTCGCAAATGATGAATTGTACCTTTTGCAAACCCGCCCGGTGACCACTCTGGTTAGTCAGGCGGCGACTTCAAGTCACCGCCTGACTAGTAAAAACGACGGCGAAACCATCGTCTGGGACAACTCCAACATCATCGAATCGTACCCCGGCCTCACCTCACCGCTCACTTTTTCGTTCATCCAAAAAATGTACGAAGCCGTTTATCGCCAATTTGCGGGGATGATGGGCGTCTCGGAACGCGAAATCGAGGGCAGCCGCGAAGTGTTTTCAAATATGCTCGGCCTGCTGCGCGGGCGTGTTTTTTACAATCTTTTGAGTTGGTACCGCGCCCTTGCCATGTTGCCCGGATATGCTTTGAACGCCGAATTCATGGAAAAAATGATGGGCGTAAAAGAACGTTTCGAACTGACTGGGTTGCCGCAACGCACCCGTTTTCAGGAAAAAATACGGGTCGCGAACATGATTCGAATCATGTTTTCGAACTTGCGCGCCCTGCCAAAAATGCGCCGCGACTTTCAAAAAGACTTCAACGAGACGATGGCCGAATTTTCAAAAATCAATTTCCGCGAAAAAAACGCGTGGGAATTGATGCAACTCTACCAAAATTTCGAGCAAACACTGTTGAAAAAATGGAAAGCACCGCTGGTCAATGACTTTTTTGCGATGATTTATTTTGGCGTTTTGCAAAAATTGGTGGTCAAATACAAACTCGACGAAAGCGGCACGCTCCACAACAATTTGCTCTGCGGCGCGCGCGACATCATTTCTACCGACCCAATCCGGCGTTGCTTGCGACTGGCGACAGACATTCAAAATGATGATTTTGCCAAAAAACTTTTCCTCGAAAAATCGCCTGACGAACTGGTTTCTATTTTTCAAAGTAAAAATCTGCCCGAAAAAATCGAACTCCAAATTTCAGAATACCTCGAAAAATGGGGACACCGCACCGTCGGCGAACTGAAATTGGAAACCATAACTTATCGCCAAGACCCCGCGCTTTTCCTAAAAATCGTGCAAGGCTACGTCCGGCAAGGAATCACCGTCGAGGGAAATGCTTCCGAAATTGACCTCGAAATGCGGCGTTCCGGCGAGGCAGTCGTTGCCGAAAAACTGCGCGGGAAATTTTTCAAAAAACTGATTTTCAATTATTTCCTGAAAAACGCCCGCGATTTGGTCTCCGCCCGCGAAAATTTGAGGTACGAACGGACGCGCGGTTTCGGCACGGTGCGCGAGATTTTTATTGAAATGGGCGAAAAATTTTGCGAAGCAGACCTAATTTCGACGCCCCGCGACATTTTTTACCTGACGCAAAATGAAATTTTTGAAAAAATACGCGGCACGGCCACGACCGACAACTTGAAAAAATTGGTCGAACTCCGAAAATCAGAGTATCAAAATTTTGAAAAAACGCCCCCGCCCGCCGAGCGAATCCGAACCACCGGCATCGTTTATTTAAACAATTTGACGGCAGACGGCGCACGGCAAATGGATGAAATTGCCCCACCAATTCCCGAATTTCCCAATTCCCCAATCCCCAATCTCAAAGGAATCGGCTGTTGCCCCGGCATCGTTCGCGCAAAAATCCGAGTCGTCCGCGACCCGTCCGAAGTCGCCACGCTCGACGGCGATATTTTGGTCACGACCTCGACCGACCCCGGCTGGGTGACTTTGTTCCCGACGGCGTCGGGAATTTTGGTGGAAAAAGGCAGTTTGCTGAGCCACTCGGCCATCGTTTCGCGGGAAATGGGCAAGCCCTGCGTGGTCGGAATTTCCGGGCTTTTGAAAATTTTGAAAACGGGAGATGTCGTGGAAATGAATGGTTCGACGGGGGAGGTGCGGCTGGTTTTGTGAAAATTCGTGCCTTTAAATAAAAATAAGTCCATAAAAATATTTAAAATTACATAGTTTCAGATATTTTTACACAAATTTGTGTAGAAATAAATAATTTTAAGGCGATGAAAAAACACCTCACCGACTCCGTTTCCTTCGATTTTGTCCGATACGCAAACGTCTGGGAAGACGCCGAAATCCTGCTTGCCGGGCTTGATCTGCCGCCCGGCAAACGCATTTTGAGCATCGCCTCGGCGGGCGACAATTGTTTTCAATTGTTAAAAACCGACCCCGAAATCGTCGTCGCCGCCGACCTCAACCCAGCCCAATTTCATTTAATTGAATTAAAAATGGCCGCCATCCGACGGCTCGATTACCTCGAAGTTTTGAGCTTTTTAGGTTTTCGGGAAATGGAAAACCGGCTCGAAATTTTTAAAAAATTAAAAAACGATTTGTCCCCGGCAGCCCGAAATTTTTGGGAAAACAAACCCACCGACCTCAAAAATGGCGTCATCCATTCCGGCAAGTTCGAGCGCTATTTTCAAATGTTCGCCCGCCGCGTCCTGCCATTTATCCATTCAAAAAACGAGGTTGAAAAACTGCTTTCACCAAAAACACCTGCCGAGCAAGTTACTTTTTATCGTGAAAAATGGAATACGTGGCGGTGGCGATTGCTTTTCAAAATCTTTTTCAGCCGATGGGTGATGGGCAAATTTGGGCGCGACCCGCAGTTTTTGGCGCAAGTCGAAACGTCCGTCGCCGAACGGATTTTGAAAAAAGCAGAACAGCACCTCGAAAATCCGGTGATTTCAAAAAACCATATTTTGAGGTACAATTTGACTGGAAGTTTTGGCCATCTTTTGCCCGATTATTTGCAACCTGAAAATTTTGAAACGATAAAAAACCGCCTCGACCGCATCCAGTTTTTTCACGGATTTGCCCAAGATGCAGGGCAGAAATTCGGCAAATTTGACGCGATGAACCTGTCCGATATTTTTGAATACATGGATTTACCGACGTTCGCCGCCGTGTCCGATGCACTTTTGAAAATCGCAAATCCCGGCTGCCGATTGGCGTACTGGAATTTGCTCGTGCCGCGCCGGATTTCAGAAATTGACCGCCGCGCCACATTTTTGGAAGAAATTTCAACCCAATTGACCGCCCGCGACCGAGGTTTTTTTTACGATAAATTTATTGTTGACCAAAAATGATAGACATCCTGAACACCGTAAAACTCTCCGTCGCCTTCCTTTGCCTGTTTGCTGCGGCGGAGATTTTGTACCGATTTTTAAAAATAAAAGTAGAGTACACCCGCAAACTGGTCCACGTCGGCACGGGGCTTTTGACCCTGCTTTTTCCCGTGCTTTTGACCTCGCACTGGAACGTGCTTTTGCTTTGTGCATCGTTCGCGGCCATCCTGATTTTGAGTTTGAAATTCTGTTTTTTGCCCTCGGTCAATGCAATAAAAAGAAAATCTTGGGGCAGTTTGTGTTTCCCGGCTGCCGTCTGGATGTCGTTTTTATTGATGGAAATCGTCCGAAACCGGGGCATTTCGACCCTCAATCCGATGCTTTTTTTCTACCTCCCAATTTTGGTGATGGCTTTTTGCGACCCCGCCGCCGCGCTCGTCGGTCGAAAATGGCCGATTTATTCGTTTCGTTGCGGGGCGGGGCGAAAATCGGTGGTGGGTTCCGGCACGTTTTTTTTGATCGCTTATTTTTTGACCGCCGCGCTGCTCGTCATTTTTCAAAAAAATGATTTGTCGTTCGCCTTGTTTTTGGTCGTGCCGTTTTTGGTGGCCGCCGCGACGACTTTGACCGAGGCATTTACGCCGTCGGGTTTCGATAATTTGACGATTCCGTTGGTGACGATGCTTTGTTTGTGGGCCGTCAACTTGCTGTTGATTTTTTAAAAGATGAGTTTCCCAATTTTAAAACCTAACCCTTTGATTATCAATATATTTTCAACCCGAAAATTTCGCCCGGCTCAATAAAACACCGATTGGGCACCGGATGGATTAACTTTGGCACCTGCCTTTTCATCTTTTAAAATTTGAAACCATGCGCCCAATCCTCGCCTTTTTGTTTTCCCTGATTTCCTTTTTTTGTCAAGCCCAATGGCAAAAAATGAACGGCCCCGAAGCGGGCGCGGCCTCCCAGATTGTTTCGAACGACCAGTTCCTTTTTGCCACGACCCCGACGGGCGTTTTTCGCAGTGCGGACGGTGGCGAGAATTGGCAGGAAATCACCGGACAGCATTTTAAACCAGATTTTTTGCCGGCAAGCGTATTTGTTTCCGGCCAAAATGTGGCGGTGCTCTGCCATCGGAACTGGACAAACGACACTGAAAAAACCACGCTTTTTCTGAGCCAAAATCAAGGAATTGACTGGCAGGAAGTGGCCTTGCCCGCTCCCCGAACCTCGGGCGGTTTCGCTGTTTTGCCAGAAAAACTGTTGTTTTTGGAATCGGGGAAAATTTGGGAATTGCCGTTCGGCGAAAAAATTTGGCGACCGAATAGCCTAAATGCGGATCCCAATTTTGGGTACTCCGTCCGGGTGATGAACGGAAAAGTTTACATCGGCGGATTCAAATTCATTGCCGAATCGGATTTGCAGGCCGAAAATTGGACAAAAATTCCCATCCCAGTTTTGGAAACTGTCCCACAAAATTTCTGGGCAGACGGCGACACCATTTTTGTGGACGAATATCGTTCGGCACCCAACAAAGATTTTTCTTTTCGTTCGGTTGACCATGGCCAAACTTGGGAGCCGATGAAATACACATCTTGGACTGATTTTGCGATTACAAACATTGCCCGTTCGGGCGGCATTTTTTTGGGAACGATCAATTCCGATATTGTCCGGTCGTTCGATGGCGGCAAAACATGGGAATGGAAATCACAAGACCTGCCGGACATCTATTTTTACGAGCTTTTTGAAACGAAAGATGGCTTGTTTGCCAGCGATCACCGGACAACTTATCGGGTTTTGGATCAAGGAAAACAAGTTCAACGCGTACAAAACGGCCTGCACGGCGGCCACTGCGAGTCGCTTTTTGCCAATGATTCGGTTTTGTTGGTCGCTGCGGGTAAGGCGGGGCTTCACCGTTTTCAAAAAGCATCAAAAACATGGTCAGATGGTTCGGTTTTCCCTTTTCTTGGAAAAGAAGTGATTTCGGCGCATCAAAAAAACGGGCGCATTTTTGCCGGAATCAATTCGGAAAAGGCAGATTCCTGCTTGTTTATGGCCGAATCGAGCAGTTTGGATTGGAAAAAAGCGAAAATTGTGGGAAACGGCTTCGATTATTACAGTCTGGATCAAATTGAATCCATTGGCCAACACGTCTTTGCTTTGGACAAATACGATGGCTATGCTTTCGCTTCATCCGATTTTGGGCAAAATTGGGCGGACGTCTCGCCTGCGCCCAAAAAAGTAGTGCCGCACAACAACCTTTTTTTTGCTTCCGGACTGGACGAATGGCGTTTGAAGACATCGCCGACAGGCACAAATTGGCAGTTTCGGGACTCGGTCGGGTTCAGCCAATTTGGCAAGTTGTTGGATTTTTACATTGCTGGCAGCAGTGTTTATGCTTGGGCAAGCGGCACTCTCGCAAATTTGTACAAAAAATCGCTGCTCCGTTCCGATGATTTTGGCTTGACTTGGCACAAAATCGGGACGGATTTGCCGATAAAAAATTTGCTCGAACGCGAGGTTTTGGGCAACGATTCGTTCATTTTGCTCAACCAATATTTTTATGGAATCTATTTTTCAAAAGACAAGGGTGAAACGTTCCACCGGCTCCGGAATAATTTAGAAGGGGCTTACACCTACCCATTTTTTGCCGATTCCGACCATTTTTACGCCCCAATTTATGGCACGGGACTTTGGCAATTGCCGCAAAAAGACCTGCCAATTGCCCACCTGCACGGCATGGTTTACCATGACCAAAATGCCAACAGCCAGCGCGACCCCGGCGAACCGCCGCTCCGAAACATTGCCGTCGGTGCCAAAAATTCGCGGTTTTTTACCAGCACAGATTCTGCCGGGGCGTTTTCGATGTTCGAAATTTTGCCCAGCGGTGTGCCGGATACCCTCTTTTTTTCGGTGCCGGGGAGCACTTCTTTTCAGCCAAATGCCCCGATCAGCATGGGAATCGGGCAATTGCCGCTCGAAATTGGCCTGAAAACCTTGACAACTGGCACCGATTTGGCCGTTTTTGTCTCACCGATCCAACCTTTGTTTTTTGGAAATCCTTTTGAAATGGCCTTGATCTGTAAAAATATCGCTGGAAAATTGGCCACTGCCGGACAATTATTTCTTGTCAATGACCAAAAATTGGCCACCGGTTTTTTTCAACCACAACCAGATTTGATTTTTGGAGATACTTTGATGTGGAATTTGCCCGTCGGATTGCAGCCCGACCAGTATTTTTTGATAAAAATGGGCGGCACGACACCCGCTAATTTGGCATGGAACGACCCATTTCGTCTCAAATTTTGGGTCAAAACGCCCACGCCTGACGACAATTTGGCCAATAATTTGGCACTTTTCGAGGGGTTTGCGGCCGAAGCCCCAATCCAAAACCTGAACTGGACGAGCGTCAACCGGGTCTGGATGACCCCCGCAGAGGCCGCTTCCGGGACATCGCTCGTTTATTCTTTTGGGTTTCGAACATCCTTTTTTTCCGCAAAAGACCCCTATTTTTTGACTGTTTTTGAACAAGAAACGGCTCCCTCCACACTTCGGATTTTGGCAAGCAGCCATCCGGTCGAGGTTTTTTTTGTGCCCGAAGGCTACTGTCATTTTCAGTTCCGGGGCGTGCTGCCCGATTCCTCGGCCGGAGATTCGAGCCGTTTGTGGGTCGTGTTTTCGGTCGAACCGGACCGAGGTTTGCAGGACGGGCAGTTTGTCCAAAATTTTGCCGGGTTCAAGTATAACGTAGGCAATGGAATCAGCGGAACACCCAATATTTCCACCACTTTTATTACCGATTTCTCGCCGGTATCGGCGAAAGAACCACCGTGGCGGGTCAAAAATCAGGGCTTGGCTATTTTTCCAAATCCTACGACAGGTTTTTTTGAAATTTCAAGTACCGCTGATTTCCCACTCGAAAATGTCGGTTTTCAGATTTTCGATGCTGCCGGACGGGTTTTGAAAAATGGAAAAATATCGGGCAAAACCATACAAGTTGATTTGCCAACTGGCATTTATTTCCTAAAAATTTTGGGCAAATCTGAAACCCGAACGTGCAGATTTGTTGCCGTTCGACGGTAGTTCCCAAGTATTTTCGTTGCCCATTTTTCTCAATTTTATGGAAATAAAAAACACCTCCGACCCCGCCGTTTTTTCAAAAGTCTACGCCGATTTGACCACCAAAATCTACGGCGCAGCCAAAAATTTCCCATCCGTTTTGCCATTTCCCGGCAGGGGTTTTTCCGTTTTTGAAAATGAAATTTTAGCCTGCTGCTGGGTTTCCGACAACCCGGATTTGATTTTTGAAAATGAAAAAGCCGCGTGTTTCGGTTGGTTTGAAGGTTTTGAAAATGAAAAAGCCGTCGAAAAAATGATGGCCGCCGCCACCGATTTTGCCAAAAATTTGGGCAAAAAATACCTGCTCGGCCCGATGAACGGTTCAACTTGGGACAATTACCGATTAGCCGTTTCCAACCCAGATTTTACTTATTTATTGGATTTGCAACACCCGCAGTTTTATATAAAAATATTGGAAAGTACGGGTTTTTACGGCATCCGAGATTATGCCACGAACCTCGACACGACCTTTGAATTTGATGAAAAACGCGCTGCCCGAAAATTTTTAGATTTTTCAAAAAACCAGAAAATCAGGTTCAGGAACATCAATTTGGAAAAATACGAGGACGAATTGGTCAAAATTCACACTTTTTGCCTCGCCAATTTTCGGCAGAATTTTTTGTTCACGCCCATCGGTTTTGAAAATTTTCGGGAAAAATATCTGCCGCTAAAAAATTACCTCGACCCGCGTTTTATCATTTTGGCCGAGGCTGAAAATGGCGAAATCTGTGGTTTGATGTTCGCCGTGCCGAACCTCGCCGACCGCCAAAAACGCGGCCTCGTCATCAAAACCATCGCTCGAAAATTGGAAAACCGCTACGCCGGGCTGGGTCTGGTTTTGGGAAAAATTTTGTACGAACGCGCCCGCGACGATGGTTTTGACTACATTTTGCATGCATTTATGGAGCAATCGAACGTTTCGAACAATGTTTCGGCGACGTTTTCGGGGCGAGAAGTGAAACGGTATCGGTTGTTTGGCAAAGAAATTTAAACCTCAAAAATTTCCAAAATGCCCTGTTCCTCGTCTTCGAGCAATTCAAAAATGGCTTGCTGGTGTTTTTCCAAAAGGTTAGCAACAACGGCGGACGAACGGTTGGCAATCCGCAACATGATAACTTTGGGCGGGAATCCTTTGAGTTCCAAAATTTGCATAAAATCTTCGTCGCGGGTGAGCAGCAGGACATAATTATTGGCTTTTGCCCAATCGAAAATTTCAGAATCAGAGGCAGGAATGGGAAGCCCGGTGCGTTCAACGTGCAGACTTTCCGGAAAAATGTGCTTGATTTTTTTGACTATTCGGTAGGAAAGATTGGCATCAATCAGGAGTTTCATATTCAAAAATTATGCTGCTACCATTCTGATTTTGCGCTCGCGGGAAGCGGCATAAGCCAACGCAGCACGGATTTTTTCAATGCTCAATTGTGGAAAATCTTCTAAAATACCGTCAAACGACATCCCGCCCGACAGCATTTCGAGGATATCCTGGACAGTTATCCGAGTGCCGCGAATGCAAGGTTTTCCGAAACGGATGTTTGGATTGATTTCGATAAATTGTTCGTATTGCATCAGTAAAAGTTTGTGCAAAAATAATGAAAAAATTAACCACCCTCAGTTTAATAGTTGCGGCAGCCGTTGCTGCCCTGATTTTTTTCAGCCCGTTTCATTTTTCCGAAAAATTCGGCTACCGCTGTGTCGCCACGACCGTCGAAATTGCCGCGCCGCCCGACTCCGTTTTTGCGTTTTTGGGCGATTCGAAAAATGCCACGCAGTGGTCAGTTTTTGTACACCATATTATTACGTTGAATTCCGAGGCTGTGCCGGACGGGCAAGTTGGCTCGCTGCGCCGCTGTTTTGCGCAGGCCGACGAGCAGGGAATCCGCTGGGACGAGGAAATTTTGATTGCCGACCCGGGCAAAAAACGGCGGCTGACTTGCTACGACTTGCGCGGATTTTCGATGTCGGCGGACGGTTTGGCGACCGACCAAATTTATGAACCGCTGCCCGGCGGCGGGACGCGGCTGACTTTTACCGTCTTTTTTTTGAAAAAACCAAGTCTCTGGACGATGCTCAAAACCTACCTCGCTGGGTATAAAATCAACTCGGTTTTTGAGCAAAACTTATTGAATATCAAACGTTTGTGTGAAAAAAAATGAAAAATATCTACTCCGTTTTTGAAAATGCCGCCGTCGAAAATCCCGAACGGATTGCGATTTGGGAAGGCGAAAAAAGCATCTCCTTTTCCGAACTTCGGGAAAAAATAGATGCCACCGCTGCCCATTTTTTGAAAAAAGGCATCCGCCCCGGCGACCGCATTTTGGTTTTTGTGCCGATGTCGATTGATTTGTACCGCATCGTTTTAGCGATTTTCAAAATCGGGGCGACGGCGGTTTTTTTGGACGAATGGGTGAGTTGGTCGCGCCTCAATTTGTGCTGCGAACTAGCTGAGTGCCAAGGTTTTGTGGCAAATTGGAAGGTGCGTTTTTTGGCTTTTTTTTCAAAATCGCTCCGCAAAATTCCGATGAAATTTGGCCTGAAAATACCTGCTGCGACCGCCCAAAAATGTTCATCGTTCATCGTTCAAAGTTCATCGTTCCCCGCGTTGATTACTTTCACGACCGGCAGCACCGGCACGCCAAAAGCCGCGCTCCGCAGCCATGATTTTTTAAAAGAACAGTTTGATGCGTTGTCCGAAGAAATCGAGCCGCGTCCCGGCGACGTGGACATGACGGTTTTGCCGATTGTTTTGCTGGTCAATTTGGGCGCGGGCGCGACCTCGGTCATCGCAAAATTCAAAGCCGCGCAGCCCGAAAAATTGGACGCCGCCGAGATTTTCCGACAAATTGAAAAGCACAAAATCAACCGGCTGACGGCTTCCCCGTTTTTTGTGCGGCGGCTGGCCGACCATATTTTGAGAGAAAAAAACGCCGCCAAACCAATTTTCCAATTTCCTAATTTTCCAATTTCCCAGATTTTCACCGGCGGCGCGCCCGTTTTTCCGAACGAGGCAGCCATTTTTTTGAAAGCATTTCCGGGCGCGGCGGTGCGGATTGCCTACGGTTCGACGGAAGCCGAGCCGATCAGTTTGGTCGCGGCGGAGGACTTGGCCGCGCTGGAAAATGTGCAGTTTTTGGACGGTTTGCCCGTCGGGAAAATTTATCGAAAAGCGGAAGTGAAAATCATTCGGGTCAGCGACGAACCCATTTTTTTATCAGAAAATGAAAAATTGCAGGGTTTACCGGACGGAGAAATCGGTGAAATCGTGGTCGCTGGGCCGCACGTTTTGGCGAGTTATTTTAAAAATGACGAGGCGTTGCGACGCAATAAAATTTATGAAAACCTCCCCCAACCCCTCCAAAAGGAGGGGAGAAACCAAAAAATTTGGCATCGGACGGGCGACAGCGGATTTTTGGACGGGTCAGGAAATTTGTTTTTGACCGGGCGGTGCAGCACCTTGTTTTTTCAAAATGGGAAATTGGTCGTGCCATTTTTGGTGGAAAATTTTCTGCAAAAACTGCCGGAGATTTCGATGGGCACGGTGATGAAAATCGGGGAAAACGTCGTGGTTTTTGTCGAATCGAATAACGCAGGCTGCTTGACGGAAGTCCAAAAAAGGGTGCGGGAGGATTTGAAAATTGCGGCCAAACCGATTAGTTGGTTGGAAAAAATGCCCCGCGACCCGCGCCACCATTCAAAAATTGACTACGAAAAACTGCGAAAATTTGGAGAAAATTTACCAGAATGCTAATTAACGTAAAATTACGTCAAAAAACTAAAAAAATAGTTGTGCAGCCAAAAAATACGCCACACTTTTGTCCCAGCCAACCAACAATATCATAATATCCAAATATCTCAATATCAAAATATGCAGAGTTTGACGAAAGTAGAAGAACAAATCATGCACCTGATTTGGCAAATCGGGCGCGGCACGGTGAGTGATATTTTGGAAAAAATGGGCGGGCCGCGACCGCCGCACTCGACGATTTCGTCGGTCGTCCGGATTTTGGAAAAGAAAGAATTCGTCGGACACAAAGCCTACGGAAAAACGCACGAATATTTTCCGGTGGTCAAAAAAGAGGATTATGCCCGGCGGAGTTTGGGCGATTTGGTGGCCAATTTTTTCGACGGATCGGCGGCGCGGCTGGTTTCACACCTCGCGGCGGACGAAAAATTGAGCCAAAATGAACGCGACGAAATGCTGAAATTGCTGGAAAATTTGGATAAAAAATAGATTGCCATGCTGCTACTTTTATTAAAAATCACGGTCGGGTGGGGCGTTTTTGCCCTGCTTTTTTCGGTCGCGCTGCGGCACGAGACTTTTTTCAAAATCAATCGCATCTATTTGATTTTCAGCGTGTTGGCTGGTCTCGGCTTGCCAATTCTTCTAAGTTTTTTGGAAAAAGAAAACGTCGTGGCGACTGGAATTTTGGTGCTGCCGCAAATCACGGTCGGCATGCAAAAACTCCAAAATTTGGAGTCGTCCGAGCAATTTTCGAGTTTTCAGGAAGTGATTTTTGGGCTGTACTTTTTGGGTTTTGCGGTGGCTGCTGCCCGATTTTTTTGGGGACTTCGACAAATTTTTTTGCTTGCAAAAAACTCAAAATCGGAGTGGGACGGCGGTTTTCGCATTTTGAAAACTGGAAAATTTCACCTGCCGTTTTCGTTTTTCAACCTGATTTTTTTGGGAAAAATTACTCCCGCAGACTCGTCAGACGACTGGGAGTCGTCAGACGAGTTACAAAAAATGTTGGAACACGAAAAAGCGCACGTTCGCGGGGGGCACTCGATCGATGTGGTTTTTTTGGAGATTTTGTGCACCGTTTTTTGGTTTCACCCGCTTGTTTTTTGGTACAAAAACGCGCTGCGGAACGTGCACGAATATTTGGCGGATGCCGCGACTTTGCAGATTTCAGATAAAAAACAATACGGCCTTTTGTTGATACGGCAGACGCAGTCCGGACTTGCGCCTGCTTTTGCAAACCATTTTTTTCCTTCACAACTAAAAAAACGTATCGTTATGTTGACTAAAAATGCGTCGCCCGCTCGGTCGGGCTGGAAATTCAGTTTGGTTTTGCCGCTGCTGGCTGGGCTGGTTTTTCTTTTTCAAAACTCGAATTTGGCCGCGCAAACTGCTGGGGTCGAATCTTCAAAAATCATTCAAGATTCAGAAAATGACAATCGCGAACCGGAAACGGACGCTGAATTTCCGGGCGGAACAGATGCTTTGCTCAAATTTTTGGGCGAAAACATCAAATACCCAACGGATGCCAGAAAAGCGAAAGCCGAAGGCGTGGTGCTCGTCAAATTTGTCGTGGGCAAAACCGGGGAGATTTTTGACATCGATGAAAAAGAATTCAAAAATGGCACGCGCCACCAATCTTTGGTGGACGAAGCGGTTCGCGTGATTCGTTCGATGCCGCGCTGGAAACCTGCGGTTTTGGATGGTAAACCGGTCAGTACTGAACTCTGCATCCCCATCAAATTCAAACTGGACTGAACATTTCCCGGCTAAAAAATTGAGCAAAAACAGCCCGCTTCCGGTTTTTCGGAAGCGGGTTTTTTGTTTTTTTTAAATCCCCCGGCACTCCACCCGCCGATTTTCGGCTTCGTTTTCCGAAACCGGAACCGCCTCGCCAAACCCGCGTGCCACGAGCCGCGCAGCATCTATTTCTTTGGAAATCAAATATTTACAAACTGCATCGGCACGTCGGGCGGACAAATCGAGGTTGTATTCCGTCGTGCCCGCGTCGTCGGTGTGGCCGCCGATTTCGAGGCGGACGGCTTTGTTTTTTTTTAAAAAATCGGCCAATTCGTCGAGTGACGGCTGGGCATCGGTTTTGAGTTCCGATTTGTCAAAATCAAAAAGCACGGTGGCGGAAAACGTGATTTTCTTTTCTTCCAAAAATTGTTTTTCCAGTTTTGAAACCACGGGCGGGGCGGCATTTTCAACTTCCTCGACCACTGAAAAATCATCGAAACAATAATATCCGATGCGTTTTGCTTTTTTCCACATGTCAGTTTCGGCTGCATTTTTTGCATCAATTTCCAGCCGGACGGCCTCCGGCAAATCGGTCGGCGTGACGGCATCGGAGAAAAAATTGCCAAAAACAAAATACGCGAACGGCTCGTCGGCACGAAAGACGGCACTCAATTTTTTCCAATTTCCGTCGGGCGTCGAGACGATTTCGGCGAAATTGACCTGCGGTCGGAGTTCGTAATTGAAAATGCTGCGCCGAAAATCTTCCGACGGCAGCGATTTTGCGGTCGAAAAATAGAAACCAAAATTGCCGCAAAGCACCGGTTCGATGCGCGGCAAAATGTGGTCGATCACTTTTTGCAGGTGCGTTTTTCCGAGTTCTTTTTCGGCGCGCACCCAAAAACTGACGCGGTAATTTTTGCCCGGCGTGATCGGTCGCGCCAGTTTTCCTTCGACATATTCGTGGTAATCGTACTCGTGTTCGCCGTCGAGACCGGGGTGGAACATGATCAAACCGAGCATCCGCGAGCCGCGATGTGGCCTCGGCAAACCAAGCGGGCAGTCGGCCAAATCTTTTGTCGTGTCGATTTCCAAAAGGTCGGGCGTTTGCAATTTGAAGGTGTGCCAACTTTCGACGTGCAGGTCAAAAATGTTCGGGTTGCCGGTAAAAGTGCAGGGTTTTGAATTTCGGAAATTCCGGATATTTTCGGCATAATCGCGTTCAAAACCGCCGTTGACGACATAGTTTTGGGCGAACGCGGCATTTTTTAGGAAAAAAAACAGGAAAAACAGACGGGTAGGCATGGCAAATTTGTGGGTTTGGTGAGTTTGGAAAACGCAAAAACGTTCAGAAATTTTGTGTTTTCATTCCAAAAATCAATGTGCCAGCCGCCTTTTTTTAATCATTCCTCCGCGCGTGTCCTGAATCGAATGCCGGACGACAAAAGCATTTGGGTCGATTTTATCGATTTCAGCCTGCATCCTGCCCACTTCCAATCGCGTGATGACGGTGAAAAGAATGTCGATATCCTCTTTTTGGCCACTTTTTCCGATGCCTTTTTTGCCAGAATACACCGTGACGCCGCGCCCGAATTTATCAACAATCATCCATTTTATCTGCTTGCTTTTGGGAGATATGATGGTCATCCCGACATATTCTTCGATGCCTTCGACGATGAAATCCACTGTTTTTGCTGCCGATAAATAAGTCAAAACGGAATACATCGCCATTTCCATGCCCAACAAATAGGCAGCAACCGAAAAAATGACAATGTTCAAAGCCAAAATGACATCGCCCATCGTCAAGCCGGTGAGCCGACCCAGAAAAATTGCCAAAACTTCCGTGCCGTCAATCACCGCGCCGCCGCGCACCGCCAAACCAATTCCTGTGCCCAACAAAAAACCGCCGAAAACGGCCACCAAAACTTTTTCATGGGTCACGACCGGGAACGAAACCAGTGCCGTGACCATGGCCAATCCGGCAATCGCGAGGGCAGTTTTTGCAGCAAATTGCCAATCAATCACCCGATTTCCGAGCAAAACAAACGGAATATTCACCAAAACCAGAAGCAACCACAATGGCCAGTTCATCACTTTGGTGGCCAAAAGTGCGATGCCGGTCGCGCCGCCGTCCACAAAACCGTTTGGCAACAGAAAACCTTTCAGCCCAAAACCGGCTGAAAAAATGCCCACTGTAATCAAAATCAGGTCTTTGAAAAGCCGCCAAATGGAGATTTTGAGTTCTATCCAGCCACGCGCGAGTTGATATTTGCTGTACTCGTTTGATTTTTTGGCACCATCTGGTTGCGTTTTTTTGTAGCGCAACACCGCTTCGATGATGATTTTGGACAGGATTTTATTCATCGGTTTTTTAAATTTTTTCAATCCATCGAATGCAATGCCACGCGGTTGCCTTCCGTGTCGTTGAAAACGGCCATGAAACCATGCTCCGGCGAAATCTGCTTTTTTGGAATGACGATTGCGCCCCCGGCGGCAGGTATTTTTTCCAAAACGTGGTTCAAATCCGGGTTGGCATTCATGTAAATCAAAACGCCGCGCTCCGACGGAAAATACCAATCGGGGTGCAAAACCAGTGCGCCGCCGCTGAAATTGTGGGGAAAAATGCTCATTTTCAAAATGCCCAAATCCGCGAATTGGAGCTGCGTTTCGAAAATGGTTTCGTAAAATTTTTGCGCCCGGGCGAGGTCGGAAACCGGGATTTCAAACCAGGCGAGCCAGTCTTTTTTTTCCATTTTTTTGAAAATTGTAAACCGGAACTCCGTTCCGTGATTTTTTTACGATTGAAATTTGCTGAAAATTTTTCTAAAAATATGCCCGAAACGGCATTTTGTGGCACCAATTTTTAACCTTTTTACCCCCTCGATTTTGGCAAAATCCCCCAATATTCCAGCCCAAAAGCCGCGTCCCAATCGTCTTGCCCGATGGTTTTGTTTTCGTCGGAATCGTAATCTACCAAAATTTTCCACTGGCCATTTTCGATACGTTCGATGACATGGAATTTTCCGTAGCCATCCCATATTTTGCCCACTTTATCCTCGGAAATGTAATGGTAAATGCCGCGTTCGCTGGCCGTCGAGTCGTTGGCGATGCGTTCGAGAAACCGGAATTCGATGCGGATTTTGCGCCCCTCGGTTTGGTTATTTCCAAAATGGACACGGCTCTGGGCGATGTAATTTTCCAAATTTGAGATGCTCGAATTCGCCCCGCCAGAGACCCGGATAAAATCTGCAGAGTGCAGGGCGGCGTATTTTTCAACACTATTTTCGGCGTACGATTCCGAAAACGGCAGCCAGATGTCGGCGTTTATTTTTTGAAAAAATGCGGCCAAATTTGGGTTGGGCGGCAGGGTGTCAGTCGGGGTATTTTGCGCGGTGGAAAAATTTGCCGAGAGGCAAAAAATGGATAGGCAAATGGTGGCGAAGTGGAAATTTTTATTTTTCATCACTTATTTTTTAGGCAAAATAAAGGGCATTTTTTGAAAAATGCCTTTTTCACCAATCTCAAATACACGAGAAAGAAAAGACATTTTTTTAAAAATGCCTTTTTCACCAACCCAAAACACTCGGATTGCGTATTTAAAAAACTGCCCGCCTCCCGTTTTTCCAGTACTTTCACAAAAAATAATCTCAAAATGAAAAGTTTTACCTGCTGTCTCGCCGTCGTGGTGAGTTTGTTTTTTTCAAAAAATCTTGCTGCGAAAACGTTTGAAAATGTTGGGTCGGACAGTGTGCCGCGGATTTTTTGTAAAAACATCCCCAGTGTAAATTTAGATTGGCCTTGTTTTTTGACCATTTGGGCGGCTGATTTTTTAGACCATGTTGAAGACGATAATTTTTCGCCTGATGACCTCACCATTTCCATCCGAAAAAGATGCACGGGTTACAATTTTCCGCTCGACGCACAGGGCAATCCGATTCCTGGGGTGAGTTTTATAAGTAGAGATGGGGGATTTCAAACCATTGAATTATGGGTCAAAAACCCGGCTGGCAAAACAAGTTTTTGCGAAGCCTCCATATTTATTTCCAATACCTCCAACAGTTGCGACAACTTTGGCAACTCCATTTCGCAGGGCATTTGCCTGAAAACGGTCACTGGCCAGCGCATAAAAAACGCGACGATTGAAATTTCGAACGGAAATCCAGTTTTGCCACCCTTGTTTCCAGCGGCTTCAATCGATACTTTTGGTTGCCTGATTCCTCCGGGTGTACTTCCGATGAATGCCAGCAGCATTTTTACGCCAGTCAAAGATGACCACCTATTGAACGGGGTGACGACTTACGATTTGCTGACCTTGTCGCGCCATATTTTGGGCGTAAAACCAATGACTTCGCCGTACCAACAAATCGCGGCGGATGTCAACCGTTCGGGTTCTATCACGACCAACGACATCGTCGAATTGCGAAAATTGGTTCTTGGAATTTACACCGAGCTGCCGAATAATACCTCCTGGCGATTTGTCCACAACGGATACATTTTTCCGAATTTAAACAATCCATTTTCTGCTGTTTTTCCGGAATCAAAGATGCTTTATGACTTGCAATCGGCATGCAGCGGTTTCATCGGCATGAAAATCGGCGATTTGAACAACTCCGCGACGCCCGCTTTTTCCAACGAGGCCGACGACCGCGAACCACTTTCCTTTTTTATCGAAAACCAAAAATTGGCGGCAGGCGAAACGGCCATCGTCCCCATTTTTTTAAATGAAAAAACACGGCTCGACGGTTTTCAATTTGAATTTCAAACCGACCCAAACCAAGTTTTTTTGGAAAATATCTTGCCCGGCTCGGCCAATATTTCGGCGGAAAATTTTTACAAAAATGCGGGCGACGGCACATTTTCAATCAGTTGGACGAGTGAAAAACCGCTGGAAATCGAAGCGCGGCAACCTGTTTTTTATCTAAAAATTAGAAATGCAAACTCGCTCGGCGGGTCGCAAAACTGCCCATTTTCAAACTCGGAAAATTCGGGTTTTTCAAAACCGGCTGCCGATTTGTCAAAATCAATTTGGTTGAAAACGGAGCGGATTCGCCCGGAAATCTATGATTTTGAATCAATTCGCTCGGCGGATTTGAATTTTTTGGAAAAAATTTCGGGCAGCGGCGCGGCCACCGAAATCAATTTTTACCCAAACCCAGCCACCGATTTTGTTTGGATTGACGTGAAAACCGAAACTGAAAAAGATTTGATTTTTGAAATTTTTGACCTCGCGGGTCGCTCGGTTTTGCGGGGAGAAAATGCGCTGGCGGCGGGGCAAAACCAGGTCGCCATGCCGGTCAAAAATTTATCGGCAGGTTTGTTTTTTTGTAAAATTTTGGTCGGCGGTGAGGCAAGTGGGCGGGTGTTTTTGAAAAAATAAAACCGTTCATTTTCGCCTTTTCCTTTTCATTTTTTCCATAAAAAGCATCTCGTCAATTTCGGTTGCCTCGAAAATATAGGCACGCAGCAAGTCGTCCGGGATTTCATTTACCGAAAAAAAACGTTTTGAAAAAACCTGTTTTCGCTGGCCGTGCTCCAAAAACTGGGCACGGTCGGCCAATAAATTGCCGTGCGAAAAACCAAATTCCACGCCCGGCCAATTTTTCGAGCCCCACGGAACCGCTCCGGGCCAGATGAAAAAAACATCGCCATGTTTTTTGAAAAAAGGGACGTTGAACGAGAGCCGTTCTTCGATTTCGGGCAGGCACTTGAAAATGATTTCGCGGAGCCGTTCGACGATTTCAAGTTGATCGTCGGGCAAAAAATCAAGCAGTTCGCGTACATTTCGGAAGTCGACGGACTGCATTTTTTTCTTTTCTTTTTGCATGGCCAAAAGTAAAAATTTGGGAAAAAAATCAGCCGCCCAACCAAGTTTTAAAATCCCCGACCCGCTCCCGGCTCACGAAAATTTCCCCGTCCGGCACGGGCTGCAAATCCAATTTCAACCTGCCGTTGAAATGATTCGAGATTTTTCGGATGCTTTCCGGCGAGACAATCAAGTTGCGCGAGACGCGAAAAAACCGCGCCGGGTCGAGCGAGCGTTCGAGTTCGTCGAGCGTTGAATCCACGAAATGTTTTTTTCCTGAAAACACGCCGGCCTGCGTCAATCCGTCGGACGAGGCAAACCACGCGATTTCCGAAGTTTGCAAAAAGGTAAAATTCTGCCCGGTTTTTATCAAAAAACGTTCTTTCCAGCGTGGTTTTTCAAAAAAACGGGCGAGGTGGGCGAAATCGGGGAGGGCAGGAGCGGCGTTTTTTTCAAATTTCAAAATCGCATTTTCCAATTCTTCCGGTTCGACAGGTTTCAAAAGGTAATCGATCGCGTTAACTTTGAAAGCCTGCACGGCATAATTATCAAACGCGGTCGTGAAAATGACGGGCGACGCGATTTCGACCTGCCGAAAAATATCGAAACTCAGGCCATCGGCAATTTGGATATCCATAAAAATCAGGTCGGGCGTGGGAAAATTTTTCAGCCACCGAACCGCACCCGAAACGGAATCCAAAACATCGGCGACGTGCCACGCGGGTCGGGCGGCGGTGAGGATTTTTTGGAGTTGGCGGGCGGCGGGGATTTCGTCTTCGACGAGCAGGATTTTCATCATAAATTTTTACCACAAAGACACATAAGAAAACATATGTTTTTGATTTTTAAAGACTTATGTTTTCTTATGTGCCTTTGTGGTCAAAGAATGGTGGTAAAATGGTTAAAACAATTATTTGTTTGGAATAACCAGATTGTGGTAAAATTGTCCCTCAATTTTTTACTATGATTATTACCAAAAAGTATGTCAACGACCTCACTTACAAAATTGTCGGAGCAGCCATTGAAGTACACAAAATTCTCGGCCCAGGATTGTTGGAATCAGGTTACGAAGCGGCATTCATAAAAGAATTGGCACTGCGTGGCTTCAAATCTGCCCGACAACAACGCATTCTGATTGATTACAAAGGCGAAATTTTGGACACCGAACTCCGTTTGGATGTGCTTGTCGAAGATTTGATTGTCTGCGAACTCAAAGTTGTCAAGGCATTGCTACCAGTCCACGAAGCAACTTTGATGTCTTACATGAAACATTTGCAGAGGCCGAAAGGAATCCTTTTCAATTTTTATGTCCAGAGCCTGTATCACGAAGGCACAAAAACTTTCGTAAATGAGTATTTTACAGAATTGCCCGAGGCCTAATTTTTCGACCATTCTTTGACCACAAAGACACATAATAAAACATAAGTCTTTAAAAATCAAAAACTTATGTTTTCTTATGTGTCTTTGTGGTCAAAGAATTGTGGTAAAAAAACCAAGCAAAAACCAAGTTTGGAACCCAGCAAAGCCAAGCCACAATTCGGTACGCCGGGACAAATTCACCATCGAACAAAAATATCAAAAATGGCAGCCAAATCCGCAAAGTCACGGCCGCAAAACAGGCGGCAAAACTGAAAATCATCCATTTTTCGTGCTCGATGATTTGTTTTTGCCGGATGGCGAGGTACGATTTTGCGGTCGAAAAAAACCAAAAAACACCGAGGCACAGAAAACCGACAGTCGAAACCCAGCCGCCGGTGGCCTGAAATGCGATGCAAATCCCGGCCAGCGAACTCAAAAAAACCGCCGCGACGTAAATTTTTCCCAGCGTCCGGTGCAGGTTCAAATTTTGCTGCCGGAGTGTTTTGCTGAACTGCGACCAGCCGGTCAACAAAGCAATCCCGCCAAAAATGATGTGGGTGTAAAACCCAAAATTGTAGAATTGGCTGGCCAGCAATTCGCTGCTTTTTGTGGAAAGCAGCCCAAATTTTGGGTCAAAAACAAAGTAAACGATTGGGTAAAAACCGATTGCGATGGCCAAAAAAACAAACAAAAACCAGCGAAGTTTTTTCATTTTGAAAGATTGGTCAAATTTGGAAGCAGCACGGTAAAAAATTGCTGTGAAACAATCGTTTCCACTTCTTTTCCACTCAAAATCCGGTAGCGGTTTCGGATGTTTTCGAGACCGACGCCGGTCGAATCGCTGACCTGATTTTTCGGCTGCAAATTGTTGCGCACCACCAATTTCCCTTTTTCAAAAAACACTTCGACGGTCAATGGTTTTTCCGTCGAAATGATGTTGTGTTTGATGGCATTTTCAAAAAGCATCTGCAAAGTCAGGGGCACAATTTGGTGATTGGTTATTGGGGAATTGGTTATTTGTGGCATTTCAACCCGAAAATTTTCCCCAAAACGTTCTTTTTGGAGAAAAATATAGGACTGCAAAAACTCCAATTCTTCGGCCAACGGAATCAAATTGGCCTCGCGGCTTTCCAAAACGTAGCGATAAACTTTGCTCAATTGCCGCACGAAACCGACCGCTTTTTCGGGGTTTTCGGGGATCAGGTAAACCAACGTATTCAACGAATTGAACAAAAAATGCGGGTTCACTTGGTTTCGCAGGCTGTCGAGTTGCGATTGGACGTAGTGCGTTTCGAGTTCGGATTTTTCGGCCTCCGATTTTTCCAAACGCAGGTAAAAAGTGATGGCTTCGTAAGTTGCGATGACCAAGGCCGAGAGCAAAAACGAAGAAATGAAAGTCAATAAAAACGGCGGCTCGTGGTCTTTGCCATATTTCAAAAGCACTTTGAAAATGGCGTCCATCGAAAAATCAACCGCCAAAAACACGAGCAAAAAAGCCAAAAACATCCAGCCCAGCCGCCGCGACAAATTTTCAACGCCGGGGAAACGCAGCGTCAAACGGGAATAAGAAAATCGAAGTGCGTACCAATAAACGGCGGTGTAAATCAAGGACATCGGGAAACAAACGGCTAAAAATCGCCACTGCCCAGCCAAAATCTGCTCGCCAAAAAGCAACAGCGAAATCATCAAGCTGGCCAACGGGATGCCGACGAGCATGATTTTTCGGTCGTCAAAACCGGTGATGTCTTTGAAACAGGGACTTGCCATTTTTTTTGAACTATGAACTATGAACTATAAACTATGAACTATGAACTATGAACTATGAACTATAAACTATGAGTGATGAACGAAAAACAATAGTGAGTTCATCGTTCATCGTTCATCGTTCATAGTTTAGAATTCTATCCGCCACAAAACATCCGGGAAAAAACCAATCTGATAAAGCGTCCCAACTTGGTTGCTCGCCTCGCTGAACTGCCGCCGAAAAACGTTCTTGTGGTTCGTAACATTCTGAAAATCAAGGAAAAACGTCTGGCTCACTTTCCGTTTTTGGGAGTTTGTGCGGTAGCCCAATTTCACGTCCCAGCGAAAATAATCGGGGTAGCGTTCCGAAAAAGCAAGGTCGTTTTCCCGAACTTCCGAACCTTTTGCAATCGAAGCCGCGAGGTCGACCGGCGTGTCGAAACGGCCTCCGGCGGCGGTCAATTTCGTGTCGAGGGTGAACGCGTTTTGTTTGTTTTTCCCAAATTTGAACTCGCGCCCGGTCAAAATATTGAACACATATTTTCCATTGAAAGCCGTGTTCCGTTCGACGCCATCGGAGGCTTTGTATTTCGAATCAAAAATGGAGGCGGTGACGAGCGCGTAATAATTTTGAGAGAAAAATTTCTCGACCGTCATTTCCAAACCATAATTTTTGCCGGTGCCTTCGTTCACCAAACCCGTGTTGTCCGGGAAAATCCAATCTGCCCCCGCGTTCAAAAGTGAAAAAGTCGAGGCAAACGAATCCACCGGAATTTTCGCCAATTTTTGGTAATACGTTTCGATTTTCACTCGCCAATCCGTCGCCGGTTTGTAATCGTAACCGAGGACAAAATGGTTGGCTTCCGTCATTTTCAAATCCTGGTTTGCCCGTTTTGACGACCCGTCCGGCTGCCGCTGCTCCCGCAAAAAAACCGGCAGTGGCTGAATTTGATGGTGCAAACCATAGCCAATTGACAAAGTTTGGCGCGGCGAAAACGTCCAATTCACGGCCAAACGAGGCTCGGCAGCCACATCATTTGTCAAATCAAAATACATTCCGTGCAGCCCGGCGTTCAAAGTCAAATTTTCCGCTGCGCGAAATTGCGACTGCGCGTAAACCTGTCCGGTGAAAAAATTGCCATCGTAATCGCGTTGCAAAACCCAATCCCGAACGCCGTCGCCATCAAAATCGGGCGTGTTTTCGCGGACGCGGACGTAGTTTTTGGTGTTTGAAAAAGTACCCAAAACACCCGTCCGCAGCGTTAATTTTTTTGAAATTTTAGAATTGAAATAACTCGAAACGCGGGTGTCTGTCAGTTTTTCATCAAAATCAACGATGCGAAAACCGCCCGTTTTATCAATTCGCAGGTCGTCTTCTTCGTAAATCGTCCCGGCGTGGCCGACCGAAACGACCGAACGGAGGTACGATTTTTCATTTAAAATGATGTTGTGTTTCAGGCCGACGACCCCAAATTGGGATTTGTTGTAGGCATTCCGGTTTGGGTTGGCGAAAATATCGGACGAGTCCAAATCCTTGCCCAAAAAATCAATCACCGACAAACCACCGATGCCGAAGAGGTTGAATTTGCCCAATTTGGAGTTCCCAAAATCAAGGTTGAAAGTCAAATCTTTGTACTGCGGCACGGCGTTCGTGCCAAAATCCAGCCCGACCAAATCAGCCACTTCGACAAACGAATGGCGGTAAGCCAACATAAATGAACCGTCGTTTTTCTTGTTCATCGGCCCTTCGACCATCGCCTCGAAACCCGAAAACGCGGCGACTTGGCCTGTAAATTCCACTTTTTGCTTGTTCCCAGTCCGCATCCCGATGTCAAAAACGCCCGCCACCGCGTTGCCATATTCCGCCGGAAAAGCGGAAGTCAGAAAATCAGAGTTGGCAATCACGTTCGGGTTGAGCGCGGAAACCGGGCCGCCCGTCGTGCCGAGCGTCGAAAAATGGTTCGGCGAGGGAATCGGCACGCCTTCTAAACGCCACAAAACGCCCGACGGCGAGTTGCCACGAATCACGATGTCGTTTCGTTGGTCATTGTTTGCGGCCACGCCGGCAAAATTTCCGACCAATTTTGACACGTCGTTCCGCCCGCCAGAGTACCGCCGGACTTCTTCAACATTGAACTGCCGCGCAGAAATGGCAGCCAAATCGTTCACTGGTTTGTCTTTCGAAACTTTTGCGGTGACGACCACTTCGTTCATTTTGACCAGCGATTCTTCCAAACGCAATTCCAAAATCACTTCTTTTCCAGCGGTGACCAGCACATTCGGGATTGAAATTTCATCGTAACCGAGGTACGAAACCCGCACGACTTGCCGACCGAGCGGTACGTTTTTCAAAGTAAAATTGCCATCGGCATCGGTCGTGCCGCCGATTTTTGGGGAAATCGAAACGACTTCGACCGTCGTGCCAATCAACGGCATTTCGGATTGTTTGTCCAAAACTTTGCCGCGCAGGGTCTGCGAGTTTTGGGCAAAAATGAAAATGGGAAAAGCGAGGAGAGCGAGAAGCAGGAAATAGTTTTTCATATTTTTTAATTTTAAAATGACGGTGCAAACGTCGTGCTTGCCGCCAATTTTTGAAATCAAAAACAGGTGGACGGTCGGGGAGTTTGGATGAACGGTGGGAAAATGGGGGTGAATTGTGGGCGGGTTTTCAATTTAAAATTGCTCGAAATTGGTTTTAATTTTTCACCTCTCGCCAAAAAAGTGGCCGCGAATACCTAAAATTCCCCTCGTCATCCGTCACTTTCAAAAGCGGTGCGAACGCGTTCAATTTGATAATCAATTGCTTGCGGCGGTCGTCCCAAAACCAATCTTGTTGCAGGTCGAGTTGCATCAATTCCTCGCCTCGCCGCTCGTTTTTGATGACTTTTAATTGCTCTTCGTAAGTTTCTGGGTCGAAAGTGACCACCGTGTCGGTCGAAAAAAACAGGTCGCGGCGGGCTGCCCCGGTGATTGGTTTCCAGTCCAAACTTTCATGGATTTCATATTGCGCGTCTTTCAAAACACGGTCAATCAATCGCTGTACGATGGGCTGTTCGAAATTTTTGAACACTTTCCAATACCACAAACTGTCCAAGCCCGGCAAAAAACTTCGTGTTTTTAAACGTCTTGCCCAAGTGATTTTTGGGTCGTCCAAGTCCATTTTTTTGGCGTGCTGTTTTTTTGAAAATGGCGGCATTTTGAACCAAAAAGGGCTGTACAAATAGCCACAGGAATCGCAAACCGAGAAATTTTTTAAAAAAACTGGGGCAAAAGCAAGCGTGTAAACATCAAATTCGTCCCGCGATTTTCGGTAAAAAAGCAACTGCCGGACGTTCACCCTTTGAATGGCGTAGGCATCCACATATTCATGGATTGCTTGGTTCGATGGCCGCAAAGTTTCGACATCGTAAACCGTAATCGAATCGCCCTCGCCGGTCAAACCTTTCCATCTTTCCGATTTTTCAGTGGCGGTCAGCGGTCGAATCGAATCTGGGCTTGCAAAAACAGGCGTTTTTTCCGAAAAACACATCTCGAACAGTTTGTCCGCCAGCAAAACCGCTTTGTCGTCGGGCGGGTTTTTCATTTTTCCGACTGATTTTAAAGGCGTGCTGAAATTGAAATTTTCCCAATTTCCCGGCATAAATTCGGGTTCGATGACAAAAGTGGCGGTCATTTCCCCTGCCCAAATCACGTCTGGGTCGTTCAAAATTTTTTCATATTGGGCATGGCCAAAAGTCAGTTTGGAAAGAAAAAGCAGGCAAAAAAGGCATTTTTTCATTGAAAATAATTTGTTTGCGAAAAACGAAAGTGGACGAAAAAGATTTGCGGCGAGGTATTTTTACCGGCGATTTGCCGTTTTCTGAAAAATTCGAATCATGCCAAAAGTAATTCTCCTGCTGTTTTTTGCCCTGAATTTTACGGCATCTGCCACGGCGCAAATCGCCGTCGAACTCTCCAAAATGAACGTTTTGTACCCCTGTTTTGAAAACCCAATGACCGTCGTGGTCAATAATGTGCCCGATTCCAACCTGTTTTTGATACCTTCTATTGGTAAAATCAGAAAATATGGGCGCGCGCAATACTATTGGCAGATTAGCACCGACGATGCTGGTTTTGCCTATTTGACGCTCCGGGACACGGTGAAAAATGAATTTTTAGGGAAATATCAATTTCGGGTGGGTGTTCTTCCAGAACCGATTGCGATGTTCGGAGCGCAGCATCGTTCAAAAAAAATGGGAAATGGTGAATTTTGTGCGCAGGCTGGAATCGCAATGGTTTGGCATTTTTTTGATATTGATGCGAGGTGCGAGATGGAAAAATTTGAAGTCGTTTACATCGCAAAAGGTCAAAATTTGGTGGTGATGGAGAACACCGGCGCGCGTTTTTCGGGTGGCGTTCGGGACTTAATCAACAAAGCAAAACCCGGCGATGCCTATATTTTCCGCCGTTTTGTTTATCAAATGCCTTGTTTCCCGGGGTTGCGATACAGTGCACAAGAGTTGTATTTTACCATAAAATAAAGATGGAAAGTTGAAGAGTTGAAAAGTTTGGAAGTTGAACATCTTTGCCTCCTCAACTTTTCAACTTCCAAACTTCTCAACTTAAAAATGGCATTCGAAATCTCCGAAGTCTTCTACCCAAAAACCCGCGCCGAGTGGCGCAACTGGTTGGAAACCAACCACCTGAGCGGCAAAACTGAAGTCTGGCTGCGCGTTTTTCAAAAAGCGGCTGGCCAGCCGTGCATCAGTTACGATGAAATGGTCGAGGAGGCGTTGTGCTTCGGTTGGATCGACGGCGCAGTCAAAATGTTCGATGCCGAAAGCAGCGTCCGGCGTATCACCCCGCGCCGAAAAAAAGGCACTTTTCTCTCCGAACTCAACCGCCAACGCATCTGGAAATTGCAAAAATTGGGTTTGATGACCCCGGCGGGCATCGCGCCGATTGAAAATCAAATCGGTTCGCCCGACGACCCGCTCGAAATTCCGGGCTGGGTTTTGGAACAATTGCAGGCCGAAAACGAGGTTTGGGAAAATTTTCAGAAATTTTCACACCTTTATAAAAGGTTGAAAATCGGTTGGATTACCGATATCAAAGGCGGTTCGCGCCACGACGAAGCCCAAAAACGGTTGGATTTTTTGATAAAAAACACGCGGGCGGGGAAAATGTACGGGACGGTGCCGATTGTCGAAGAATTTTAAATTGTGAAAAAAAGCCGCGTTTCATTGCCACCCACTTATTTTGCAGAACCGTTTTTCCCAACCTTCGACAAAATTTTTCAACAATGAAAAAAATCTACCTGCACCTGTTCATTTCCCTTTTTGTTGTCGCCTCGGCGACCGCCCAAACCGTCCTGGTTTCCGAAAATTTTGATGACAAATGCCCCGATTTGCCAGCCGGTTGGGAAGTCAAAATCAACGGAAACCAAGCCGCAGTTTGGTACATCGGCACGCCGACAAATACCAATTCAGACAGCACTTCGATTGACGGCTCGTGCATGGTGGTCATCGACGACGACAAAACGGGCGAAAATACCCCCGGTTTTGTGTGGGAAATGTGGTCGCCCGCGTTCGACGCGAGCAATTTCACGACCGTAAAATTGAGTGCCGACATCCATTATCGAGATTGGGAAGGTGCTGCCGAGTCGTTTTCGGTCTGGGTCACGGACGGTCAAACGACTGAAAAATTGCTCGAACTCGGCAACGGCCAAACCACGGGCGCCCAATTTTCGGAGTTCAAAAATTTCACGTTCGACCTCGCTTTTGGTTTTTCAAAACCGAACGTCCGCCTGATTTTTCGGTACGACGACGGCAACGATTGGGATTGGTGGGCAGGTTTTGACAACGTGAAAGTGACGGGCGAAGGCGCGGGGACGAACGTGGTTTTGGAAAATTTCAACACCTGCCAAAAACCCGCAGGCTGGGAAACCGAGATTTTGAGCGGCGATTTTGACTGGAAATTTGCGCCCGACTCTGTTCCAAACCCAAAATATTACGGCGTGAACACAATGAACGGTTCGTGTTTTGCCTTTTTTGACGACGATTTGCTGGGCGCGGACGCAAAATATTCGACCGCCCGGCTGAAAACGTGGTGGTTCGACGGCTCGGAATTTGCCAATTTCAACCTCAATTTTGATGTCGTGCATCGGTTTTACTCCGAAACTTTGGTCATTTTGGTTGAAAACGGAGCGGGCGAGGAGCAGGTCGTCCAATCGTGGTCGAGCGATATCGGCGGGCCACTTTGGGATGATTTTGTCAACCTCGACCTCGACCTGTCCAAGTTTCGGGACAAACAAATGCGCGTCATTTTTGAGTACACCGACGGCAACGATTACGGTTGGTGGACTGGCATCGACAACGTGAAAATCAGCGGAACGGGCATCGGAAACGACGTTTGCAGCCGCGCGATTGATTTGACGACGGGCGCGGCGTGCCTTTCGGCAAATAATCGGACAGCGATTTTTGATGGGCCAGCGTCAGCCTGCGCCAAAAAAAGTGTCGGTGGATTGTGGTTTCGCTGGCAGGCCGACGCGACGGGCTGGGCAAAAATTTCAACCAATTCCAATTTCAACGAAGTCGTCGCCGTGTTTTCCGGCGGCTGCGCGAACCCGCAAATTTTGAACTGCGACAACCGCGACGAGCATGGTTTCACTTCCGAAAATACGTTTTTTCAGGCTACCACCGGGCAATTTTATCTGATTCGGGTCAGCGGCGAGGCAGGTGGTTTTGGCGATTCGCGGGGCGATTTTTGTTTAAAAATTGAAAAAAACAGCCCGCCGCCAGCCGTTCCGGCGAACGACATTTGTCAAAATGCAAAAGCAATTTCGATTGACGCGGCCTGCTCGACGGGCAATAATTTGAACGCAAAAATTTTGGACACTCAATTTCCGAGCCGCGACAAATTGGCGCGCGCCGATGTTTGGTTTTCATTTCAAGCCCCAAATTTGGCGGCGAACGAAATTTTAGAATTAAAAACGAACGCCGATTTTTCGGATGTCATCACCGTTTTTCGCGGCGGCTGCGCGAATTTGACGGAAGTCGCGGCAACCGAATTTGGGCAAAATTTAGAACTGAAAAACCTCATCGCTGGGCAAAATTACCGCATCCAAATCGCCGGGACTTTTGCCACGGTCGAGGGCAATTTTTGCCTCGAACTGAAAAAAATAAACGCGACCGCTCCGGCGAACGACGATTGCATTTCGGCGAAAGCCGTGCCGCTCGGCGGGTCGTGCGTTTCTGGAAATACGGATTTTGCGGCAGCGGGCGGACTTCGCCCGGACTGCGCGGTTTCGGTTTCGCAGGATGTTTGGTTCAAATTTACCGCGCCACTTTCCGGCTCGGTGCACATCAATTCCGGGGCGGATTTTGAGCACGTCGCGGCGGTTTGGGAAGGGAATTGCACGAATTTGGTGCCCGTTTTTTGCATCGAAAACCCGTTGCGCTGCGCCGGATATTTTACCGTCGGCGAACTCGTGCCGGGGAAAACGTACTTTTTGCAAATCGCTTCGACCGAGGCGACGACCAATTTTTCGGGCGGCGAGGTATGCGTGAAAATTTTGGACGGCATCGCCCCGCCCGATTATTTTCCATTTGAAATAAAAATCACGGAGGAATGTACGGGCATCGCAACCGCAAAATTGGTCATCGAAACCATCGGCGGGCAGTCGCCTTTTCAAATTACTGACCCGTCGGGCGGCCAAAATTTGGCGAGCGGCACGGATTATTTGGTGGTGGCACGCGACAAAAATGGCTGCGAAGTTTCGGTTTCTGGAATCGTGGACGATTGCACGGAAGCCCAATGTTTGCTCGCGGCAACGGCCATCGTTTTTCAACCGACCTGCCACGACGCGACGGACGGCTCGATTTTGGCCGAAATTTCGGGCGGCGCGACACCATATATATATGTCTGGTCGGTGGCCGGGCAGACGAACCCGAGTTTGACGGGGCTCGCGGCGGGCGTTTATTATTTGACGGCGACCGATTCGGAGGGTTGCGAGACGATAATTTCGAGGACTTTGACAAATCCGGAAGCGATTTTGGCGGCGGTCAGTTCGTTCACCGAGCCAAATGTGGGGCAATCAAACGGCGAAATAGTGGTCGGTTTGACGAACGGGACTGCCCCGTTTTCATATCAATGGACGCGCGACGGCGTTCAAATTTCCACTCAAAAAGATTTGTTCGGCGTGCCGGGCGGGACTTATGTTTTGCAAATCACCGACGCGAACGGCTGCACGGCGACGCTTTCGCAAATTTTGAAAGAAACGGTTGCGGCAGGCGAACCGGCGGATGGTTTTTTGGCGACCATTTCACCAAATCCGGCGAGCGGTTTTACTTTTTTAAATTTGAAATTGCCAGCCGCGGCGGATGTCGAAATTTCACTTTGCGATGCGGCTGGGAAAGTTTTGAACACTTTTTTTGAGAAAAACTTGTCGGAAAAACAGGTTCGAGTTGATGTCGATAGGCTTCCGGCGGGGGTTTATCAATTGAAAATCAAGTTTGGCGAGCGGCGGGTGGTGCGGAAGGTGGTGGTGATTTGAGGTTTGTTTAAAATCTGAAACTACTTATTTTTGCTAAAAATTTCAGGTCAAACGCATTAAAATCCATTCCCGAAGGGAATCTATGTTTATAGAAATTGAAATGGACATGCACGAGAAATCCCGAAGGGATTTTATGTAAAAACTCGCGCCTGAAAACATAAAATCCCTTCGGGATTTGAGGA
>JANNMS010000338.1:0-19338 GCA_031398055.1 Saprospirales bacterium | reverse complement strand
CCGATGCGGTACGAGCCACATCAGTTTTTTTGGTTCATAGTTCATAGTTCATAGTTCATAGTTCATAGTTCATAGTTCATAGTTCATAGTTCATAGTTCATAGTTCATAGTTCATAGTTCATAGTTCATAGTTCATAGTTCAGTTCACAACCACTTGCTCGCTGAAAACCTTTTCATTTTGCGAAACTTGGATGATAATCGTGCCTTTTGCGTAAGCCGATAAATCAAATTGCTGGTTGTACTCGCCCGAAAAACCGTTCAATTCCTCGCGAAAAAGTTGCCGGCCGGTCACGTCCAACAAAATCACCAAAGTCGGCACGGCCTCGCCGCGAAATTCGACGGTGATTTGGCCTTGCGAAGGATTTGGGTACGCCCGGAAATTTTCCAATTTCAAATTGCGGTCGGCAGCTGGCGGCGGTGTTTTGACGGACGGCGCGTCGCCCTCGCTTTTACGAATCGTGATGACTTGGCGTTCGCGGAAACGCTCGTTCGATTCCTCGTTCCAATTCAAAGTTTGAAATTGGCGTGGCAATTTGTCCAAACCTTCGATGGAAATCACGCTCGATTTGTCTTCGCAAGCCTTCAAAGTGGCCTCGATTGTTTTCGGTTGGCCGTCGCGGAGAAACGCAACCGACACTTTTTGGTCCGGTTTGTACGCCGCGATTTCTTCCCAAAGTTCATCGTGATTTTTCACGCGGTTGCCGTTGACCGACAAAATGACATCGCCTTCCTGCATTTCAGCTTCGCGTGCCGCACTTTTTGAAGTGAAAGCACTGACGCCCGCACCTTGATTTTCGCCATCGCCCGTTTGACCGGTGTAAACTCCGAGGCACGCCTCTTTTTTGCGGTCGTTGCAGGAAATATTCAAGTTCTTGTTTTGCCAGTTTTTATCGTCAAAATTGAAATTGAAATTTTGATTGAAATTAAAATTCTGCTTTTCGGCGAGCGTCGCGGTGGCCGTTTCATTTTTTCCAGCGCGGAGGTAGGCAATTTTCACGGCTTGATTTGGCAAGGTGTACCGCATAAAATCAGTGATGTCTTCGTCGTCAAAAATTTTCACGTCGTCCAACATCAAAATCACATCTTCATTTTTCAAACCTGCTTTTTCAGCCGCCGAATTTTGGACGATGTTCACTTTTACGCCCTGCACCTCGTCGTTGTCGTCGTAATCATTGATGCCGAGGAAGCCGATTTTTGGCTGGTCGCCACAGGAATTCCAGTTAGAATTTTTTGCCAAAACCGCATCGGCAGTCTGAGGTGCGCCGCCATTTCTGGAAAAAGCAATTTTTAAAGTTTGCTCCGGTTTGGTTTTTTCCATGAAATCGGAGAGTTCGGAAAAAGTCGAAACCGCAGTTTCGTCCAATTTCAAAATCAAGTCGTTCGAGCGCAGACCTGCTTTTTCGGCAGCACTTCCACGAATCACGTCCACGACGACGCCTGGTTTTGAGGCATCTTCGTCGTCATCTTCGTCCACGCCGAGAAAACCGCGGTCGCTTGTTTTTGCAATTCCGCAGCCGCCGGATTTGATATTTTTCAAGTAATTGTCCCAATCAATTTCCTGAAAATCGTTTTCAATTTTGTCTGAAAAAACTTCGACACGGCGTTCGATTCGGTCGGCAGTGTTTTCGATTTTGTCCTCCAAATCTTCCCAATCTGCTTTGTCAATGTTTAAAAAACGGGTGTTTTCGCCGTCCGTTTCGCGGATTTGGATAGAAACGCCGTCGGTTTCGTTGTTTTTCAAATACTCCTCGGCATCAAAATCCTCGGCTGCTTTCCCTTTTTTGATGATGGTTTCGGTGATTTCCGAGCCGTCGGCGTCAACTTTCTTTTTGACGATGACGATTTTTTTCTCGCCGTCGTCCGCGTTGGTATTTTGTTGGGCGGTGAGGGTGAGGCAAAAGAGGGGCAATAAAAAAATGGCGTAGGCCAATTTGAGAAGACTTGATTTCATAACTCTTTGATTTTTAGTTGAAAAACTGTGATGAAGAATTGTTGCCAATGACAAATTGGCGGTGACGAAGTTGCGCCGGGGAAAATTTTTTGGCGTTTTTTTTCGACAAAAAACAAAGGCTGTGAAAGGCAAACGGCGGATGATGGACGGTTTGCCGAAAAATGTGCAACCTGCCCAATTTTTCAAAGTCCTTCGTTTCAAAAATTTATCCGAACTGAAAATTAGGCTAACGTAGGGTTTTTAAAGTTTGATTCGGTTTCATTGGCCCGGGCAGGTTTTGTCCGGGCTTTTTTTGTGGTTTGAAAAAAATGTTCAACCTTTGGCAGCACTCATTTTCCATCAAATTTTTTTAAAAATGTCCACAAATCTCACCCGTCGCAACGCCCTTAAAACCATCGCTGCCGGGGCAACGGCCATCGGATTTTCCTCCGGTTTTACCCTTTCCGATAAAAATTTTGACAAAAAAAATATGCCGCTCGAAATGCCTGTTTTGAAAGGCCGCATCAACCACTCCGTTTGCCGGTGGTGCTACGGCTCGATGTCGTTGGATGAACTTTGCGTGGCCGCAAAATCGCTCGGTTTGAAGGCGATTGACCTCGTCGGGCCGAATGATTGGGAGATTTTGAAAAAACATGGCCTTGATTCCTCGATGTGTAACGGCGCGGAAATCAACATCCCCGACGGCTGGAACGAGCCGAAATTTCATGAAAAATTGATAAAAAACTACACCGAAATTATTCCGCTCGTGGCCAAAGCAGGGTACAAAAACCTGATTTGTTTCAGCGGAAACCGGCGCGGGATGGACGATGAAACGGGTTTGAAAAACTGCGCAGCAGGTTTGAAAAAAATCATTCCGTTGGCGGAGCAGCACGGTGTACGGGTGGTCATGGAATTACTGAATTCGAAAGTTGACCACAAGGATTACATGGCCGACAAATCGGCGTGGGGAGTCGAACTTTGCAAAACGATCGGCTCTGAAAACTTCAAACTCCTGTACGATATTTACCACATGCAGATCGACGAGGGCGATGTAATCCGCACGATTCGTGAAAACCACCAGTTTTTTGCACATTATCACACGGGCGGCGTGCCGGGTCGCCACGAAATTGATGAATCGCAAGAACTGAATTACCCCGCAATTATGAATGCCATCCTCGAAACTGGGTACACGGGTTACGTTGCGCAGGAATTTATTCCGACTTGGAAAAACCCGATTGCCGCCCTCGCCCACGGCATTTTGACCTGCGATGTTTAATTTTTTTTGAAAAAATTTATGCCTAAATATCTGATTTTTAGTCTGTTGATTTCATTTTGCCTTGCCTCGTGCGGCAAGGATTATTTTTTTGAAGAAAAAAAACAACTCGCTGACGGACAGTGGAAATACGCCGATTCTTTGAATTTTAAATTCACTGTCGCTGACACCGGGGCAGTTTTCAATTTGTACCTTGATCTCGTCCATGCCGACACTTTTCCTTTTCAAAATATTTATTTGAAAATGAAAATGACGCATCCGAACGGCAAACAATTCATCAGAACGACTTCGTTCGATTTGTTCGACACGCTCGGAAATTCGTTGGGAAAAAGTGCTGGCGACAATTTTATCGCGCGCATTACTTTGCAGCCGGATGCGTTTTTTGGTGAGGCAGGTGAGTACGGTTTGACAATTGAGCCGTTTACTCGGCAGGCGGTTTTGCCGGTTTCGGAAGTGAAATTTTTGGTGGAGAAAACAACGCAGCGGAGGTGACAAACCGCCTTTTCGACTGGGCAAAAAGGGTCTCCAACTTTTTTCGACGACTTCAAAACTATTTTTTTGCAAAAACGAAAAAAGGCATCCAGAAATGGATGCCTTTTTAATTTTTCCTGGTGATCTCGATGGGATTCGAACCCATGGCCACTTGATTAAAAGTCAAGTGCTCTACCAGCTGAGCTACGAGATCTTTTCCTGAAAGCGGGGCAAAGATAACTTCAAGGAAATTTGAAAACCAAACCAGAAAAAAAGTTTTCCCAAAAAAAATTTGGAATGGGTGGGTAAAATGGGTGGCTCCACAAAATTTAGTTCCAACAAGTACAAATTCTCACCGCAAAATCAATTTGCCCCAACCGATTTCTCCTGTCGCCGAACTGATTTTCAACAAATACAAACCGGACGGCAAATCATTTTTGCGCAGCAAAATTTTTGGTGAAACGCCCGTCTGCCGGTGCTGCAAAACGCCTTGCAAATCAAAAATCTCCACAAAAATTTCTTGCCCATCGTTCAAACCTTGCATTTCCAGCCATGCCGATTCAGCCATCGGGTGCGGCGAAATTTTCAATGAAATATCTGGACGAACGGGCGACCACGACCGCAAAACAAAATTTATCCCAATCCGATGAACCGTTGTATTTGTCAAAACCGGTTCGTTGAAGTCAAAGAAAATGGCCGCCGTGTTTTTGATGTCCGTTTCGAGCGGCACGTCGGTTTTTGGGGAAATTCGAAATTTCAAGAAACCGTTCGACGCGGCGGAATTGATGTTGGAATCGGGCAGCAAAATATTTTCAAAAATGAATTTCAAGACATTTTCACCCGCCATTTCAAAACGGTAATTGTGGCTCGACGCACCTGCCCGCACCGTTTCGATGTCCAAAAATTCAGACAAAGTATCCCGCACGACGACCGTGAAAGCCGTGTCCGTCCCCGTATTTTGAAAGCGAATCAGGTACTCCAAATCGGTGCCAGGAAGCACGTATTTTTTCAAACCGTAGCCTTCCGGAAAGCCGGTTTTGTCGTTCGGATCGTAACTACCTTGGTTCGCTCGACACTCAATATCGATGGCTGCTGGGTTGTCGCTGACTGGGAATTGCGCGACAAAACCCGTTGAAAATGAACCGTTTGCGCATCCCTCGACCGAAAGCATCCGAGGTTCTGGGTTCGGGTGGTTGGCTTCCTGCTGGACTTCAAGCCGCCAAGTTTTCCCATTTTTTGGCACGGCGACAATCATTTCGCCACCTGCTGCGAGCGGCGGTTCGCTGGCCGTGCGGAGCATCACGCCATCTTCAATAACAATATATTCGAGTTGCGAATTCATGTCGAAAACACTTTCATTTTTGATGACAAACCGCAGCGAATCGGTCTCGCAAATTCCATTCAAAATCAGGTTCGCGCCCGACCAATTCGTCGGAGCCGGATGGCACAAAGTATCCGGAAAAATGTGCGCCTCCGAGCAGTGCGACTGCCCCAAAACCGCCGCGCAACTGACTTTTACCTGAACCCAAAAATTGGAGCAATCGCCCGGCGCGACCGTGCCGAGTTGAAAACGGTAGACATTTCCACCAAAATCCGTGGCTGACAGAAAGGAACTTTGAAATTCCAAAAACGGGTCGAGCGTCAAATCCACAAAAGCATCGGTGGCTGGCTGGCTGCCGATGTTGCAATATTTTAGGTAATAAAAATTGTTGTCAAAACAGCGGCGCAGCGTCCCGGCGGTCAAATCAATGGTCATTTCCGGGCAATCATTTTCTGCGGAAGCGGCTAAATCTGCCAAAATCGTGTCGGCTGTGGCGGGCATCGTCACGGCAACGGGATTGCAGGCCGACCAATTTGTCGAGGGCGGAATGGCTGCAACTGAATAATTTCCGGGCAAAACACCCATAAAATAATACCCAGTCGAATCGGAAACGCTGAAAAAATCCGCGCCGCCGGAAGTTGAAGTTGCTTTGATTATCCAATTTTTGAGGTTCGGTTCGGCGGTTTCGGGGAGGCAATTGCTGTTTTTGTCATTTTTCAAATGGCCTTCGAGGCGGTAGCCGCAGTCGTTTGGATTGGCCACCGTCAAAATTTCGCTGCAGCCGTTGGCATCGGTGATGGTCACGAAGTAAACGCCGGGCGGAAAAAGTCCCGACGCACCAGAATTTCCATTCGACCAAGTAACTGAATAAGGTGCTGCGCCGCCGGTAAAACCCAAAATGACGGTCGAAAAACAATCCCCATTTTGCGAAGGCAAAATTTCAAAAGTTGAAACAATCGGCGGCGGGTCGACGAGGATAATTTGCGGCGAAGCCGCCGAACAGCCGTGGGCATCGGTGAACGTGATTTGATAAGTTCCGGCTGGGAGGTTTTGGTTAAACGGCGAAGGTTGCGCCGGATTCCAGATGAAAGTATAAGGTGCCGTGCCGCCGGTCACTTGGAAAAATATTTTGCCATCGGCAGCGCCCGGGCAGGTCGGGTTGACGGTGGAAATGTTTTCAAAAATCAACGGTTGTAATTCGTAAAAAATCAGGCAAGTGTCCACCGTGCAGCCTGCCGTCGGGTTGGTCACGGTGACGCAATATGTTCCCGGGGCGAGATTTTCGATTTGACCGTTCGTCGAACCGTTCGACCAAAGGATGTCCAAACCTGCTGGGTTTTTGACGGAAAGTCCCGCGTCGTTGATTCCCGGGCAACTTTGTTGGAAAATATCCACGGAAATGGCCGATAAATCAGTGGCCAAATTTCCAGAAGCCGTCCCCGTGCAGCCGTTCGGTCCCGTCACCGTCACCGTATAATTTCCTGAAATACTGGTAGTTACGGTCTCCGCCGTGCTGCCATTTGACCACAAATAAGTCAGATTATTGCCGGCTGCCGTGGCTGTTAATTTCCCGACAGGGTTGTTGCAGTTCAAGTTTTCCACCAAAACTGAAACGATCGGCGCAGCAATATTTTGTGTTACCTGCACGGTCGCGTTGGACTGGCAACCGTTCGGGGCAACAACCGTTACAAAATATGCCCCCAGAACTGTCACCATCGGGTCTCGGAGCGTGCTCGTAAACCCTCCCGGCCCTTGCCAATTATACGTCAATCCCTGCTGCGGCGGAATCGGGTTCGCCAAAGCCAATAAAGTCACCGAAGGATTGGCGCAACTCAAAACTGTGTTCCCTACGACGGTGAAGATAGGGGCTTGTAAATCCGCCGAAACCGGCATTTGCCCGGTCGCGGTGCAGCCGTTCGTCGGCTCGGTCACGGTCACCGAATAATTTCCGGGAACGGAAACGGTCGGATTTTGCAGCGTGCTGGAAAATCCACCGGGGCCCGACCAAGCCCAACTGACGCCAAACGTACTCGAACTGACCGGCAAAATCACCGAAGTATTCAGGCAGGTCAAAACGAATGGCGTGCCGAGCGACAAATCTGGGTGCGGCGAGCACGGCTGCTGCGAAAAAAGGCTTTTCGAAAAAAGGAGCGCGAAAATCAGCGCGACGAGGATGCAAACTTGTTGTTTCATATTTTTAAATTGATGTCGAGTTCAGATACTTTGACACTGCAAACATTCACCGCGCTTTCTGGCCACACAAATACATTTTTCGGAGTTTGTATTTTTAAATTTTTAAAAAATGTTTGTAAGAAATTGATTTTCAATATTTTAATTAGAAATTTGTATTTTAAAATAAATTTTGACTTGGAAAAAACCATGCTCTGGCAAGCCTTCGCGGCTTTGGAAAAAACAGAACTCCGCGACTTCGGCAAGTTTGTGCGCTCGCCGTTTTTCAATTCAAAAAACCACCTCGTCCTGCTTTTTGAGGGTTTGAAAAATGGTTGGGAAAAGAAAATGCCGCCCGATCCGCTGGAAATTTTTTCGCAAATTTTCCCGGCAAACAAAACCTTCGACGACCAAAAAATGCGGCTCGCAAACTCTGATTTGCTTGCCCTGCTCGAACATTTTTGGATGTACCGTGAAAAATTTAACGACGCCGACCGAGCCAAAATCCGCCTCGCCGGAGCCTACCGAAAACGAAATCTGGACAAACATTTTCAGATAACTTTAAAATCTGCGCGGTCGGCACGCGAAAGCCAACCGCACCGACATGCCGATTTTTTCCATGATTTGAACTTGATTGAATGGGAAAAATACCAGTTCGACTCGGCGGCTCGTCGCTCGGATTCGATGAATTTGCAGGAACTTTCAGATTTGACCGACCAGACTTTTATCATCCGAAAATTGCGGTTGGCCTGCCTGACTTTGAGTCATCAAGCAGTTTATCGGACGGATTATGATTTTGGTTTGCTGGATTCCGTGCTGGATTTTTTGGAAAACAGAAATGACATTTTTTCAAAAAATGTCATTTCTCAGCCGCTTCCCCCGGCTATTCAACTCTATTTCCACGGTTTTTACTTCCTCGCCGGACGGCAACCGGAGCAACATTTTTCAATTTTTAAAGAAAAATTGTTTGCCTACGCCGACCTTTTTCCGGAGGACGAATTGCGAACGTTGTTTTTGCTGGCCATCAATTTTGGGGTAAAAAAAATCAACGAGCGCGCCGCCCCGTTTTTTCGCGAGACCCTCGATTTATACCAAAATGCGCTCGCTCGGAATTTGCTTTTGGAAAATGGCCAACTCTCGCGTTTTGCATTTAACAACATCGTTGCGATTGCGCTGCGGCTCGACGAGACGGTTTGGACAGCGGATTTTATCGAAAAATACAGTCCGTTTTTGGAGAAAAAACATCGACAAGCGACGCGCAGTTTGAACCTCGCCAGACTGAATTTCGTGCGGCGCGATTTCGGCGCGGCACTCCAAAATTTGCAACTCGCCGATTACAAAGATTTGATTAACAACCTGATTTCGAGGACTTTACAACTCAAAATCTATTTTGAATCATCGGAATTTGACCTTTTGGAAAGTCATTTGGCGGGCATGAAAACCTTCATCCGGCGGCAATCGGAACTTGGATATCACCGAGAAAATTATTTGAACGTGGTAAAATACGCACGGCTTTTGGTGGCTTTGCCGGACGATGAAATTGCGCGGGTTGCGCTGCGACAAAAAATTGAGGACGAGCCAAATTTGATGGAAAAAGAGTGGTTTTTGGAGATGATTTGAGGGAAAAAATCAGGCAACTTGGATGCCCGTTTTTTTGATTTCAGCGACAAATGGATTTCCCTCTTCAAAATCGGCGGTGTTGAAGGTATGATACTCAAACAAAATGTAGGGTTTTTGAATGGTTACGTCAATAAATCGTTTGATGTCTTCAAAACCCACACCAATAAAATCATCCGCAACAACTGCCACGTCAATATCTGAATCTGCCCTTTGCTCGCCTCTGGCATAGGAACCAAATAAAAATACCTTCCGAAGTTTGACTCCTTGCTTTTTTACTTCTTTTGCAAATTGTCGGACGGTTTGAATTACAGCATCGTTAGTAACCATGTTTTTAAAATTTCAATTTCTTCTAACAAACTTTTTGTGTAGTTTTTTGTGGCAATTTTATAAATATCCCCTTTGTAATCTGGGTAACGGCCATCTATTTGAAATTGATTCATTTGGCTAAACAATCGCATTTGTTCAACGGAAGGTGCAATTGCGATTTGTGAAATCAGCGTCAGCAAATTATGGGTTTTTGGCGGAAAATCGGCCACGTTATCTTTTACAAAATGTGCTTTCAACAATTTTTCGAGAACCAAATGTCCGAAAAAAAGGCTGTGCAAATAATCGCCTTTTTCAAATAAATGACCCGCCGCGTCCCAATCTTTTTGGGCAGTTAATTTCCAATAATCAACATATTCTGATTTGGTCATTCTGTTTTTTTTGACAAAATTATAGGTTTTGAAGCATTTTGATGGTTTCAAAAATAAACCGGATGGAAAAAAATCTTCCCCCGATCTGTCCATTCCAAAGTTGGCGCGGGAAATTTGATAATCGAAGCGGTCTGCAAAAACGTTCGGAGAAAACGGTTTTTCACTTTCAAACGCGTCGGGTCGAGGTCAAGGGAGAGAAAAAATTGGCGGGTGCGCGGGTGTTTTTGCGGGTCGAGTTCGAAACGTGGGCAGTTTTGACAATCTTTTTCCGAGTCCCAGCCGTTGTCAAAACCGCCAAAAAGATTGTTGGAACCCATCCCGACGGCCACATTTAACCAACGCGGCCACCAAGTCATTTTATCTTTTCCGGCCAAACTCCGCACGTTGAAAGAAGCCCAAACGGCCAGCGTGTTGTAATTTTTTAAAAACAGATCGAGTGGGGCGGTGCCGTAAAGTTCGTCAGCGCGGCGTTTCAAAGTCGTGCTGACGGTCGGGTCGGTCGTTGAAAAAATGGGCGAATTGCTATATTTTATGGGCATGGCCGACATTTTCATAAAAATCCGTTGCTCGTGCCACGCCAGTTCTTGCGCCAAAAACATGCCCGATCCGAGTGTGTTGCAAGCCACGTCGCCGGGCGAAAAACCCCATTGTTCCGAAAATCCATCAAAAATTTCGAACGAAGTTTGAATCAATTGCGCGCCGGCGAAACCGACCAAGGCCGCAGTTTTTGGGCGCAGCCCGGTCCAATTTGCACCCATCGCCACCCATCGGGCCTCGTTGTACGACATGAGCCAATGGCCCATTTTGTCCATCTGGTTCCACTCGCGGTTATCGTTGAAAATGTGGAAATCGCCGAGCGGATAATCTTTGTACCAAGCATTGTAAAGTCCGTACATCGTGCCAGAATAAACGGCGGTACCGAAACTCAGGCAAGTCCAAAAACGGGTTTTGTGCAGCGAGTCGGCGGGTTCGAGGGAGAGGAATTTGGGTTGATTGGGTAGGTTTTCGGCCACGCCCCCAACCCCTAAAGGGGGGCGATTCGTGGTTATCTGATGATTTTTTTCTGAAAAAAAATCGTTTTGAAAATCAAAATGATTGACTGAAAGTGGAATGCTAAATTTCCCGACCAATCGCTCCCCTTTAGGGGTTGGGGGTTGCGAAAAACCCAATTGAAGATTTTGAATTTGACCCGACATCTCCAAAACGGAGAGCAAAAGCATTGAAAACCAAAGTGTTAGATATTTTTTCATTTAAAAATTCAGGGTAAAAATTTTAGGCAAAAAAACCATCAAACCAATCGCCACCGCAAAAATTGAAGCCACCAAAACGGCAGCCGCCGCCGCATCTTTTGCTTTTCCGGCGAGCGGATGATGACCCGGAGAAACGAGATCGGTGAGGTATTCGAGGGCGGTGTTCATGGCTTCGAGGCAGTTGACCAAAGCGATGGCGAGCAGCACGGCGAACCACTCGGTTTTTGAAATTTGGAAATAAAAACCAGCCGCGACGACGGCCACCGTTGCCCAAACGTGGAACCGAAAATGGCCGTGATTTTTGTACAAATCTACCAGCCCATCAATCGCCACGCGAAAACTATTGAGTTCTTTTTTGAAGTTCATTTTGGACTGTGGGCTCGTGTTTTTTGACTTGCAGGACGCATTCGATTCCGAGTTCGGTGGAATGTTTGTTGCCCACCGTTTCGAAACTTGGGCAATCAAATTTGTCTTTTGAAAACAAGATATGGTCGATCGGCACTTTAAAAAGTGGGAAATTCCCGTCCAACTGCGAAGGTTTGATGCCTCGACGAGCATCGCAAAGGTCGGTGGCGCTTCTGAAATCTTGCATTTCCAAAGACCATGGCACGGTGTTGAACTCGCCGATGGACACGACGGGGTCAGTCAATTTATTGGCATAAAATGAAATGCGTTCGAGATGGCCTTTCATTTCCTCGAATGCCCTGCCGTTGAGCGGCGCGCGGATGTACGAACCGATGACCCAAACCTGGTTCTGAAAACCTTCCGGCTGGCAAGCCATGGCGATATTTGGGATGTTGTTGAAATAAAAAGTATCGGTTTTGGAAGGTTGGAAACGCGAATACAAAGCAATGCCGTTGCTCAAATCGGGCAAAGAAATGGAATATGGATATTGTTTTGCCAAGGTTTTGTGCAAAATCGAATCCCAATCGGGCGTAAGTTCTTGGATGGAAAGGATGTCGGCGTTGCGAGAAAGGAGGGTTTCCAAAAAATCGTACACCTCGCCTTCGCTGTTCGCAACATTGAAATGCGCGACGCGGATGAACGGCATATCGGTCGGTTTTGAATCCTTGATTTTTCGGTTCGAGGATTCCAAAAGGAAAAAACTAATTGCCGCGCTGCAACCCAAACAGACGAACATCAGGCGGATATTATTTGACAAAAGCAAGATCATGCCGAGTAACAAATAAGTCACCGTGATGTGTTCGGCATGGCCGCTCCACCATTTTAAAGAATACGAATCGGGGGGAAACATGCAGGCTAATGCCCCTGCAAGCAGAAGGAGGGTGCTGATTTGCCGAACTCGCCGATGTCTGAAAAATTTTGCCATGAGATTGGGCAAAGGTAAGTTTCAAAGTGTTTCAAACTAAATCTTGAATTTTTAATCGAGGAATTGTTTTTGTGAAAACGGGTTTTACATTTGCAGCCCGTTTGGTAGATTTGTTGATTGATTTTTAATTGATTGATCAAATACCAAATTTCATTGAAATTATTTTTGGAGAGTTGTCCGAGTGGTCGATGGAGCACGCCTGGAAAGTGTGTGTACCCCAAAAGGGTACCTAGGGTTCGAATCCCTAACTCTCCGCTGATTTTGGTTGATTGGTTATTGGAAATTTGGTTATTGGATTAAGCAAAACCCAATAATCAATTCCTCACCAACTAACAACCAACCAATCAACCAGACCAGGAGAGATGCCGGAGTGGTCGAACGGGCTTGACTCGAAATCAAGTGTACTCGCGAGGGTACCTAGGGTTCGAATCCCTATCTCTCCGCCAAAAGTTGTTTACGGTTAGTTTGGCTTAGTTTTATTTTGCTGATTATCAATGATTTAGGCATGAATAAAGCACCAAACTAACCTAAACAAAACCACTCGAAACTAAATTTTTTCGCCCACCAATTTCTTACCATAAATCTTTGCAGCGTATCAAAATTGAACTTGCAAAATGATGAAGCCACGCTTTTTTGCTCCAACGTAGGTTTCCGGTTTTCTCACCAACAAATTTATTTAGGTTTATAAAGTTGATAATGGTTTATAAATCAACATTTTATCAACCTAAATGCACATATTTTACACTGTGCTCAATCCGTCCTTTTCCGATAAAGCAAAACCGCCAACCCATTGAAAACCACCCCAAAACCCGCAATCGCCCAAAATCGGTGGCTCAAATCCGCGATGCTGCTCCCTTTTAAAACCACACTGCGCATCACATCCACAAAATGCGAAACAGGGTTGAGCCACGCCAGCGTTTTTGCCCAATCCGGCATACTTTCGATGGGCGTGTAAAGTCCCGAAAGCAGCACAAACATCATCATAAAAAAGAAAGCCAAAAGCGTCGCTTGCTGCTGCGTATCCGAAAAAGCAGCAATCAATTGCCCGATTCCGAGTGCAGCGACCAGATAAAGTGCTGCAAAAAGATAAATTGTCAGATAACTCCCTTTCGACCAAATCCCAAAAACGAAATAGCAAACCGTCAGACCAATCGTCAAGGAAATCAAACCGATGACCCAAAACGGGATCAGTTTCGCGAGCAGAAACTGCGAACTTTTGACCGGCGTCACGTTCATTTGTTCGAGCGTCCCGATTTCACGTTCGCGGACGATATTTAAGGCGCACATCATCGAACCGACCATTGTCAAAAGCAGCGCGAGGATGCCCGGAGCCATAAAATGACGGTAATTAAAATCGGGATTGTACCAAAAACGGCTGCCAATCGAAATCATCGGCACCGGCGAAAAACGCGGCATTTGGATAAAATCCTCGCGGATTTCGTTGTTCACCTGCCCGATAATTTGCCCGGCGTAATTCATCGCCATCCCCGCTTTCACGCCGTTCACTGCGTCCGCTTTAAAATGGAGCGATGCCTCGTCTTCCCGCACCAAATCTTTTTCAAAACGGTTCGGAATTTCGATGACCATGTCCGCATCGCCCTTGTCCAAAGCCGCTTGCCCAGCCGCCTCGTCGGAAGTATGCAAAACCATCCGAAAATAACCGGACGCCGTCAAACGATCGGCAATCCGAGCTGAATAACTCGAATGATCGTGGTCAACGACGGCCAAATTGATGTTTTTTACCTCAAAATCGGCGGCCAACGGAATCAAAATCAATTGCATGATCGGCGCAAGCAACATCATCCGAATGATGGCCGGATTGCGGAAAATTTGCCGAAATTCTTTGCGGAGCAAGGCTCGAAGCATGATTTTGAGATATTTGATATGGTGATATTGGGTTATTTACTGGGATTTTTGAGTTGAAAAATCAGATAATCGCCATCTTCTCCTTCCAATTCAAACCCGCACCGCTCCAAAAGTTTGATGGATTTTTGGTTGCCATTTTTCACACCGGCCGCGATTTTTTCGAGTTTCATTTCGTCAAAACCAAACCGAATCACTTCCAAAACCGCCTCGTTCATCAATCCGCGCCCCCAAAAATCGAGGTGCAAACCGTAGCCAATTTCACCTTCCTTTTTTTCCAAATCCAAATTCCAGAGGCAAATCGTGCCGATCAATTTCGGCTCGTTTTTTAAAGTAATTCCCCAATTAATCGACTCGTTTTTGTCAATATTGGTTTGAATCATTTCAATCCAAACCTGCGCGTCGTCCAAAGTTTTCGCCGGTTCCCTGTCGATAAATTCGTTCATTCTTTCGTCGGAACGGTGAAAAAAAATCTCCGGTGCATCCTCCATTTCCACGGCTCGAAGTTCGAGGCGCGGGGTCGTTAAAATTGGAAAAGGTGAAAAATTAAAAGCCATCGTTTCTTTTTTTTGTGTCTTTGTGGCATTGGAGGTCGAAATTTATTTCGACCTCGCGCAGAAAATGGTCGAAATAAATTTCGACCTCCATTCAAAAATTTGCACAAATGTCATTCGAACAAACCAAAAATTTGCTGGATGCAGCAGTGATAAATTTCAACTGCCCAGAATTTATCGCCGCCGACCCGATTGCCGTGCCGCACCGTTTTTTGAAAAAACAAGACCGCGAAATCATCGGTTTTTGGGCCGCCATTTTGGCTTGGGGACAACGAAAAACCATCCTTCAAAACGCAAATTTGCTCGCAGATTTGATGGACAACGCGCCCCACGATTTCATCAAAAACCACCAAGAATCCGACCGAAAACGCTTCCTCGATTTCAAACACCGTACTTTTCAGGCCACCGACACGCTCTGGTTTTTGGAATTTTTTCAAAATTATTTTTCCAAAAATGAAAGCCTCGAAACCGCATTTTCGCGCCACATTTTACCCACAGATTTGACGGTGGAAAATGCGTTGCGCGGTTTTCACCATGATTTTTTCGACCACCCGTTTGCCCCCGACCGCACCCGAAAACATATCCCAACCCCCGCTCGCGGCTCGGCTTGCAAACGATTGAATATGTTTTTGCGCTGGATGGTTCGGCGAGATTTGGGCGGCGTGGATTTTGGGATTTGGGAGAAAATTTCGCCCGCGCAACTCATCATTCCGTTGGATGTTCACGTCGAACGGGTGGCCCGGCGGCTGCAACTTTTGGAACGCCCGAAACCAGATTGGAAGGCCGCGCTCGAATTGACCGCCCGCCTCCGCGAATTCGATGTCGATGACCCGGTGAAATATGATTTTGCACTTTTCGGAATTTCGATTTCTGAAAAAACCATTTAATTGTTTGGAACCACAAAGGCACATAAGAAAACATAAGAAATTGGTTTTCAAAGTCTTATGTTGTCTTATGTGCCTTTGTGGGTTACCAAATGTCATTTAAAATATGAAAAAACACACCTTTTTCGCCCTCCTTTTCATTTCCAAAAACCTCCCCGCCCAAATTTCGGACACCCTGCCGATGGCCATCATTTCAGAAACGCGCACCCAATTTTTCGCCGCCGGACAAAAAAACACGACCCTCGATTCCACCACTTTTGCCAGCCAGCCGGGCGGTTCGATGACCCAGATTTTGGCTCAAAATTTCCCGATTTATCTAAAATCCTACGGCGCGGCGGCACTCACCACACTTTCCGTTCGCGGCGCGGGCGCACACCAAACCGCCATTTTGTGGAATGGTTTTGACCTCCGAAGCAGCATGAACGGGCTGGCTGACCTCAATTTGCTGGGACTCGCGGCTGCCGACGAAATCACGTTGCGACCCGGCGCGCCCGTCGCAATTTCGGGTTCCGGCGCGCTCGGCGGGACGCTCGAAATCGGTACAAAAACGGCGCGGCGCGATGGTTTTCACGGCAATTTTTCCGCAGGTTTGGGCAGTTGGAACGAGCAAAACGGGGCGGGACATTTTTCTTTTAAAAACAAAAAATTCGCCGTCGGGCTGCGGGCGTGGGCTGCGGGCGCGGAAAACAATTACCCGGTTCGCGGCGGCACGTCGAGCGGCAGCCCGGTTTTGGAAAATGCAAAGTCAAAATCGTGGGGAGTGCTGCCAGAACTTAAATTTTTCATTTCCGAAAAACAGTCGGTCGAGGCCTTTTTTTGGCACCAAAAATCTGACCGGCAAATTCCACCATCGCGCACCTCAGCCAATAATTTTGCACATCAACTGGATGATTTTCAACGACTTGCGTTGGTTTGGGCAGTTTCATTTTCAAAAAACTGGCTTTCAAAAACCCGCGTTTTTGCTGGCCGCGAACATATTTTTTTTGAAAGCGAAACCGAGGAAAACGCCAGCAGTACTGCTTTTCAAACTTCTGCCGAAACAGAATTTCAACGAGATTTTAAAAAATTTGGGGCAATCAATTTTGGCCTGCACGCCCGCCGCGACGTGGCGAAATTGCCTGATTTGGCTGAAAACAAAAACAGAAAGCGGGCGGCAATTTGGTCGGCGTGGCGAAAAAAAGGGTCTCGCGGCAGGGTGATTTCATTGGCTGCGCGGCAGGAAATGGTGGATGAAAAATTGGTTCCGTTCACGTTTTCTGGCGGGCTGGAAAATGGAATTGGAAAGAACATTTTGGGTAAATTTTCGGTCGCCCGAAATTTCAATTTGCCCACGTTCAACGACCTGTTTTGGCCGACGCTCGGCAACCCGAATTTGCGCCCCGAATCAGGTTGGAGCAGTGAAATCGGGCTTGTTTTTTTTGCAAAAAATTTAATGAAAAAACCTTTCGGCGCGAGCGGTTTTTCGGCGGAACTCACACATTTTCAAACGTTTACGAAAGATTGGATAAAATGGCGACCAGGCGCGGACGGCTTGTTTCGGCCTGAAAATTTGTTGTCGGTTTGGAGTCGCGGCGGCGAGGTGAGTTTGCGTTGGGCGAGGCATTTTTCGAAAAAGTTTCAACTCAAAATCTCCGGCGAATATGCCTTCATTTTGGCCACTCGACAAGATGTTGCCGAGCCAAAACAGGTGGGAAAACAGTTGGAATATTTGCCAAAAAAACAGTTGGCCGGGTCGCTGGATTTTTCGTGGCCGACGGGCGGGCTGCGTTTTTCGCAACGCCTCAATTCGCAGCGGCACACCGACCCGACGAATAATTCAGATTACGATTTGCCGGGTTTTGCGGTGGCCGATTTTTCGGTTTCGCAGCGCGTGCCGTTCGTGCCGGGGTTGGTTTTTCGAGCGGGAATTTTTAATTTTTTTAATAAAAATTACGAGATGATTGCTTTTCGACCGATGCCGCCGAGGTCGTGGCGGGTGGATTTTCGGATGTCATTTTGAGCAAAGCATCTGAATTTGTAGTTTTTCACTCAGATGCGTTCAGAAAAAAACGCAAAAAATATTCTTCCGACCAGGCTGCAACCTTCCCAAATTCTGCGACCTTCTTCCACAAATGACATTGGAAGAACTCGAACTCCACATCGAAGGCTGTAAAAACGGCAACCGCCACAGCCAACAACGGATTTACCGGCAATTTTTCGCGCTCGGAATGTCCATCTGCATCCGATATTCCAACGAACGGGCGGAAGCCGAGGAAATGTGCCACGACGGTTTTTTGCGTGCATTTTCCAACATCAAAACTTTGGCCGAACCGGTGGCGGTCAAATCGTGGTTGCGAAAAATTTTCACCCGCGCAGCCATCGACCATTTTCGAAAATACCGCCGCTCGCAACCCGAAACTGACCTGCTCGAACTGGCGGAAAACCATCAAAATCAAACCGATTCGCTTGCAAATTTGAGTTACGAAGAAAAATTGCAACTCGTGCAGGCACTTCCCCCGGCCTACCGATTGGCTTTCAATTTGTGCGTCGTCGAAGAATATCCGACCGGCGAAGTGGCCGAAATGTTGGGCATCGCCGAAGGCACGGTGCGTTCAAATTTGGCAAAAGCCAGGTTCAAACTCCGCGAAATGATTGAAATTTCAGAAAATTTTTACCTCAAAACCACCACGACATGAATGATTTTGACAAATATTTTAGCGACGACCTGCGCCGCGAACATGATTTTGAACCATCCGAAAATGGTTGGAAAAACCTGTCCACCGACCTTGACCGGGAAGATTTTCACGCCCGTTTTTTGAGGTTTTGGTTGCCCGGTTTGGCGGCTGTTTTGGCTGTGATTTTTCTAACTTTTGGTTGGTGGCGCAGCGACCGCCGGGTGGATTTTTTGGAAAAAAAGGTGGCGAAAATTGAAAGTCACTTGGAAAAACAGGCCATTTTAATTCAAAAAGTTGTTGGCGAGGACGCCAACAACGGCGGCGAAAAAATAGAAACCAATCCCAAATCTACAAACTTGTCATTCCGTAGGAATCTGCCCGAGGAAAAAGCGGGTATTTCCAGCCCATTTTCGAGTAGGTTTTCCCAAAATGACCGCCCAAAATTAGAAAATGAACCAGCCGGAATTTTCCAAAATGACCGCCAAAAATTGAAAAATGAACCTGCCAAATTTTTTCAAAATGACTTTCAAAATGGGGAAATTGAAAATGGGAAAATCGCCCACCGGAGCCGCGTGGCAATCGCTTTTTTGCCTTCCAAAAATCTCCAACCCATTGATTTTCATTTAAATAAATCAAAAACTGCTCCGCCAACTGCCCAATTTTTTCTAACAGAAAATTTAATCAAACCTGTAAAAATTCCACGTTTTGCACTCGGCGCGACCGCCGGTTTTGTTTTTTCAGATGACGAAAAAATGGCCGCAGGTTTTGGAAAAACCCTCGGTTTGACCGGTCAATTTTTACTAAAAAAACACTGGCGATTGACCGCAGATTTGGATTTTGAAACCACAAAATCGGGCAGCCACCGTCATTTTGATTTTCCAAATTTGACCGTTCCGAACCCGCCCGCACCAGATTTTACTTTGAATAAAATCAAAGTCCGGCAATCGGCTGCGGTGATTTCGTTGGGCATCCGGCGCGATTTTTTGGAGAAAAAAAGATTGCATCCGTTTGTTTCGCTGGGTTGGTCGGGCGTTTGGAAAACTGCGCAACAGGTTGATTTTCAATTTTTTAATGAAAATACGCGAGAAACTGCCGTCGTGCCGAAACAGGATTTTCAGACAAATATTTCAGCCGGAAACCTGCGCGGCGGCATCGGTGCGGCGTGGAAATTTTCCCAAAAATTGGAGTTGAATTTTGAAACCGGCTGGCGCGGCGAATTTTCAGAACACAACAAATCGGACGAGGGCGCGGGCTGGCTGCGGCTCGGAATTTTAAAAAAATGGTAGGCTGCGTTTTTTCAAAAACCTGCGACTATCTGGAGGTC
>JANNMS010000316.1:0-10888 GCA_031398055.1 Saprospirales bacterium | reverse complement strand
TTTCTACTAAAATGCCAACCCTACGGGTTTTTGAAATTTTAATGCGTTTGACCTGATTTGGCAAGGGAACATCGTTCGCGCTGAACTATAAATGCTCCGGCAGAGGCTGTGCCTCTGCCGGAGCATTTATAGAAATACAAGGCACATAGATTTAAAAAGAACTCACACCATCTTCTCCGGACGCACCCACTCCGTAAATTGCTCGTCGGTCAGCAAACCCAGTTCGATGGCCGCCTGCCGGAGCGTTTTCCCTTCTTTGTGTGCTTTTTTGGCAATTTTCGCCGCGTTGTCGTAGCCGATTTTTGTGTTCAAAGCCGTGACGAGCATCAAAGAATTTTCCACCTGCTGTTTGATTCTCGGCAAATTCGCCTCGATTCCCACCGCACAATTGTCATTAAAACTGACGCAGGCATCGCCAATCAGCCGCGCCGAATGCAAAAAATTGTAAATCATCATCGGTTTGAAAACATTCAATTCAAAATGCCCGGACATTCCGCCGATGTTGATGGCCACGTCATTTCCTAAAACTTGCGCGCAAACCATCGTCAAAGCCTCCGGCTGCGTCGGGTTGACCTTGCCCGGCATGATGCTCGAACCCGGTTCGTTGTCCGGGATGACGATTTCGCCGATTCCCGAACGCGGCCCGGACGAAAGCATCCGCACGTCGTTGGCGATTTTCATCAGGCTGACGGCGGCGGTTTTCAGTGCGCCGTGCGTTTCGACGATGGCATCGTGGGCAGCGAGTGCTTCGAATTTGTTCGGGGCGGTTATGAACGGCAGGCCGCTGAGTTCGGCGATTTTTTTGGCTACCAATTCTGAATATCCTTTCGGCGTGTTCAAACCGGTGCCGACCGCTGTGCCGCCGAGGGCGAGTTCCGAGAGGTGCGGCAGCGTGTTTTTGATGGCGCGGATCGCGTTTTCGAGTTGCGCGAAGTAGCCCGAAATTTCTTGGCCGAGGGTCAGCGGCGTGGCGTCCATAAAATGGGTGCGCCCAATTTTCACCACGTTTTCAAATTTTTTGGACTTTTCCTCCAAAGTTTCGCGCAGTTTGGCGAGGCCGGGCAACGTCGTTTCGACCACCATTTTGTACGCCGCGATGTGCATGGCCGTCGGAAATGTGTCGTTCGAGGATTGGCTTTTGTTCACGTCGTCGTTTGCGTGCAAAATTTTAGGGTCGTCGGTCAATTTTCCACCCGACAAAACATGGCCGCGACCGGCGATGACTTCGTTGACATTCATGTTGGATTGCGTGCCCGAACCAGTTTGCCAAACGACGAGCGGGAACTCGCCGTCCAATTTTCCTTCCGAAATTTCATCGCAAACCCGGCCAATCAATTCGCTTTTTTCTTTTGCCAAAACGCCCAATTCGAGATTGGTCAGCGCGGCTGCTTTTTTCAAAATGGCAAACGCCCGGACTATTTCGATGGGCATCCGTTGGGTCGCGCCGCCGATTTTGAAGTTGTTTTTCGACCGCTCGGTTTGGGCGGCGTAATAGGCTTCGGCTGGGACTTTGACTTCGCCGAGGCTGTCTTTTTCTATTCGGAAATCCATTTTTTTATAATGATGAATGATGAATTATAAATGATGAATACTGGATTTTTAAAATTTTTCAAGATTATTGAACCAAAATCTTGGTTTACATTTTCATAAAAAATTGAAATTTCAACCCTTTTTTCAAAAAGAAATCAACTCCACCTCAAAAATCAAAGTCGAATTCGGCCCAATTTCCCGACTGACCGTTTGCCCACCGTAAGCCAAATCAGAAGGGATGAAAAACCGCCATTTGCTGCCCGTCGGCATCAATTGCAAGCCTTCCGTCCAACCTTTTATCACTCGATTCAATGGAAAACTGGCCGGTTTGCCACGCTGCACCGAACTGTCGAAAACCTCGCCAGCAATCGTCGTGCCGTGATAATGACAGGTGACGGTGTCCGAGGCTTTTGGTTTTGCGCCATTTCCTTGGATAATTATTTCATATTGCAAACCGCTGGGCAAGGTGGTGACTTCGGCGCGTTTTGCGTTTTCGGTTAGAAATGCTTCCCCGGCTTGTTGGTTGGCATCAGATTTTGCCTCGAACAAGGCGCGTAATTTTTCTGCGACAGACATATTCTTTGAATATTTACAAATGGAAATTTAAAAAAAAGAGGCGGCAAAGGTCGTGAAAAGGTGGCTGAAAAAATCGGAACAGGTTTGTTTTTGGCAAAAATTTAGTCGCCTGATCGCGCCCGGCCTAGCCCGGGGTGCATCATCGGCTGTGCCCATGCCCGCATCTCCCAAGTGCAAACGCACATTCCGATAAATTGACCGATAATGGGGACTATTTTTCCCGGCCATACGGCATTTGGACTGCGGAGGTACGCGAATTGGCCGGTCGTGCCTGTCGCTGATCGCGGTATTTGTTTTAACTATGCGGACATTTGTTTTAACTATGCGGGTATGGACGCAGCTCACGTGGGTATTTGTTTTAACTACGCGGGTATAGACGCAGCTTACGCGGGTATAGACGTAGCTTACGACGTTATAAATATTAAAAATTCCGGAAAAAGACGGCAGAACAGGTACATTTTTAAACAAAACAGTGCTTTTCGAGGGCATTGTTGATTGGGGGCTTTTTTGTTTTAAAAGTGGAGCCGTTATTTTTGAAAAAAGTGGGGCGGCAAAAGTCCCGTTCGCGCTGGGCTGATATTGAAAAAAACGCAGGCAGCTCAACGTTTTCTGTGGCTGATCACATTCTCTCATTGAACCCAATAATACCTTCTAAACATGAAGGCACTAAGCAAAGACCAAGCCGAAGACTTCGACGAAATATCTGAACTTGATGGCATTTTCCCGAGGCCCTTTCCATTCACCATTTAGCGGAACGCGCCGGAATGTCCAATCGATCAGTGAAATTGGTTGCCCGTTGATTAAATATTGTGCTTCGGCACGGTACCTATTAGCAGAAGGGACGAACTTCCGCATATTGCCATGCCCCATGTTCCAGTGCAAATAAGTCAGCCCATGATCGCTTGCCCCATTCAGGGCCGGAATCCGGCTCAATTGGTAGGCATTTTCTCTGAACAGAGCATCAGCCAGCAACAGGCAGTAAATGTAAAAATGAAGGGTTGGGATCACTTCAAACCTTCCATTGGCCAATCGGCGAACCGTCAAATTTCTGTGCAGGTCTTGTTCCAAATTTCGGGAAAGAAACCTGCCACTGATCAATCTGTTCGTGGTGGTGGTAAAAGCAATTTCGTGGGCAGCAGCAGTGGCATCCGAAAAATCAGCCAAGTTATCGGTTCCAGCGACGTGGGTATAGTCCAGAAATTGGTCGGTTCCGAACTCAACGTAAAGCACCTTTGATCGGAACAAAATCTTAGCATTGTCTGTATTAGAGGCCAAAATGCCATTTGCCCCGAAGGTCAAAGGATCTGTATGAAAATCTGAACCTTCTTTTTTCCAAATTCCCATGAGTACTTCGGGTGGGCTCACGGCTCCGTGCATGTGGTGGGCGTTGTAGGCAAGCGTAATCATGTCGTCGCTGACCTTGATGAGTGGGTTGTCAACCAAACCATCCTGATGCATCAGCCCAGTTTCTCTCGAAATCCGGCTGTGAATGGTGTGAATTTGATTGGTGCCAGCCGACCGCCGCAGCGTGTTGAGATTGACCAGCGATTGTGCCACTGTTTCAGCGGAACCTGCGGAATCGTGCAGACACTCACAACTTTCTGCGTTTTCAGACCCAGGAAGCAAGTCGTTTTCAGAAAATCCTAAATCTTCCGAATCCTCTGGGTCGGCAAAAATTTCGGTCTCGCCTGTTTTTGCCGGAGCCGGAGCAGGGGTGGGCGAAGCGGCTGGGGCTGTGGTGCAAGTTTGTATGTTTTTCATCAGGGTAGCGACCGAAAAATCCACTCTGCCAATTGGGATAGACAGGTTTTGTTGCCGCGAGCCACCGAAAAAATGTTCCTGCAACATCTGCACGGTCATGGCCGTGTCTCCGTCGAATTCCCCATTTTGCGGGCAGAAGTATCCGATCCTGACCAATTCATTTTGCATTTCGGCGATGACTCCATGCAAATTCGGTGCTGCTGTTCCGCCGTACCGCTGCCTTGAATCGCTATCGCCTTGTCGGAGCACCCCTTGTGGGAAGGTTTGGAAAAAACCGCCAAAAATGGTACTCGGCTGCATATTGGCAAAAATCTGTAGCCCCAGACCCGCCTGTTCCAAACGTGCCCAATCGAACGAGACTCCCGGGTCGCTCGATTTTCTACCGATGCGGGTTGCAGGCCGGGTCTTTGTGGCATTGGTTCCGATGTCGCTGTGCCCGACAATCTGACAAGCAGAAATGCCTAGGCCGCTAACTAAAGATTGCAACAATTGGATCAAGGCCACATATTGCTCGTTTGGGTATGCCCCACTTTGGTTGACAATTTCAATACCGATCGAAAACCCGTTCACGCCGTTGCGCCCACCCCAATGACTAAACCCGGCGTGCCCTGCTTTCTTATCGTCCTGAACCATTTTGATTATTTCACCATCCGTATCAATCACATAATGTGCCGACCGCTCCTCGGTGCTGCTCAAAAAGGTGTTCAAGGCAGGCCCAATAACGGGTCCGGCTGTGTGATGGACGATAATCGTATTGGCAATTGTCCCAGAGGTGCGCGCCCAAGAATTCGGTGATTTCATCCAAACGGGCTGCAAACCAATATTGACCAACCTCGTATTCGCGCCCATTGAAGCACTGCCCGGCGGCGGCACAGCCGTCACACTGCTCACCCGTTGATTTTGGATGGAAATCTGCGTCTGGAAATTCCGCCAAATCCGGTTGGGCGGGTTTGCACCAACCGCTGTACTTGGCCCCACCGTTCCGGTAAATACATCGGGAGCGGTCACCATCAAATTATAGTTGCCATCCGGCAAGGTTGAAATATCTATTTGAAGGCTGCCCAACCGATTGGCTCGTCCATGTAGGGTCAGCCCTCCACCACTGATTTCAACTTGGCAATTGGCCACTTTTTCACGGGGCAAAAGTTTGTTGAAAATTGAAAATGCCGCAAAATGGGTTGCCTCCTGCATTTCGAAGGAAGGTTGTGAAAAATCTTCGGTGTCGGTAAAAATCTCGTTTTCCAGCACTGCCACACGTGGCCTAACAATCATCGTATCCCGGCCAAGACGGTTTAAAAAGCCCTCGCGCAAGCCACTTTCCTGAAAAGTCCGGGAGAAAACCAAGCCTTCCCCGAAAGCCCTTCGGAGGACGAGGTCGTCAGCTCGTACGGGAACTAACACAGATTCGCCTGGCCGAGCGATGATTTCAAAATCATTGGCTTCGACCAGGCTATTGCCCGTTATTTTGCCGAACGCAACAGAGTCGAAAAAACTTTTGGCAGTCTCAGGAGTCATTGGTGCTGAAATTTTATTGTTGTTGAAAAAAATTTGTTCCAACGGTGGTACCAACAATTTTTCAATGTTGAGATAACCGTAGCCATATCGGTGTACTTCTTGGCCGCGTGCCGTGGCGGGCGGCGGATCGAGGGATGCAAACAGCAGGTTGCGAGTCGTTTCGATTGGGATGCTGCCCGTCTTTTCAAAAAGGGCGGCAATTGCCCCGGTGACGTGCGGTGCGGCCATGCTCGTCCCGGATTTTCGAATCAGTTCGCCTGACGAGCGGTCGGCACTGGCGGGCGCAGATTTGGCCGCGATGATCCCTACGCCCGGAGCCAGCAAGTTTGGTTTCATCCTGCCGTCGGCCGTCGGCCCGGCACTGCTGAAACCGGCGGACCTTCTCTCCGGATTCATTGGGTCGTATGCTCCCACCGCAATGTTGTGAAGCCCATTGCAGATGCTTCCTGTGGTAAAAAAGGGGCTGATGGAGTCTTCGAACCGCGACTGTGGGCCGCTGTCGCGTTCGATCCAGCTTTGATACCGGCCATCCACGATTTCTATGCCGTGGAGCATAACCTTCCATTTTCCGTGCGGCGAACCGGGGTAAAGAAAAATATCAATGTGATTGTCGCCAGTCGTTGGCTCCAGTGTGCGATGATAAATCCGCCCGGCCAGTTTTCCAGCCAAGATGATGTCCCTTTTTTGGTCCTGCCCGGCATGGAAAATTTCCACTTGCCCACCAGTTTCGGGGGGCGTTACCGAAACCCGAATCTGGTCTCGATTCGAATACCATATTTCCAGCTCGTTGGCGGTGCTGTCGTCTTTGGGGATGTTCCAGTCCAGCGTTTCGCGCCCAGCTGGCAACAGGCGGCCTTGCGCATGTGCCTTGGCTTGAAAATAATTGCCGGCACTGTTGACGATCGCGCGTCCCGATTTTTCTTTCAAAAAATTGTCAATGCCCTGTTCCACCAGCGAATTGCCCTGATGCGAACCACCATGTCTACCAACGCTCATGTTGATGACGAGCGGGCGGCCACCAGCTGTTTGGGCAATGAAATCAATGGCTTCGAGGATGCGAACCGAATCTCCAAGCGAGGCCCTGCCATCAATTCGCCCGGTCGAAAGATGCACCGCCACAATGTCGGATTCGGGCGCGCAGCTTGCCTCGCCAACATTTCCGTTCCCAGTGGCAATGTCAGAAACGTGCGTACCGTGCGTGCCCGAACCGTCGGCATCGCTTTTTGCAGGCAAATAGCCCAAACTTTGAAAAGGTTTTTGGCTGCCCAATGCGGTATTGATCTCTGGCTTCGAAAAAACTTTTCCGTAGCCAAATTTCCCAGAATTCCCGTTGTCCCCGGCTGCGGATTGATCCCATATTTTCAGAAAACGGGAAGTTCCGTCCGGAGCCAAAAAATTGGGGTGCGTAAAATCAAAGCCCCAATCTATGATGCCAACGACCACGCCTTTTCCAGTGAACCGGCTTGGGTTGGGACGGGTCGGCGGCTGCGACCGAATTGATTCGTTTCTTGAAAAATTTGAAAAACCCACCAATTCGGTCGTTACAAGCCGGGGTGCCTTCATACTCAAAACTGACTCGTGCGCTCTGACCGCTGGGATAGCCCCCGCAGCCAAACGGCAAGTAACAATGTCTCCAAAACGGGTTACTTCCCGAACGCCGGGCGGCATGGCTGCGCCTTTCGCGATTTTCAGGATGACCTCAATTTCCTGGCCAGGTGTCTCTGAAAAAAACAGTTCCTGAAGGGCTGCATCCATGTTTTTGGACGTTTATGGCGTTGCGGGCTGATTTTTTGATGGAGGCTTTGAGGCAACCTTAACTTGAACGGAGGGCGAACCTGGAACATCCACAAGTAGGAAACCAAAGTCCTTTTCGTAAATGGCCAAGTCCATGTGCGCTTCGGCCAGGGCATCAAATTTGAATGATTTGATTTCGCCAGTACTATCAAGGACAAGATATTTGGCAACAAAACTTGCGTTTGCTTTCATTTTATCCACCACGGCTTTTGCTTTTGCGGGGTCATCAACGATGGATTTTATCTGTGCAAAATTGTTTTTCACATTTTTCTTGAAATCGTCCAACTGCTTTTGAAGTATGTCCCGCTCGGCCGTGAGCGTCGCTTTTTCAGTAGTCAGCTTGATTACATCCTTGTTAGCGTCATTGAACCTTTTCTGCACGACGAGCACTTCTGCGGCGTTTTTTTCCTGTATTTCCTTGTCCTTTTTGTGGACTTCATTCTGTAAAAAGATGGCTGGGGCGGCCGAGTTGCCCATCGCACCAAAAAGGATGCTGTTGTTCATCGTAAAATTGTTGGGCACCTCCACGCCGCTGTCCTTCAACCGTTTTTTTTCATTTTCCGCCAGCAGAAAGCCGACGGCAAATTGCATGGTATTGAACATGATCGAAAATGATTTTTTAAAATGACGAAATGTGGTTTAAGATCGGTCTCGGTCCGTTCAGTTTTTGTTCCCCATCATCATGACGAGGGCGAGCATCATTGCCGAGTTGTCGCTCGAGCCGCCGCTGCCGCCGAAACCGCCGCTTGATGCAAGCAGGATCATCGGGAGCATCATGTCGCTCGAACCAGATGAACTGCCACTGCCGCCGCCCATGCCGCTGCCGAAGCTGCCAGTCATCAAAGCGGGCAACAACGCGGAGGTCATATTGAATCTCGATTCGGTGACTTTGCTCGTCGAAACACCGTTGCCATCAAGTGAGACCGTTGCCTTGATTTCCTCCAATTTTGGCGGCAACAAAAGCGAGAACATCTGCGCCTGTTTCAGGCTATCGATTGTTTTACGCTGTTCGTTGATGCGCCGATTGACGGAGGCATCCATTTTTTTCATGTTTTCGTTGATGCGGTTGATGGCTTTGCCATTTACCAAAATGGCCTTGTTATTGGCCAGCACTCGCTCTTCGAGTGCCCTCAGTTCCTGTTTGGTGGCGAGGTTGTCCGGGAGCTTGACACTCGCCGAACCAGCAGGGGTCTGGATGGTCCCGGGGCCGGGGCGCGGGCCGGGAAGGAGTTTTTTGAACGGGCGACCCAAGACACCGCCGAACGGGCGTTGGAACAGCCGCTCGTCGCTGTCGGTGTCGTTTTCGCCGTAGTCCTCCGTGTTGGAGCCTCCGTAGTTGTAGTTGTCGTCGGATTCGGAATCGAGAAAAGTATCCGGATCCTGGTCGCGCCATTCAATGTTGTTGTACATGACTGTTCAGTTTGTGGGTGAAGAAAATAATGGTTGAGGATATTTTTTTAGAGCGGGAACGATGTACCGCTCGAACAATTCTGGGTCGGGGATAAAAGCACCTGCCCTGCCTTTTCCGCGACAGGCCCGGCAGTCGGGATCTTCTCCCAAGCAAAACGAGCAGGCACCGATGGCTCCTGCCAAATTTTCCTGTTTGTTTTCGACTGCCGACAAATGAGATTCAATCATTTCTATGTGCGCACGCATCTGTTTCATTTGTCCGACTGCCCGGTGCAATTTGCTTTTCAGGCTTTCCAACTCGCGGGTTTTCTCGTCCGCGCCATGATCTTCGTTGGTTTGATTGGCCCGCATCATGCTGACCAGTGCCTGCAATTGCGGATTGTCCGCCATTTGCTGGGATAGCAATTGTTCAAACATATTTTTAAATATTTATGCTTTCATCAATATTTAGCGAATCATGCCAGCCGAAACCAGCCAGTTCGCTACCGGATCGGCAGCAGGCCCCGGATTTGGCGTCGCTGGTCGATGGCCGTATCTTTTCTGTTCAGAAAGCAATTTGAAAACGGCATCTGCCCGCTGCGCCGGATCTGAAGGGTCACTGACCAATGACCTTCCATAATTATCGGTGATGTACTCAGAAGATTCATAGCCGCCGTTTTGGACAGACTCGGCAGCGGCTCGCTGGGCAAATTCACTGACCGTGTTCATCAACGAAGCAAAAGGAATGGCCGTCGGTGCTGCTCCCGATCCCTGAACAGTTGCTCCCCGGGTGCCGATGCTGCCCATCAATTGACCCAACAAAGCTTGTATTAGCTGCGGATTTGCCAAAAGGGACATCAATTGGCCACTCGCCGAGCCGGATGAGGCACCCAAATTGGCTGGTGCGGGTAGCTGCGGAATCGGGTATCCTCCTATGGCTGGAGAAGGTATCGGGCGTGGCATAGGCGGTGCTGCCGGGCGGGGTGCAGCACCGGGCTGTCCACCGCTCAAGTTTCCCAATAAACCTGCCAAAGCGGTGCCTGCCATGCCGCCAAACGGCCCACCAACCAAGGTGCCGATGGCAGGTGCCGCAATCTGTGCGATGGGCGCAATGGTCTGCAGCACACCTGGCATGGCGCGACCGATATCCCGACCGATATTGCTGAGCGTATTCCAAAAATTTTCGCCAGCGTTTTGCATCGAAAGGAGGGCAAAAGATTCCTTTTCCTCTGGACTCAGATTTTCGAATGTCCGGAGGATGGATTCTGACAAGGCCTCGTTGCTGAGGTTTTGGTATTCAGGAGCAAGTACGCCCCTGAACGAGTCGAGGTAGGCATATCGCAGCGATTCTAAATCGTCAGAAGGATAGTAGTTATTCATTTTATGGATGGGTTAAAGTAAAAGGGACGATTGACCAAAGAATATCTGGTGCAATATTCGACCTGCACGGATTACCAAAACATTCAGGAAAACCTTAAAAAAAAAATTCGCCGGTTTCTCTTAACCCTAAACAAACTGTCTGAAAATCGCTTCCCGAACCAAACCTGCCGTGTTTTTTACCCCAAATTTTTGGATCAAGTGCATCCGGTGCGCCTCTGCGGTGCAGGGCGTAATAAACAGTTTGCCAGCAATTTCGCTTGTCGTGTTTTCATCCACGATCAGTTGCAGGACTTCTGTTTCCCGCCTGCTGATTCTGATGCTCCGAGTGCCTTGTTTTTTCCCAATGGGAAGGGGGTCGGAAAAAAGTTGGGAACTCGCCATTGCCCGTTCGATATCGCGGTCGGTGTAGGTTTCCCGGCGGAGTATTTTTTCAACGGCATTTCTAAATTCTTCGGCTGTAGCCGTCTTGAGGATTGCCCCCCGGATGCCAGATTTATAATTGAGTTTTTTTTCGACTCGAGCCGCATCGCCAAAAACGAGCAAAATGGCAAGGTCAGACAGTCCTTTGTTCAGTGCCTTGCAAAAAGTATTGGCAGAGGTAAAGCACTGCTCGACATCCAATATCAAGATATCGGGAGATTCGACTAGGATAAAATTTTGGAGATGGTGGCCTTCCAATGCTGTACAAATGATGGTGGTCTTGGGTATTTGGGAAAGTATTTCCTTAATTGAATCCATCATAATTGGATAACGTTCTGCGAGGAGCAATTTTTTCATTTGGTTTTTGGTTGAGTTGTCCTTGTTTCAGGTCAAACGCATTAAAATCCATTCCCGAAGGGAATCTATGTTTATAGCTCAGAGCAAGGGCATTTTCCTCAAATCCCGAAGGGATTTTATGTTTTCAGGCGCGAGTTTTTACATAAAATCCCTTCGGGATTTCTCG
>JANNMS010000314.1:0-10946 GCA_031398055.1 Saprospirales bacterium | reverse complement strand
CGAGAAATCCCGAAGGGATTTTATGTAAAAACTCGCGCCTGAAAACATAAAATCCCTTCGGGATTTGAGGAAAATGCCCTTGCTCTGAGCTATAAACATAGATTCCCTTCGGGAATGGATTTTAATGCGTTTGACCTGATTGGAAAACTAGTTTGCGGAATAACAAATAAATAGGTTTCCAATAACCAATTCCCCAATAACCAATCTCAAAAACTCGCCAGTTTACTAACAAATCCCAACGAAACGCCTCGAAAATAGACAAATCCGTCCTGGTTGTAAATATTTACGACACCGTCGTTGTACAAATTATCAACACTGTTGTTGCCCAGATTCAGGCGAAATTGAAGATAGGTATTTTTCATTTTTGGCAAAAAAGGCAAGTCAATCCGCCGCGAGCCACCCAAAATAAAACCCCAATCGTTGTGCAAATCGCGGCCGGTTTGGGTCAATCCATGTTCCAAATTTTGCGCGTCGCCGGTGATGTACACCTTGCCAGAAAATTTGCGATTCAGTGAAAAAGTGCTGTAAACGCCCGCAAGTGCCGACCATTTTCTATTTTTTCCAATAAAAATTTCAGGAATCACGGCAAAATAAACGTCTGTCAAATTGTAAACACCGCGCCGAACGTAGCCCACATCTTTCGGAATTACCGAATTGACAAATACATTTCGACGCACCACACCGATTTCCACCCCAATCGAAAGCGGCCCTTCGAGGCTTCGGATGGCTGCCGAAAGACCGATTTCCGCGCCGGGGCGAGGCTCGAATCTTTGTTTTCCATAAAAATCTCCTTTTTTAAAAAGGCTTGCAAAATTGGCTGCCGCCCGAAAACGCAGGTCAATTTTCGTCACCCGTTCGAAAAATCTTCGGAATTCAGATTGGTGGGCAATTTCGGCGGTCGTTTTTGTAAAATAGGTGAAAAAATTCTCGCTGTCGAACTGCCAACCATACCCGGCGGCAATTTCATTTCCGAAAAAAACGGAGCGGTCGCCGTGTCGTTGCAGGTTGAAAACTTGCCATTTTCCACCCGTCGAATCGGTGGCGATGGCCAGTTGAATTTGGTTTTCGTCACGGGTCAAACGGCTCCGGCTGAGTTCGATGGTGTCGCCGCACAAAACTGTAATCGTTTGATTTTCAAGAACTTGTTCAGAAATTTTTACCCATCGGGAAAAAACAGGCAAGCGGCGGTCGTTCAAATACCATGAACCTTCGAGGCTTTGAAGTTGCAACCAAACTGGGTCGAGATTTTGGGAAAATGTCTGGCCGATGGACAAAAAAGAGAGCAGGCAAACGATGATTTTTTTCATGACGTAAAATGGATTTTTGATAAAAAGTTTGATGAAAAATCTTTCGTTTGGGAGACGCGGTCGGGGTGCAGGACGTTGGTTTTTTAACAAAAATTTGTTTTTGTTTTTTGAAACACATAGGTACACAGGACACATAGTTTGTTGAAAATCAAACAACTATGTGTTCTATGTGCCTATGTGTTTCAAAAGAAATTCTAATTTTCCAGCAAACCTGCACCTTCCTGCCCGACCAAAGTCCCAATCGCCACGCCCATCCCGCTCAGCCGAACGGACACGGCAATATTTTCAGAAACCTTTTTTACAATCGGTTTTTTGACTGAGCCGAGACCCAAAATGCCGCTCCACCAACTGTCCACTTCGACTGGTTTTCCGGGCAAAATGACCGTTTTTAAAAGTTGAATCAGCGCACTTCGGATCAATTCCGTCGTACCGAATTGCACCGTTTTTTCACCTTCAAAATCAAGGTTGCGACCGCCGCCGAGCAAAATCCGACCGTCAATATTTCTGAAATAATAATAGCCACGGTCGTAATGAAAACAACCTTCGACGGCCAAACCGGGGATTGGTTGGGTGATCAAAACCTGATTTCGAGCGGGAAAAACATCCGCGCCGGGCAAAAATTGCTGTGCAAAACCATTCACCGCAATCAACATTTTCCGGGATTTCAGTTGCCAACCCATCGAAGTTTCGAGGCGCACGCCGTCGTTTTTTGAGTCTTCAAAATGTTTGATTTCGATGCCGTTGAAAATTTTAACACCTTGATTTAGAGCGATTTGAATCAATCTGGCCATCATTTTTCCGGTGTGGACTTGGCCTTCCGGTTGGTTCAAAATCAGGTGCGAAACGCCACGAAAACCAAAGGTTTTTATCCGTTCGTCCACCTGAGAATAGACTTTCGGGTGGTCGGTGATTTGCCCGATTTTTTCATTGAAAAAAGGAATGGCGGCGGCGCATTTTTCAAAAATTTCAAAATCGGAATCGGTAAACATTTCGTAGCCGCCGTGCATTTTGAAATCCAAATTTTCGTCACCGACCACCGAACGGAGCATTTGCAGACCGCGCCAGCGTTTTTCGACGATGGAAAAAACAGCATCCTCACCCATTTTTTCGAGGTCGTCAATCAGTTCGGTGAGTGAGCCAAAACAAGCAAAACCCGCGTTTCGGGTGCTCGCCCCGATGGGCATCGCGCCGCGTTCGATGACCACGACATGCCAATCGGGGTGCGTTTTTTTTAAAAAAATTGCCGCCGACAAACCCACGATTCCGCTGCCGATGACCACGATGTCGATGTTTTTTAAAAAGGATTCGCGCTCCCAGTAACTCAATTGGTAATTCAAATCTGCCATTTTTGGATTTTTAAAGAGGCGGTTTAAATTTTATTTCTCGATTGAAAAGAGGCCAATTGCCGTTGTTGGCGTCATCGCCAACAACTTTTTTTTCGTTGAAATTTTTCGGAAAATTGGTTGTTGGCGAGGACGCCAACAACGGCAAAAATCTGCCATTTTTTGGATTTTTAAATTTTGCCCGAAAAGTAGCATTTCGATTTCACAACTCCGATTTCGGTTATTTTTCTTGTTAAAAAAAATCGTCAGGTCTGGCACGGTTCTTGTTTTTTCAAAAACAAGACCATCAAAACACGCTTTTTTTTATGACCTCGACCACCTATGGAACACTTTTTTAATCATTCTTTAATCGTACGCGCCCATGAATTTTGTTTTTTCAACATCCGATGCGTTGCGTCGGGGTAAAAAAGTTGGTGCTTTTTTACTTTTTGCAACATCCATCGTCGCCCCGCTTTTCGCTTCGGCTGAGCGGCCAACCCGAACCACCGAATTTAATCCTTCCTCCTCTTTTTATAATCCCAATTCCTCCATTTCATTTGTTTGTCCCAGCGATTTGACGCTTGGTTTTTCGGGCAATTCTTGCTCGGCGACCGTCAATTTTCCGATGCCGCAGGCCAATTCTTCTGGCTGCACGGGCGGGGCAACGGTCAAAGTTTCTTCCATTCTTGGTGCTGGAAATGGCCCGTTTTACGGCATCGCTGCCGGGACGTACCAAATTGATTGTCAGGCATTTAATGCCTGTGGCGACACTGTTTTCTGTTCCTTCAAAATCACCGTCAGAGATTCAAAAAAACCCAAACTCGTGTTGAAATCCGGCTTGCACGGCAACATCACGCCCGACGGAACAGTGCGTTTTTTTGCCCGTCAATTCAACCAAAATTCTTCGGATGAATGTACCGACGCGGCTTTTTTGAAATTTTCATTTTCCACCAATCCAGACGATTCGCTGCGCACTTTCAATTGCTCAGATTTGGGTGAAAACCCGCTGCAAGTTTTTGTTTTCGATGCTGTCGGCAACAAAACGAGCGGCATCGCCACCGTGACAATTATGGATGGCATGGGTTATTGCTCGGCAACCGGTTTGAAAGGCGCGGTAAAAACGCCTGCCGGAAAAACGGTGGAAGAGGTGCAAGTGAAAATCAGCGGCGCAGGTTTTTCGGAAACGGTTTTGACTGCGGCGGATGGCGTTTTTGATTTTGACAATTTGAAAATCGGCGGCGGTTTCGTCATCGAACCTTTCAAAAATGACAACCCGATGAATGGCGTCAACACTTTCGATTTGAAATTGATCAACGACCACATTTTAGGCAAAAAACTGTTCGATTCGCCGTTCAAAATCATCGCCGCCGACGTGAACCGCAGCGAAAAAGTGACCACTGCCGATGTCGTGGCTTTGCGAAAAATGATCCTCGGCGAAACTTCTGAATTTCCGGGAAATACTTCGTGGCGTTTTGTGGCCGAAAACCATGTTTTTCAAAATGTGATGAACCCGTTCCAACCAGCATTTCCCGAAAAAATAAACGTCCCAGAACTCAAATATGGCGCAGCCGACCAAAATTTCGTCGCCGTGAAAACCGGAGATTTGAATGGCTCGGCGGTGGCTGGTTTTGACCAATCCGGCAGCGGCGAAAGTCGTTCCGAAAACTATCCAAACTTTTCTTTAATCATTGAAAATCATCAGTTTACGGCAGGTGAAGTTTTTGAAGTTGACCTGAAAATTGGCGACCAAAATTTCGCCCCGGATGCTTTTCAATTTACTTTAAACACTGACATGGAGCAATTAGAAATGCTCGCAGCCGCTCCCGGCAACCTCTCTGGCATGGGTTTTGAAAATGTAGGTTTGTCGCACGCGGCAGACGGTCTGATGACGCTCGCTTGGAGCAAATCGGACTACCCCCACCAACCCGGCGACAATATCATTCATGCTAAATTCAGGGCCAAACGGGCTGGAAATTTGGCCGACGCGCTCACCGTGACCGGCCAACTGACCGACGCGCTTGCCTTTGACAACGAAGGAAAAATGTACGCTGTTGAACTTAAATTCAGAGAACAAAATCAATCGGTCGGCGGGGTCGAGTTGTTTCAAAATGCGCCCAATCCTTTCATCGAAATGACTTTGCTTCGGTTTTCATTGCCGGAACCGGGAGAGGCGACGGTTCATATTTTTGACATGAACGGAGCAGTCGTTTTTGAAAAATCGGCAACTTACGAGGCTGGTAATCACCAGTTTATGCTCACGCGCTCAGATATTGGCGAGGCTGGGATTTATTCTTTTCAAATTAAAACTGACTACGGTTTTGCGACCCGGAAATTGGTGATGTTTTGATTTTGGTCGGGCAGAAAAGACATTTTTTAAAAAAATGTCTTTTCTTTTAAATAAAGGCGCGTCATTTTTCATTTGTTGAAAAATGACGCGCCTTTTTTTATAAAAAAAAGCTCAATTATGATTTCAAGTTGCTGGTTCAAAAAGGTGCGTAGCACCTCAATATTTGTAGAAGTTGTTGGCCAACATCTCGAAAAGGTGCGTAGCACTGGAATATTTCACAATCAAATATGACAGTGCTACGCACCTTTTGAAAATGCATTTCCATGTTTTTCTACAAATATTGAGGTGCTACGCACCTTTTTGAACCAGCAACTTGAAATCATAATTGAGCCAAAATCTATTTATACGCCACAAACTTCGACTCCGCCGCCACGATTTCATCCATAAATTCTTTAAATTTTGGGTACTCCGCTGCCGGAACATCCTCGCGCTGCACCGTGATTTTCCGGTTGATTTTCAAGGTGCCAGCCGCCGCTTTTTGAAATTTCAAACTGTATTTGAAACCTTTAAAATTCAAAGCCGCGTCGGTCGGAATTTCGGTAAATGCTTTTCCAGCGGGCAGTTCGACGGTGATTTCGTCGGCGTATTCGTCGTTGTCCTCGTATTCCCAATAACTCAACGGGAGGGTGCGCGTCTCTTCGGTGAACGCGCTGGCATTGACAAATGTGTTGAAATATGGGATTTTGAAAGTTTGCAGTGAGCCGATTTCCATGACTTCGTTTTTCACCTGATAATGGACATCGTATTGAATGGTGTCTTTCAAAGTTTTCAGGTCGGTAAAAATGACGTTTTTCACCGAAACCGGGTTGGTGAAATCTTTGGAAATGGCTTCCTGGATTTTTTCAATCCGTTTGGCCTGGGGCAATTCTCCGTAAAAACCGCGCAGCGAACCGGTCGGCGCACCGCCCCGCGTGGCGTGGACTTTCACTACCAAATCTTTTTTGAGCAATTCAACTTTGGTGAAAGTCAACCGGACGTTCGGCGTGCGATTTTGGGGGGCAAGTTGAAAAACTTTGGCCGAGCCAGCCGCCTCGCCCGAGGCGAGGCCAAACGGGATTTCCAAAGCCAACGCATTGTTATCGCTCGTTGGCAAACTACCGAAAGGCAAATGCGCGTCGGTCAGTTCGAGGTACCAAAATTTGCCGTCCGCCGTCACTTTGATGATGCAGTGGTTGAATTCCATGCTCGGCAATTGCAGCGAGTTCAAACCATTTTCGCGGGTGTTGATCAGCACCAAATTGGCTTTCAAACCCACCTCGCGGGCAAGCGCGGCGAAGAGCGTGGACAAGTCTTTGCAATCGCCCAACTTGGTTTGAATCACTTTCGATGCCCGTTGCGGCACATATCCCGACTGCCGGAACGACACCGAACTGTACTTGATATTTTGGACAATCCAATTGTAAATGCGTTTTGCCTTTTCGGTTTCCGAAATTTTTTCGCCTTCCGGAAAAAGCGTTTTTGCCAGCGCGACGACTTCATAATCTCGTTTCGCCTGCGTGGCCGAGATGTCGCCGTACCAAGTCATCACTTCGTTCCACGAAGGCAAGGTGCTGATTGTCAAATATTTAGCGATGTCCACTCCGGCGGGCGTGAATCGTTCGTCTTTGATGGCGGCTTCATTTTCGGATTGCCAAGTGTAGATTTCGTAGTCGTCCACGCCAGCGTTTTTGACCTCCGGTTTGATCTCCGAGTTCATGGATTTGTATTCAAATTTGATGGATTTTGGCATCAGCAAAGTGTATCGGCTGAGGTCGGTGGGGACGGAGGTGTTGAAACCAAAATTGTCCCAAAACTCGCGCGCCATGCGTCCGTAGGCATAACTCATCACCCGGTAGCGAAAATAAATGCCGTCGCCTTTTTCCAAATTCGGAAAAACCAATTGGTTTTCGTTTTGCTCGGCGGTGATTTTGCTGCCGTTCGCTTTGACGATTTCGGCTTTTTCGATGATCAGCCGCTGCCGGCTGCTGTTGTAATTGATGCTCGCTTCTTTCCAATATTCGATGCCTTTTTCGTTCAAAATTTTGATCGCCAGATTGACATACATTTCAGAAGTGCGTTCCGGGTAAACGATGGTTTGCTGTTCGTCCAAAACGTAGTACCAATCATACTCGCCTTCTTTGCCATCGGTGTTGGTGTTTTTCAACAATTCGTACGGGTCGGATTTTGGAAAAAGCGTAACCAAATCGGTCTTTTTTTCCAGTTCCCGGATTTTTCGGCGGGTGTCAAAATCGTTTGGATTGTAATGCAAGGCCTTCCGATAATTGGCCAAAGCATCCGCGCTGCTGCCGGCTTGCTCCGAAAGTTTGGCGGCAATTTCAAAATAGCTGGAATGGAACGGAGCCAAACCAATCAATCGCTCTGCCCATATTTTGGCCGTTTTGTTTTCTTTTTGGCCATAATAATAATTGAAAAGACGGTTCGGCAAGTCCACATCATTTGGGAACGCCTCTGCCAATTCTTCCAAAATGACCACGCCCCGGTTGCCTTTGCCAAGTTCAAAATATTCCGAAGCTACCTGAATTGCCGTGCTGACTACATATTTTTTCTTTAAAAATTGGTTCCAAATGCCGATGGCTTCTTCGGGGTCTTTTCGCAGGTTTATAGCGATATTATGTTGTAAACCAACGAAATAGAGATTGGTCGGATATTTATCGAAGCCCTTGTTTGCCCATTTTAGGGTTTCTTCGAGGTTGTCGCGTTTGCTGGCGAGTTTGACCCGTTGGCCGTAAGTTTCTTCGTCTTCTCCGTAAAGTTGGATGCGGCGATCGAGGATTTTTTCGGCATCGTCCCATTTTTCGTTGTCAAATTCTTCGTCGAAGCGGTACTGAATCCCGACTTGCGATTCCGCATCGTTAATTTTGAACCACTCGATTTCTTTGGTCAGTTCAGTCCGGTTTTCCAATTTGCTGAGTGCCCACAGTTTTTCAAAACGCAAAACGCCACAATCGGGTGCCTTCGCCAAAGCCAGATCCACGGTTTTGAGGGCTTCTTCGCTTTTTCTCGAACGCAGGTAGGTTTCGCACAAAAGGATGTAATTCAACAAGTTGTCCGGTTCGGACTTGATTTTGTTTTCAAAAAATTGCTCGGCAAAATGGGGCAGCACGGTTGGCTGCTTCGTCTCCGTGTCTTTTGGGTACGGGCCATATTTGGTGCTGCTCGTCAAATCGGGCAACAAATTGCCTTTTTCATCGGTCAGCCGAAGGGAAAAATTGGGGTAATCACTGTCCACAAAACTGAGTTGGACAAGGATGCGGTTGAGGCCTTTTTTCAATTTCATCGGCACGCGGTAAACATCAACATCAGTTACCCGCGCCTCTTCTTCGGAAAAAAGCAAGCGGTCGTTTATCCATACTTTGACGCTTCCTGAAAATCCGAGACCCAAAATACCCGCGACATCGGCAGACGAGGAGACGAAAGTTTGGGCAAAAAGGACGCCCGAATTCCAACGAATGTGGTATGCCGGTTTGACCCAGCCGTCGTTGTCCAAATGGGAGGGCGTGAACCAGCGGATTTCGGCATTGTTGGTGGCCGTGAATTTCGCGTCCGGTTTTGGGTTTTCGATCGGCGGCCAATTTTTGTCAAAACCGCTCTCCGAAATATTGTCGAACGGCCCGGTGAACTGCCATTGCTTCACGTTCGAGATGCTTCCCCAGGCAGCCATTGCCTTTTTGAAATCCTTTTTTTGGACAAAATGATGCCCCAAATGGTACTGGGAAGATGCTTTTATCGAGCCGTTGGCGTTCGGATCTTCGAGCAGTTTTTCCAAAAATTTGAGTTGTTCCTTGTCTTTCAAACCATAATCGCCAGCCATCGCAGCATTGAACCACCAGGCATACATATATGGATAGGGGTCGGCAAGTTGGGCGAGTGCCTGTTCCTGATACTTCCGGGCGGTGGCGGCGGCTTCCGCGCCATCGTAACCATCCAAACGGAGCAGTGAAAGTGCTGCATCGGCAGTGGTTGCTGGGTTTTTCAATGCTTTTTCGAGCAAAATGCGGCCTTGCTTTCGGTCATTTTTGCCAATAGCTTCCCATGCTTTTTGATAATCTTGGGCAAAAAGCGATGCCGTGAAAAGTAAAAATGAAAATACTGCCGACCATTTTTGGCCGGACTGTCGGTTCAAGAGTTCGATTCGCATAAAAATGGAGTTTTTAAAAAAAATAAATTGAGGATGTTGGAAAGCAGTGGTTTCCGATCTTTCATTGCAAAACAACGAAAACAGTATCAGTCCGTATTTTATAAAAATCGAAATTTTGTGGTTGGCCTTACCTTTTTCTTTTTCGAAAAATAAATTTTTGATTAAAAAGCGGTTTCGCCAAACCCGTCCCATAAAATTTCCGGGCGGTTTTGATACTTTTGCACACGCTTTTTTAATCCTTTCAATAATCCGATATCCTGTGGACATGACTGCCGGTTGGCCGAGTTTCCTTTTCTTACCACGACTTCCAATCTTTGGTTATGTTCTGAATCTGTTTTTTTCCGTCGCCCGGCGGGACGAACTCCACCCAATTTTTTAATGAAAAGGAAAAATTTTACAATGAAATTGAGAATTCTCACCACTTTTTTGGCACTGTTTCTTTTGACAACCTTTGGTTGCCACGAAATCGAAATCCAAGAACCAGTAGCCGAATCCAAACATCTGACCTACAAAACTGCCAATTACAACAACCAAGCCGCCCAAGATTGGATGCAATTGGGCTATGAAATGGTGAAAACCAACTTCCTTTTTGGCCCGCACGCCGCCCGGACTTATGGCTACCTCGGCCTGACGACTTGGGAATCGGTGTACAATGGCATTCCCGATGCAAAAAGCATGGCCGGCCAAATCAATGATTTCCCGGAAGCCGCCGGTATCGACAAAAGCAAAGTTTATGATTGGGGAATCGTGCTTTGCACGGCGATGAAAACGGTGATCCCTGAATTGATGGATGGCGTCACCGCTTCGCAACGCGGCGAAGTAAACGCGCTCGCCACGTTGCAGGAAAATCAAATGATGGCAAAAGGCTTGACCGAAGAAGTGCGGACAAATTCCCAAGATTTGGGCTACCGGACGGGTTTGAACATCGTCAACCGCATCAAACGCGACGGTCGCGACGTCATCCGAAATATCGTGGCCGTCATTCCGACCCGCGACGCTGCCCACAAATGGTATTGGGATCCTTCAACTTACAATCAAAAACCGGTCGAGCCGCTGTGGAGCACGGTGCGAACCTTTGTCATTGACAATTCGCAGGCCTGCGAAAGTGCCCCGCCGCTCGCGTATTCCGAAGACCCGACCAGTGCTTTTTACAAAGAAGCCAAAGAAATTTATGATTTATACCCGCTGAGCGATAATAACAAAAAAATCGCATACCACTGGGACAACGGCCCAGGGCGAACTTGCAGCCCGGCTTGCCATTGGATAAATATTACCGGACAACTTTTGCAAGCTCAAAACAAGAACTTGGCGGAAAGCGCACGTGCATTTTGCCTCGTCGGTTTTGCGGCGGCTGATGCTTTTTCGCAGTCATGGTATATGAAATACAAGTATTTCTTGCTGCGCCCCGGCACTTACATCAAAGAAATTATTGACCCAAATTGGCAAGCCGCCATCGGTCATCCACCGTACCCGGATTACACTTCCGGTTCTTCGACGATGGGCGGTGCTGCTCCCACGATTTTGGTTAGCCTTTTTGGTGATGTTCCGTTCACCGACCGGACGCACCTCGGCAGTCCACTTTACACGCCCGACGGCGGGCCATGGATTTTGCCGGAACGCGCTTTTCAAAGTTTAACAAAAGCAGGAGAAGAGCAAGCCGAAAGCCGAATTATCGGCGGCGTTCATTTTCGCCGGGCATGCTCAGAAGCATTAAAATCTGGTCGCTGCGTCGGCAATACGATTTTGGCAAAGGCTGATTTTGGATTTTAACACATAGAAAGCAGAGGAGTTTTCACATAGGGACACATAGTTTTTTATTAAAAACACACAAA
>JANNMS010000311.1:0-5620 GCA_031398055.1 Saprospirales bacterium | reverse complement strand
CGAGAAATCCCGAAGGGATTTTATGTAAAAACTCGCGCCTGAAAACATAAAATCCCTTCGGGATTTGAGGAAAATGCCCTTGCTCTGAGCTATAAACATAGATTCCCTTCGGGAATGGATTTTAATGCGTTTGACCTGCATTCAAATAGTATTTTTGATTCTATCCAATGTGAATTTTTGCCATTTCGTTAGGTTTGAATTTCTATTTTCCCCAAAATTAAAAATGCCAAATTTTTTCACCCGCCCGCGAACGCCTCCCGCAGCGCAGCCGACAGCAGCCCTGCCGCTTGTTTTTGCTGCGCGGCGTTGGCCGTTTCCAGTTCGGTGGCTTGCGCGAGCAGGTGTTCTACTTTTTTTACGATGCGGTGCTGGGTGGCGAGGGGGGGGAGGGGGATGCCTAAATTGTCAAATTGGTCTCTTGTAATATTATTCATCGAAGTGCTTTTCCCAGTATTCAAAGTTTGGTAATAGGCTTTTGCGATAATTGTAGAGTTGAAAAGTTGAACGTACTTTTTCAAAATCATGTCAGACAATATATATCTGACCGTTTTATCGCTAAGAATCAGCTTATTTTCTGATTCTTTCTCAACCAAGCATGAAACCCCAGCAAGTTCCTTCGAACCGCTTGCCCTACAAAAAATAATGTCCCCTTTGCAAATCAAAATATTTTGAAAATCATTTTTGGGGTTAGAAAATCGCTTGTTTTCATTTGAAACGAAAATTCCAGAAGTAACTGCACTGGTTTTTACAACCCCCCATTCATTCTTTTTTGCTGCTGTTTCTTCCGCTTTGAGGCTTTTACCTGCTTCTGAATGTAGTGCTACTTCCCCCAACCGACACCAAACCCACCCCTCCGGCAAAACAAACGGCATCTCCTCCTCGCGCACGGGCGGCAGCGGTTTTTCTTTGATGTTTTTGGCTTTTTTCTCGGCCCGGATGGCGGCAAGCAGGTCTTTGGCATGGCCGTCGGCGGGCAGGGTGGGGGTGAGTTTGCCCTGCACGGCTTCTTGCAGGATGGCGGCGCGGAGGTTTTTGAGGAGGGAGGATTGGTGGGCGAGGTGGGTTTGGAGGGGCGCGAGTTTGTTTTCTATTTCAAAAATCTGGTCAATAATCCTGTTTTGAATTTCAATTGGCGGAAGCGGAATTTCAACAGCAGCGATGTTTTTTATTGAAAGCGAAACATTTGCCGCGCCACGCATCAACGGCACGAACAATTCCTCTTTTGAAAAATTGAGAAATTGGAACAAGAATTTTGGGTTGAGTTCCTTTTCATTTTTCGCAACCAACGCACAAAGAATTGAACCGAGCGCGAATTTTCCTTCCTGAAAATGGATGCGTTTCATGCTTGCATGGCCATGTCCAGTGGATGAAATTAGCGGAACGATGACCGCTTTTGCATCAAATTGAAATTCGTTGTGGCTTGTCCTATTTTCAGACAAATTGACCATCGGAAAATCACCGGGAATCGCTTTCATAATTCCGGTTGCTCCTTTTTCAATCAAACAGACATCTCCGATTCGGGCAGTTTTCCATTTCATCCCAATTCCACTTTTAACCGGTTCAACAATCCCACACTTTTCCCGAACGACATTTCGAGCATTTCCAAAATCTCGCGGCTGGAATGGGTGGCTTCTTCCTCGCGGCGGTTCGGGTTTTTGATGTCCAAATCCCAGCCGCGCTGCCGGATGGTATCGATGTTGACGCGCCAGCAGATGTCGCTTTCGTGGCGGTTTTTCCACCAGTTTTGAATCGGTTCGAACTCGCCGAACTGGATGGTTTTGGTTTTTGAATAGGCTTTTTGCCCCTCCGGCAGGCGGTGTTCGTAGTACCAAATTTCGCGGGTCGGCACGCCCCGGTCAAAAAACAGCAGGTTCGTGGCGACGGTGGCGTAGGGCTGGAAGACGGAATTGGGCAGCCGGACGATGGTGTGGAGGTTGCATTCGGTCAGCAGGCGTTCGCGGACGCGCTGTTTCACGCCCTCGCCGGTGAGCGAGCCGTCGGGCAGCACGATGGCGGCGCGACCGCCGTGCCGCAACAACTGAATGATGAGCACGAGAAAAAGGTCGGCGGATTCTTTTGTCCTGAAATTTTGGGGAAAATTGTTCTCGTTCCCGTCGCTGACGATGCCCCCGAACGGCGGATTGGCGAGGATGCAGTCCACGCGGTCGCGTTCTTTGATGTCGTTGTATTGCCGGGCGAGGGCATCGCCGTACACGATGTTGGGCACTTCCACGTCGTGCAAAATCAGGTTGGTCGTGGCCAGCAAATATGGCAGCGGCTTGTATTCCTGACCCCGCAAATTGGTGTGGACGCTGCGGAGTTCGTCGGGCGTTTTGACTTGCGGCAACAAATAATCGAGCGCGGCGGTCAAAAAACCGGCCGTTCCGCAGGCCGGGTCGAGAATGGTTTCGCCCAATTTTGGGTCGAGGCGGTCGGCCAAAAAACGGGTGATGGCGCGGGGCGTGTAAAATTCACCGCTTTTTCCCGCGCTTTGGAGTTCTTTTAAAATGGATTCGTAGAGTTCGCCGAAGGCGTGGCGTTCTTTTAAATTGTTGAAATCCAGTTCGTTGAGTTTGTTGAGCACTTTTCGGAGGTTGGTGCCGCTTTTCATGTAGTTGTGGTTGCCCTCGAACACGTCGCGGACGATGAGGGCGCGGCGGTTTCCGATGGCCACGTTCACGGCGCGGAGTTCTGGGAAAAGTTCGCGATCCACGAAATTGAGGAGTTCGTCGCCAGTCATGCCTTCGTCGTCGCCTGCCCAATTTCCTTTTTGGCGCAGCCACCGGAATCTGGGCGGGATGGGAGATTGATAGTTTTCCTGCGTGATTTCGAGTTCTTCGTCTTTGTCTGAAAAGATTTTGAGGAAAAGCATCCAGCCCAATTGTTCGACGCGCTGCGCGTCGCCGTTGAGCCCGGTGTCCTGCCGCATGATGTCGCGGATGCTTTTGAGGACTGCTTGGAGGTTGGCCATGAAATAGGTGATTAGTTATTGGTTATCGGTGATTGGTTTGGGCGGCAAATGTAACCAATAACCAATCACCGATAACCAATCACCAAATCGGTTCAGGCCGCCCGGTAAATTTCATTTTTCAATTCCCGGATAGCCAATTCGTAGGCCGGTTTTCCGCCAAAAAGCCGCACGATTTCGAGCGGCGAACCAAACTGATCGAGTGGGTTGACGCGCAGCACGTTGTTGTCTTCGATGGTCAAAACGCCCTCGTCGGCATATTTTTCGAGTAAAATTTCGAGCACGGTGCTGGCTTCGGAGCCGTATTTGGTAAAATAATTCCGCTTTTTCACGTTGTTGACCCGCTCGCGTCGGGTGAGCGGCGGCGCGTCGAAAGCCACATGGCAAAGGATATCGAAAATGTCCACGTCGCGGTTGACGGCTTTTTGGAGGGCATCGAGCGGGACGTTGAGTTGTTCGAGTTCTTTTAAAATGATTTCTTTTCGTTCCGCCTCGTTCCAGCGGGCCAAAAACTGGTCGAGGCTTCTGAAGTTGCCGCCGACCTCGCGTTTTGTCCAGTCTTTGAGGCTTTCGGTCACGGGTTTTCCATGCTGGTCAAAATAGAGTTCGCGGACAGAAAGCACGCCCACGTCAATGCCATTGACATAAATTTTTTCGATGGGCTGGTGCTGCGCTCCGTCCGGCGGAAAACCCAAAGGCGTTCGGATTTGCGGCGTTTCGAAGTCATCTGCAATAATTGGCGGCACGTCTTCCTCGTCAATTGGGTATGGATTTGGGCTTTCGGCTTCCTCGGTTTCGATGTCGGCGAGGTTGTCGTCTGGCGCACAGATTTTGAGTTGCATCGGTGGCCCGTCGAAGTTTTCATCGGCAAAAAGGTCGGTGGCATTTCGGAAATCGAGGATGGTGAAATAGAGTTTTCCAGCCTCTTCATCAATCCGCGTGCCGCGCCCGATGATTTGTTTGAACTTGGTCATGGAGCGAATCTCACTTTCGAGCACGATGACTTTGCAGGTTTTGGCATCCACGCCCGTCGTCAACAGTTCGGAAGTTGTGACGATGACCGGGTATTTTTCCTCCACGTTCGTGAAATTGTCCAGTTCACGTTTGCCCTCTTCGTCATCGCTGGTCATCCGCATCACATATTTGGGGTTGAGCGCGGCCAAATCAGCATTGGCGTTGGTCAATGCGGTGCGCATCCGAGCAGCATGCTCTTGGTCTTGGCAAAAGACGATGGTTTTTGAAAAACGGTCGGTGCCTTTCAAAAATTCGGTGATTTTCTCAGCGACGACTTCTGCCCGCTCGCGGATGACGAGTTTTTTTTCGTAGTCCGTGCGGTTGTAAATCCTGTCCTCGACGGTGTTTCCTTTTTCATCCGTTTTTCCATCGTCGGGCCGCCAGCCTTCCAAATCCACGTTCAAACCAACCCGCACCGTCCGGTACGGTGCCAAAAAACCGTCGTTGATGCCCTGCCAAAGCGAATAGGTGTAAAGTGGTTCGCCAAAATATTCGATGTTGCTCACTTCGGAGGTCTCTTTTGGCGTGGCAGTGAGGCCGATGTGCGTGGCTTTTGAAAAATAAGAAAGGATTTCTCGCCATGCCGAGTCTTCTTTTGCCGAACCTCGGTGGCATTCGTCAATGATGATGAGGTCGAAAAATTCCGGGGAAAACTGTTTGAAAATGTTGTCCGTTTCCTCGGTTCCCGTCAAACCTTGGTAAAGTGCGAGGTAGATTTCGTAACTTTTGTCCACTTGCCGGTGCTTGATGACCGTCATTTTGTCTTTAAAATGTCGGAAATCACCGCGCCGTGTTTGGTCAATCAACGCGTTTCGGTCAGCGAGAAACAAGATGCGTTTTTTCGCTCCTGCTTTCCAAAGCCGATAAATAATTTGAAAAGCCGTGTAAGTTTTGCCCGTCCCGGTTGCCATAACCAGCAAAATGCGGTTTTGGCCACGGGCAATGGCTTCGACCGAACGGTTGACCGCGATTTGCTGATAATATCTCGGCGCACGCCCCGAACCATCAAAATAATAATCCTGCGCGGCGATGCGCTCGGCTTGCGGGGTTTCGATGCCTTTGTATTTTTTGTAAATTTCCCAAATTGTGCCGGGTGCCGGGAATTCGTCAAGCGAAAGTTGCTGCTCGATTTTCCCATCGGTTGCAGTACGATCGTGAAACAAAAAGCCGTCGCCATTCGAACTGAAAACGCAGGGAATGTCCAAAATCCGGGCATATTCGAGGGCTTGTTGCATTCCCTCGCCCAGCGGGTAGGAATTGTCTTTGGCCTCAACGATTGCAATGGGGATGTTCGTTTTGTGGTACAAAATGTAATCCGCCCGGCGTTTTTGGCCGCGTGCGGTGAGTTTTCCGCGGAAATAAATTTTGCCGTCGGTGAAAGAAACCTCCTCCAAAAACGAGGTCAGTTTTTCCCAGCCAGCGTGTTCGAGCGCGGGGGTGATGAATTTGGTGCAGATGTCGCGCTCTGAAAGTGATTTTTTGTTCAGCATGGCGGTTTCGTCGTTTTGAATTTTAGATGGCAAAAAAAGCAATAGAAAATGGGATTTGGTTGAAATTTGAATTTTTTGTCAAGTTTGTTTCCAAATTTTCTGCTCCAATATTTTTTTGTGGCTTACTTGGCCTTCTGTTCCACAGAGG
>JANNMS010000310.1:0-46680 GCA_031398055.1 Saprospirales bacterium | reverse complement strand
TTGAGGAAAATGCCCTTGCTCTGAGCTATAAACATAGATTCCCTTCGGGAATGGATTTTAATGCGTTTGACCTGATTTTATGACTTGACGTCTCTCGTCTCTTGTTTTTGTATTTATTTTCGAATTGGATTACAAACTCCTGTATCCACTTATTTTCAAATCGCCACGCTCAATTTCTTTCCAAAATTTCCCCAAAAAAATTCCCGCCGAGATAGAAACACCTCTTCAAAAATGCTTCGACCCGGCGGGTTAAAAACTTGGAGATTGGCGATTTATCTGTTCAATTTTCGACCAAAAATCGTTCAGCAAAAACTTGCCCTTCCTCATCTTTGAAAATCAAGGTGTAAATGCCTGATGGCAGATTTTTCACTGAAATTTGAAAAGTTTGGCTCGCCTCAAAACCGATTTTTTCAAAAAATCGAGGCCTGCCAAACAAATCAACAACAAAAATTTGACCTCGAATCGGATGATTTCCAATGTTTTCAGAAAAAAAATCCACATTCAAAATGTCGTCCGACGGATTTGGAAACACTACCAACTGGGCAGTTTGATTTGAATCTTCTAAAAAATTTCGTTCCACCATTTGCCCACCGCTCGGCATACTCGGGGCGGAAGTCGGTGTTTTTTTAATAACCGATTTCAGGCAGCCCTTTGCATCTTTTGCTTTAAAAACAAAGGTCGTATTTGCCCCGAGATGGTCAAAAACGGGGTCGGTCGCCACTTTAAAATCATTGGTAGGCATTCCCGTCCGGTTAAAAGTAAAACTTCCAGTGCCGCCAGAAGTCGTGAAAATGGCATCGTAACCCGGCGCGTTTGCTACATAATTGACCGCAAAATTGATGATCGACGGCTGCGACAACACCGTTGTTTTTGTCGAAATGCAGCCGCCCGCATCGGTCACGGTCACGGTGAAAGTTCCGGCGGGGAGCAAATTGATGTTTTTCGTGGTCTTCCCGTTCGACCACAAATAAGTAAACGGCGCGCCGATGCCCGCGGGGTTGCTGAAAATCGTGCCGTTGGATGAGCCATTGCAAGTTGGTTCGATGACAGAAGTCGTAGTTGAGTAAACACGGCAAATTTTGACTTGAAAAGGTGCGTCGAATTTGCCCGAAAAACCATTGTGTTGAAAAGTCAAAACGTCCGTCGAATTGTAAATTTTGTCGTCTGACTGGACAAAAACGCGAAAACTCAGCACCTCGTCAGCATACGAATTTGAATAAATGGAACCGAAAAAATACGCCGACCCGCTCAACAAAATCGGGGTCGCCACGCCGCGCAGTTCGTTGCCGACAAAAACGCCCACCAAATTTTGGCTCGAATTGTCAAAAACACCGTTGGTTTTTAGTCGCGCCAGCACGTTCATGTTGAATTGAAAATGGGCGGGATTGACCGTCCAATTTGGGGGACTTGCCCAAGTTTTTGAGGAAATCAACAGCACGACGAGCAGCAAGATTGGGGGCAGCCATCGCCTATTTCTTATTGAAAAATTTTTCATTTTAAATTGGAATTGAACGTCGTCGAGGTTTAAAACCTCGACGACGTTGCTGTTAAAAATCATTTCTGTAAAATCATTTTCCGAACAATCGTACCGGCCGTGGTTTCCAATCTGACGAAGTAAACCCCATTTTCCAGTTTATTTTCGGCAGTCCATTTATTCAAATTCAAACCCTCGGTTGCCCAAAATCTTTCCTCCGAAATTGTCTGCCCGTTCAAATTCACGACCGACAAAATAACTTCCTGACTTTGCGGCAAAGCAAATTTGAAAACCGTCTCGATTTTAAATGGATTGGGTTGAATGTCAAACGATTGCGTCAAAATTTGCTCGCCCGTCGCGGTTGATTTTGGCGAAAATGGCACTGGATTTTCGATGCTGCCTTGATGCAAATTCGCGGTGAAATTCATCGTTTCCGACAAATCCTGAATGTTGCCAGTCGCCGAATCGAACAGTTTAAATTCCAGTTTTTCGCCCACCGCATTTGAATAAGCCGTCATGAAAAACAGGTACGACTGCGAAGGTTCGATGAAAATGGCCTGCGCCGTGCCACGTATTTCGCCTCCGACAAAAACGCCCAATTCCATGGTCGAAACCGTGGCGTTCAAATCACCAATTTTCAACATGCCAATCAGCGTAGTCGAGTGCTCGAATTTCGTCGGGTCGACATTCCAAAAACTTGTGGTTGGGTTTCCGCCACGCTCCGATGCTGCGCCGTCGGCTGTCAACCGTCCGCCGTCCGCCGGTTTGTTTTGCGGCTGCGGCGGGTATGTTATCGTCCCCGGGCTGGTCAATTTTATTTGATAACCTCGCGGTGCCTGCATGAATTTCAGGTTGCCGACCCAACCAAATGTTGGGCTGATAAATTGCGCAAATTCAGTTTGTGATTTTATCAAATTGCCCGCCGTCGGATTTAAACTTGACAAAGCCACATTGATTGGCAACGGATATTTTGGGATGTACCCGATCCAAGTCCAACCCGAATCCACCGAAATCGGGGTCGTCGCCGGGTTCAAAACGGTGCCTTCCATTTTTAAAGTGTCGGGCAGGTCGGCTTTGAAAATGTACATTTTTGGGTTTACCAAAGTTGCCAAACTGCCATACCAGCCCGCAACGCCGTTCACCACGCTGTAAGTTGAAAACTGGGTTTGCGATTTCATCAAATCATTTGCCGGGCGGTGCAGCGAGGCCAAGGAAGCGTTCAAACTTGGGTTCGGGAACGCCAAATTGAACGAAAGCCAGTTCCAGCCCGCCCCGATCGGCACGTCGCGCAGCACAAAATTCGAGGTTTCGATGACCTGCGGCGCGGTCGGCGAACCCACCACGTTGTCCGGCTGAAATGTGAAATTTGACTGCAAAATCCCAAATCGGAGGCAAGCCGAAGCATCCCAAATTTCGAGTTTCAGCGGCGCGTTTTGCTGCGCTGCTTCGCCGTAAACTGTCAAAAACGCGAGAAATTCACCCGTTTGCGGCACAAATTCGAGGTGCGAACGACCCACGACTTTGTTGTTCAACCATGCCACGACCATGTCTTCTGGGTCGTTTGAAAACGTGCCCTGCACTTTCAATTTCAAAACCATGTTCATCGAATTGGTGAAATTTTGCGGGTCAAAATCCCAGTCCGGCGGGCGGCAAACGACGCGAACGCCGAACGGCAAACCTTCGTCGCCGCCCATAAAAAATGGGTTTTGACCGGTAATTGTCCGCAAAACAATCGTGTCGAACCAGTGCCCGAAGGGCAAAACCGAGTCCACCTCGAACCTGATTTCGCGGATTTCGTTGGGCGCGAGCGTGCCAGAATTTGGCACGACCCGAACCCAACTTGGCACTTCCAAAATCTCAAATGGTGCGGGGTAGCCGCCCCGGTTGTGGATTTTTGCGGTGGTTATTTTCGTCTCGTCGTCGAATTTCGTCATGCCGAGGCTGTCGGTCAGCCAAGCCAATTCGTTTCTGTCCACATAAAATTCCCAGCCGACCATGCTTGGAAAAGCATCCTGAACCGGGTTTTCGGCATTGTTTCCGACCAAATCTTCGATGTCGCGGAGTTCAGCGCGGAGGATGCGGTTTTCAAAAAACGAGTTGTTGTCAAATCTTGGGTCGAGGAAAATCTGGTTGTCCTTGCACGAAATATCAATGTTGATTGGCAGATCGGTCGTCGCGTCGAACAGCAAAACATTGTCCAAAGCATTGATTTTCTGACAGTTGATGTCTTTGTTGAACTTGAAACTGATCTCGTCGCCAACTTGGTAAACACCGTCGGAAGGCTGCGGCAGGCCAATCAGGCTGGGCGGCTGGCGTTGGATTTTGCCTTTGATGATTTTTGAAAAACCGGGTTTGTCGGCAGCGTCGCCCGTGCAAATTGCCCAAGCGTGGATTTCGTAATCGCCGTCTGCCAAACCGTCGGTGTCCCAGTAAAATTGGGTGTAGTTCGCGCCCAAATTGTCCCGCAAAATTGCCGCCGTCGCGTCCTGATCGGGGTTGCCGCCGGAACTCGGTTTTGGGACATTTATCCAAGCCCCGTCGCCGTCGGTTCTTCGATATTGGACCCTGATTTTTTCAAAATCGGCGTTTGATTTGTCGTAACCCGAGACCGTGATCGGGAAAATGTCGTTGCCGGTCGCGGCGGTGATTGCCCAATTTTCCTCCGGCACGTTGATATTCACTTCGCTGCACGGGCGGATGAAATGCGCAGAAATGTACTGTGCCGAGTACAAAATCTTGTCGTCGTCGGGCAAAATACCGAGCGCGTTTGCCCGCTGGTCTTCGCAAAGCGAGTAAAAAACGATTTCCAAACTGTCGTAATCGTATTCGATCGGCCCGCGTTCGACGGTCACGGTGATTGGGACCGAAGTCGAGCCAGTGAGCGGGTCCCAAGGAATGGCGTAAAAAATCGGCACGTCGAGCGGGATGCCGTTCACCGAAATTTTCGCGCCGTGCGCGTTGCTTTCCGGTCCGGCGGTGAATGCGTAGGTAAAAGTTTCGTTCGTCTCCGATTTGTTGCCCAAAGTCATGAGGAAAACAGCGGGTTCGTTCGATGGCACGTCAATCGCATCGGGCCCGGAGCCGTCGCGGAATTCCATCGTGTTGCCCTCGCGGTGCGCCGTTTTTGGCTCCCAGGGACAGGAACTTTGCCCCGCTTTTGTCTTAAAAATGGGCGTTCCGTAGCGTTTGTCCGTGCCCACGTCAATCGTGAAAGCGTCCAAAATGTCGTCGTCGGCGAGGACGTAGCCCGTTTTTGTGGAAACGGATTCGTTCGTTTCGGTGGACTTGGTTTTGCTGGTCGAGTACAAAAATTTCGCCGTGCCCTGCAAGCCCACTTTGTTGAACTGGAAGCCCAAATTGACGTAGGTTTCCCCTTCCGAATTGATTTGCGAACCGCTCGAAACGGTCGTGTCAACCGCAGTTGTCACGGCATATTCATAGGTTGCGCCAGCATCAAAAGAAATGTTTTTTGAATAAATAGCAATACTGTCTTTTTGCTTTTGATTGTCGGACAAAATTCTTTTCCACTGTTTTATCGAATTGGCGTATGACAACGTATCGCCCGGCGGCGTGCCAGGATTGGTCCGCAGCGAATCCAAAAAGCGGATGACGTTTTCTTGGATGCCCCATTCCGAGTAGTAAAAAGTGGTCTGGAAAGTGTCCGGCTGGACGTTCAAAACCGATTTCACGATTGCCGTGCATGTCGTGTCGTTGACCGAAACGAGGTCGGCAAAGCCAAATTCGAGGTTCATCGCCTGCCCCACGAACACGTCGCCGCCCTGCTCCGTGCCGACGATCAATTGGTTGTCGCCCGTCGAGATGCGCTCCGAAAAAGTGGTGCAGGTCTGGTAGGTTTTCGAGTCCATTTGGTTGAAAGTCACCTGCCCGTCGAAACCTCCGCTCAAAATCACGCCCGTCGTGCTGACATATTCCACGCCGAGGCCCACCGAAACGCTGATTTCGGGCCCGAGCCAAACGTCCAGCCCCGCGCCAAAACCTTTTTCAAATTCAAATTCCATCGTCGTGCTGTTGCAAACGGTCTGCTCCTTTTCCAAAAAAGAATAACTGCCGTCGCCCGGCGGGTCGTGCAAAACGAGCAGGGGGGTCTGCGGCGATTTCGAGGTGAACGTGCTGTGCTTGTTGAAAGTCCCGACGACCACGCCCTGTTTGACAAAACTGCTTTCGTTGCCCTGCGTCGTGGCGACGATTTGGATGGTTTTTTCGTGCGGCGGCGTGGGGTTCGGCTTGCCGACGCGGAACGTGTAATTTTTGGTGCCGCCCTTCATCCGCGTGACGACGACCGTGTCCGAAAAACCGTTGATAATTTGCAAATCGGCAGAGTCGAGGTGGCAAACTTCGTTGTTATAATACGTCTCTTTGACCTTGATGACGATGGTGCGGTTCTCGTTTTGGATCAATTTGACGATGTCGCAAGTCTGGTTGACGGGTTCGAGACCGCTCACGATTTGGACTTCCGGCGGCGCGAAATAGGTAAAACCGACCACTGTGTCCTGTTTTTCGGTCAAATCCACCACCGAACCGCCCTGAACTTGGAACGCCGTTTTGATGGCGGGGTCGGAGTGTTCGGTGACGGCGATGGTCAGTTCGAGCGGCGGGAGGCCTTCCAAAATGTAATTTCCAGCCTGCTGGTTCAGCCCAAAATTGTACTTTTTTTCAAAACAGCCGTTCGTCGTGCGCACCGTCACCGTGCATTTTGTGCCGGTGGGCGTGCCGGGATTTTGCAAAATGGATTTTTTGCAAGTGCCGCCCGCGACCTGCCCGCTGATTTTGCGGGTCGTGATGTCGTTGAAAACCAGCCCGGCGAGCGGGGCAATCACGTTTGAAACTGAAATTTCTTCCGGAAAAAATTCGTGGTTTTTGAACCTCGGTTTCAAAACGACCGACGCGCCGGGTTCGAGGTCGATGACAAATTTGCCCGTCGAATCGGTCAAAATTGCCGGGGAATAAACCTCGCCGTTGACCAAAATTTCAACCTGATTGGCAAAACAATCCGTGTTCGCGTACCGCACAAAACCCGAAACCGCCACCGTCGAACGGTCCACAAAATCCACTTGATCCACCGACGTGACCGATGGATTGAGGGTAACTTGCCGCGTCGCGGGGGTGAAAACGTGCGGCGTGGTTTCTTGAAATTTTGAAAAAGTAGTCCACTCCGGTTTGCCCGTCGTCGCGGGCAGCAGGCCGAAACCGTCCACGAGTGCCGAGCCGGCATTGCTCAAATTCAAACCACCGCCCTCGTCCAACGCGAAGTAAATCCGCAGCCCTTTTTCTTGCGCGTCGCGCGAATTTTGGACGTGTTCTGCGATTTTTGTTTGCGAAAGCGTCGTGTCGTACACCGCCAATTCGTCAATCAAACCGCCGAAAAAGTAGCCAAATTGCCCCGCCTGCACGCCGTACAAACCCGACAACGCGCCCAAATTCCAGCTGTACCCCGGTTCTGACCAGTCGCCCGTCGTCGGCACGGCAGCAACGCTCCCTGCCAACACGCCGTTGTTGTAAACCGAAATCAAAGTGTTCGTCGGGGTTCGTTGGATGGTCACTGCCAAATGCCGATAACCCAAACCGAGCGCGCCAAATTGGTACGTTGAGCCATTTAAATTGACTTGAAGCGTGTTGCCAATATTTTGCAGAAAGAAGAATTGGCTGCCGCCCGCGCCCCAAGATTTGTGCAAAAAAACCTCGTTGCCGTTGGCATTGTTCGGTTCCGATTGGTTCACCCAAAGTTCGAGGGTTGATTTTTCGGTCAAACCGAAATCGGGGAGCGTGGCGTGGTCGCCTTCGTTTTTCAAAAATTTTAAAGCCCTGTGTTTGTAAAAATCCTTTTTTGGCGTAGCCAAAAAGGTCGTGCCGGTGCCGTAGTTCGCGCCCTCGATTCGATAATATCCATCCGAATTGGTCACGCCGGAAGTGGCGACGGGCGAGCGGTTCGAGTCGAAAATCGCCCCGCAGAAAAACAGCGGGTGGCGGTTCAAAATATCGAACGATTTCGAGCCTGCGCCCTCGTCCATTTTCCAATAATATTTCAAATTTGGGGTCAAAGTCGAAGCCGTGCCGGTCAAAACTTCCGTCAAATCGAGTTCGTCGAGGCGGCGGTGGTAAATTCTGAGTTCGTCCAGCGCACCTTCCCAGCCAGTAAAACTTGTGTTTTTCCCAAAATTTAAGTCCTGCGAAGTCAAACTCGGCGATCCACTTTTCAAATCCGCCAAATTTCCATCCAAATACAAACGGTACTGCCCGCCGGAAAAAGTGAGTGCGAGGTTGTGCCACGAGCCATCGTTGCCGCCCGCCGGGATTGCCCAAAGCACGTCTTCCGTGCCGTTCGTCACGCCCGGTACGACGAAAGCGATGCCCCCCGTCGTGTTCGTCCGCACTGCCAAACCGGAGCCGCGCAAAATATCCGCCGTGCCGATTTGCGTCAGCACGGCGGTGGTTTTCATCCAAAAAGTCAAGGTCCAGTCGGTCGCGGCGGCGGTCGGGAAAAAATTGTTGCCCGCGCCCGCCCGCGCCGTCGCGCCGTCGAACTGGTTAAATTTTGCGGAAAAACCCTGCATCGGGCTCAAAGTGATTTGCGCGTTGGGCACGGCGTTGCCATTCAAAGTCCTGACCCAGCCCGTCGCCACGCCGTTTGGCACCTGAAAACCGAGTGCCTCGCCGCCCGAACCTTCGCCGTACAAATTCACCCCGCGCACTTCGTACTTGTAATTTTTGCCCGCGATGACATTGAAATCGAGGTAGGTTCGGGTGTTTTTGTCCACCGCCGCGAGGAAAAACCCGTCGCGGTAAATTTTAAAACCATTGACCGGAAACGCGCCGAGCGGGTCGAGCGCCCACGAAATTTGGATACGGTCGAGCAGTTCGCCCTGCGTCGCGGTGACGACGGGCGGCAACGGCGAGACGTTCAGCCCCGACCAAAAACCGAACAACCCGTTGTAATCGTCGCCCGGCGCGAAGCCGATGACGGTCTGCCCGATGGTCAGTTTCATGCGGCGGGTGGAGGTTTTCATTTTGTTGGAATTGCCGTAGTTGAAAAACGGCTTGCCGGGGATGATGGTGCCCGATGTGGCTGGGAAACAGCCGAAATCGGAGGCTTGACTTTGATTTTGCCCGACGATTTTTGGCAGAAAACAAAGAAAAAGTATAGGCATGGCGAACCGCCAGCCGAGTTTTATATTTTTCATTTTTGGAAAATTTTTAGAATGAATGGAAATGGGTAAATGCTCCGTGACCTCCGTTTCTCTGTGAATCTCCGTGACACAGAGGCTCACAGAGGGATAGAGAACACAGAGGTGCGTCATTTCCGTGAGTTGCCAGCCTGGTTTTCCATCAAATTCATCCGTTTGGCGAGTTCGCCGATGGCTGCCGATTGGCTGTCCAATTTTGCGCGGAGCGCGGCATTTTCCTTTTCCAAAAGTTCGGTGCGGCGGGCGAGTTCCTGCGTCGCGGCGACGTTCATCGTGAAAATGTGGTCGTACTCGACCGCCCGAAAATCGCTCACTTCTTTTCCAAAAACAAAAGCACCGGTCGGCGCGGGTTCTCCCCATTTTTCGACCGTAAATTCAGTTTCGGTGGCAGCGACGACCTCCAAATCTTGTTGCTGTTTTCCGCCATCGAAAATGCGGACGCGTTCGCCTTTTTGCAGCCCGTGCGGTTTTGCCATTTTGAAAACGATTTGCTGCCCGGCAGCCTCGATTTTTTCCGCCGGGGCATAAATGCTGGGGACAAAACCGGTGGAAAAATTGATGGCCCCAGGTTCGATTTCCCCTACTTCCTGGGCGATAAAACCTTTTTTGATGCCACTTCCCTTTGTGATTTCGTCAATGTAACGGTAGTCGGTCACCTGCAATTTTTGCAGTTTGGCAAGCGATTCGGCTTTGTCCACAAGCGAAAAGTCCTTCTTGATGCGCCTGTCCGAGACAGCGACGAAATTCCCCGATTTGATGGTGCCGCTCGCGTTCAGGTTGGCAGGGAGGGTAGAGCCACCATAAGAAAAACCGCCGGTTGCGCCACTTGCTGTCAGGTAAGCTACCTGCTGACCGTTTGTAACTGGAAAATTGAACCCATTGACATCCGTAATATCAATGGGCTTGTTGACCGTAATTTTTGAACCTGTGGTACTGACCGTACCGTTGAGGTTGGTCGTGCCGCTGATGCTCAGGATGTTGTCCACCTGCACGTTGCCCGTCTGGAAAACGTGTGTGCCGTTGGGGGCTTTGTAATAGTTGTTGTTGTCGTTCCATGCGTTAAATCTTTCCACACCATTTGCCCAAATCGAGGCAGTCGCACTGTTGTTGAAAAACAGTCCAGTGCTGAACCCAGTACCATTATTGTGGTAGCCAAAGCCGTCGTTGCTGCTTGCTCTGCCATAGACGTTCAAATTGTTCGTGTTGGTGTTGGTACTTTTCAGTTCGGTCAATCCGCCAGTCACTTTGATTCGCTCGGTGGCATTGGTGTAAAGGCTCACTTGGTCATCGGCATACGAAAACAAGCCGCCGTCGGCATCGCCACCATTTCTGAAAGAGTAGCCTTTCCCGGCAACGCCACCGCTCGGCGCACCGCCGTCCACTTTGATGCCATCGGCTTCGACGACCCCCGTGCTGGTGAATTTATTGTTCTGCCCGATGACCGACAACGTGTACGGCGCGTGGGTCAGGCGCGGGCGCGGGTTGAATTCCGCACTGCCACTGACGCTCACCCCGAGATAATACACTTGGCTGAACGTCGCCGTGGGCTGAAAACCGTTTTTCCCGAGCAGCACGGAGTACACGCCGCCCGTCGTTTCGACCTGCTGGATGGTCTCTTCGTGGACTTGCGTGCCGCCCGATTCGGCAGTCCAGAGGCGGAAAGTGATGGAATAATTGCCATCGTCCACCGCTGTGCCGTCCGATTTGGTCAAAACGCCCTGCACCGAGAGCGTGGCGGATTGGGCAAACGCGACCACCGCCGCGAACATGAAAAACAGGAAAAAGAGGGGGCTTTTCGGAGAAAACTGGAAGGTGAGAAGTGCCTTTTTCATAATTTGGAAGAAAAATTAAGATTGAAAAATTTGGAAGTGATTGAAGTCGGAGAAAAATATCTGCGGCTTGTTTTTGATATTCCAAAAGTGAAAGCAAGGCAAGCCGTCGGACGAAAATTTTCAGTGAACACCCAGTTTTTCACAGGGAACGAACCGAAATTTTCAGGGAAGAAAATAGGCGAACGCCTCGCGCAACTGCCGAGGCGTGAACGGTTTGTGTAAAATTTGGGTCGTCGGGAAAAAATCGGGCGAGGCTTCGAGGTCGAGCCGACGCGCCCCGGTGATGAAAAAAACCTGGATTTTTGGAAAAACCGTCCGCAGCCGACGCGCGAAAGCCATGCCGTCGGGGGCGTTTTTTTGATAAAAATTCAAAATCACGAGCGACGGCAGGTTTTTTTGACAAATTGAAAATGCCTCGTCCGGGTCGGCAGCGAGCGCGACGCGGCAACCCCGTTTTTCCAAAAAAAATTGGAGGTCGGTGGCGATGATGGGTTCATCTTCGACGAGCAGGATGGTGGGCATTTTCATCTTGCCAAAATTGGCAAGGGACGGGCAACGGGACGTGGTTTTTTCAGGGAAGCAAGGCGAATTTTCAGGGAAGATTTTTTAAAAAACTATATTTTAGCCAAAAATACGATACTTTTTTGGCTAAAACAGGTTTCGTTTGTACCTTTTCCGCCGAAAGAAATTAAAAATTATGGCTAAAATTATTGGCAGAAAGCAGGAGACCGCCCTTTTGCAATCGCTGGAAACCCAAGACAAGTCGGCTTTTGTAGCGGTTTACGGTCGGCGAAGGGTCGGAAAAACCTTTTTGATACGCTCGGTTTTCGACGGAAAATTCGTTTTCCAAATCACGGGCATTGCCAACGTCGGCATGGCCAATCAGTTGACCAATTTTCATTCGTCGTTGGTTCGGTATTTTCCCGAAACAGAGGACAAACCGGTGGCAAACGATTGGTTCCAATCTTTCCAAACCCTGATTTCCGCGCTCGAAAACCTGCCCAACGTGGGCAAAAAAGTGCTTTTTCTGGACGAACTGCCGTGGTTGGACAGCCCAAATTCGATGTTCATCTCGGCGTTGGAGCATTTTTGGAACAGTTGGGCGAGTGCCCGGCAGGACATCATTTTGATAGTTTGCGGCTCGGCGGCATCTTGGATGGTCAACCAACTCATCAACAACACGGGCGGATTGTACAACCGGGTCACGCACCGCATCCGGCTCGAACCGTTCACTTTGGCAGAGTGCGAGGCATTTTTTTTGGCAAAATCGCCCGGTTTCGACCGCTACCAACTTTTGCAGATTTACATGGTTTTGGGTGGCATCCCGTTTTATTTGGAAGCCATTGACCCCCAAAAAAGTGCGGCACAAAACATCAACGAACTTTGTTTCACGCAGCGCGGCAGCCTGCGCTCGGAATTTGAAAAACTGTACGCCTCGCTTTTCAAAAAAGCGGAAAAACACATCGCGGTCATCGAGGCACTCGCCCAAAAATCGAAGGGCATGGAACGCGACGCCTTGTTGAAAGCCGCAAAATTGCCGGACGGCGGCAACTCGACCACCGTTTTGAACGAATTGGAGGAGAGTAATTTTATCCGAAAATACAACACTTTTGGCAAGCAAAAAAACTCGGCACTGTACCAACTCACCGATTTTTACTCGCTTTTTTACCTCAAATTCATCAAAAACAACAGCCAATTTGACGAGGATTTTTGGATAAATGGGCTGGACAAACCCGACATCCGGGCTTGGAGCGGCTATGCTTTTGAACAGGTCTGCCTTTGCCACCTCCAACAAATCAAAAACGCGCTCGGCATCGGCAGCGTCCAGACCCAATCATCGGCGTGGGTGGGCAACAATGGCAGCGAAAAGGCACAAATTGACCTCGTTATCGACCGCCGCGACCAAGTGGTGAACCTTTGCGAAATGAAATTTTCGATAAAAACTTTCACCATCGAAAAATCAGATGCCGAGAACCTGCGCCAAAAAATGGGGCTTTTCAAAGAAATTACAAAAACACCAAAAGCCGTTTGGCTCACTTTTATCACCACTTTTGGATTGACACAAAACAACTACGCGCAATCCCTCGTCCACAATTCACTGACGATGGATGTTTTGTTCCAAGAATCCTGATTTCAAAAAAAATTACGCCATTTTAAAATTTTCAAACCGGATAAAAGTCGAGTAGCCGTTTTCAGTTTGAAAAATTTCAGGTTTGCCCTTCAATTTTTGACTCAAAATCTGGACAAGTTTTGACCCAAAACCCGTGCTGTTTTTGGCATCCGCCGGGGCAGGTTTTCCCGCGCCGTCGTCCGAAATTTGGAGGCAAAGTTTTCGATTTTCGTCTGTCCAAAGTTTGATTTCGACCTCGCCCGTTCGCCCGTCGGGAAAAGCATATTTCAAAGAATTGGTCAATAACTCGTTGATAATCAAACCCAACGGAATGGCCGTGTCCACGTCAAGGTGCAGCGGGTAGAGTAAATATTTGATTTTCACGCGCTCGTCGAGACCAAAAGAATCGAGCAGCGTGTCGCCCAAATTTTGGAGATAATCCTGCATTTCGACGGCTGCCAAATTTTCGCCCATGTACAATTTTTGATGAATCAAACCCATCGCGTCCACCCGGTTTTGCCCCTCGCGGACGGCATCGAGCGCGGCCTCATCGTGGATATTTCGAGATTGGAGGTGCAGCAAACTGGACAAAACTTGCAAGTTGTTTTTGACGCGGTGGTGGATTTCTTTGATTAAAAATTCCTTTTCCTCGTTGCGTTTGTTCAGTTTTTGGTTCAATCGAAACAGGAAAAAACCACCCATCAAAACCAGCGCGAGGATGCCCGCGACGAACCAAATTACCGTTTTTTGTCTTGAAATTTCGGCTCCCTGCCCTGCGATTTTTACTTCTTTTTGATTGGTTTCGTACCGGGTTTGGAGTTCGGACATTGTTTTTTGGTTTTCGAGATTGAGCAAACTGTCGCTCAAAACGAGTTGCCTACTTCTGAAAAAATAGGCAGAATCGAACCGCCCCAGCCCAGCGTAGGCATCGGCGATGAGCATCTGGCTTTCCACCATGTTGTCGAGCCGATTGTCTTTTTCAATCTCGATTTGAGATGCCAAAAGGTAGGGCAGTGCCTTGCCGAACTCGCCGAGCAGGTTGTAAACGTGCCCGATGTTGCTCGTGCACACCTTTTGGAGCGGCAAAAAGCCGCTTTCGCGTGCCAGTTTTAGGCTTTCTTGATAATCTTGGAGGGCTTCGGGGTAGCGTTTGAGGTATTTGAAGGCGTTGCCCCGGGCGTTGAGCGAAGTCGCCACGTCTCTCGGTCCGCTCCGTTCGCGGCGGATTTTGAGGGCTTCATTTTGAAAACCGAGGGCTTTTTCAAACATTTTCAGTTGCAAATAGGCAAAACCCAAGCCTTGTGCAGCAACGGCAGCCTCGGCAGGGCGGCTCAGTTTTTTGTTCAAATCGTACGATTTTTGAAAATAATCGGCACTTTCCTGATATTTTTCTTGCGAATACAGCACGTCGCCGAGGTTGCCCAAAGCCGAGGCGGTGCCCGCTTCGTCGCCGATTTTTTCATAAATCGAAAGTGTTTCGATGGCAAATTGCAAGGCTTTTTCGTAGTCGCCGAGGTAGTTGTGCACCCACCTGATTCTGGACAAAACGGCTGCTTCGCCGCGCTGGTTGCCCGATTTTTGAAAACCCGTCCGCGCCTGCACGAAGTGAAAAAGTGCCGAATCGGGCCGCCCGCTGTTGGCGTGGTTGCGCCCGATTTGCATTTCAAATTCGGGTTGCCACGCCGTCGCGCCGAGTTTTTGGGCGAGTTGCTGCCCATTTTTTAAAAAAATGAGATTGTCCAGCAAATTGACCTTATCCAAAAACAGCGCGTGCCGAAAAACCACGCGAATTTTGGAGGTGTCGTCGGGCAGGCGTTCGACGGCGCGGCGCAGGCTGTCGGCTTGCGGCGTGAGATTTTGGGTAAAAATTGGGGCTATCGAAAAAATCAGGCAGAGGCAAAAAGTAAATTTTCTCATTTTATTTGGGATGTGTGTTCGATTAAAAAGGCTACGCCATTTTGAAATTTTCAAACCGGATCAAAGTCGAGTAGCCATTTTCAGTTTGAAAAATTTCAGGTTTGCCCTTCAATTTTTGACTCAAAATTTGGACAAGTTTCGACCCAAAACCCGTGCTGTTTTTCGCGTCGGTCGGGGCAAATTTTCCCGCGCCGTTGTCCGAAATTTGGAGGCAAAGTTTTCGATTTTCGTCTGTCCAAAATTTGATTTCGACCTCGCCAGATTTTCCATTTGGAAAAGCATATTTCAGGGAATTGGTCACTAACTCGTTGATAATTAAGCCCAACGGGATAGCCGTGTCAACGTCGAGGTGCAGCGGGTCGAGTTGATATTTGATTTTTCACGCGCTCGTCCAAGCCGAACGAATCGAGCAGCGTGTCCCCCAAATTTTTCAAATAATCCTGCATTTCGACGGCTGCCAGGTTTTCGCCCATGTACAATTTTTGGTGGATCAAACCCATCGCGTCCACCCGGTTTTGCCCCTCGCGGACGGCATCGAGCGCGGTTTCGTCCTTGATCCCGCGCGATTGCAGGTGCAGCAAACTGCTCAAAACTTGCAGGTTGTTTTTGACGCGGTGGTGGATTTCTTTGATTAAAAATTCCTTTTCGCGGTTGCGTTTGTTGAGTTTTTGGTTCAATCGAAACAGGAAAAAACCGCCCACCAAAACAAGTGCGAGGATGCTGCCGATGCCCCAAATCGTTCGTTTTTGGTTGGTCAGTTCGGCATTTTGCAGGGCGATTTGTGCTTCTTTTTTTTCGGTTTCGTACTCGGTTTTTAGGTTTTCCATCTGTGCCACTTGCTCGGACGGGATGAGCGTGTCGCGGTAATATTTTGCGTAGTGCTGCATCACATCGAAGGCTTTTTGGGGCTGTTTCATCATCGAAAGTGCCTTTGCTTCGTATTCCAAAGTGACCCCGAACTCATATTTCGACCCCAATTTTTGGGCAAGCCGACGTGCTTCCAGCGTAAAAGGCATCGCTTCCGCCCCGCGTTCGAGGTAGATATAATTTCCGGCAAGCCAAATATTGGCGTTCATCCGAAAAAAATCGTCTGCCTGCACCTGCGGCACAGCGTAATATTTCAAATAAAAATCGAGTGCTTCGCGGTATTTGCCCTGCCCCTCCCGCACGTTGCCGACTTTCGCCAGCGCGGTCGCGGCGCGGAGGCTGTCTTTTTGGCTCAGAAAAAGTTCGGCTGCCCGCTCAAAACAAGTTGCTGAGGAGTCCATCTGCCCAATTTTGAAAAACAAAACGCCTCGGTACATCCAACTCCGCCCCAAATTCAAGGTGTCCGGGCAGGTGCGGCAATATTTTTCAGCGAGTTGGGCGGCTTGCCGTAGGTCGTTGTTGTTTTCGTTGGTCGCGGCGATTTTGGCGAAGCCGCAATGGATAGCACACAACGCACAGGCATTGTCGAGCGACTCGGCAAACCGCTGCGCCCGGACGTAAAATTGGGTGGCTGCCAGCCATTCGCCAGCGGTCACTTTTTCGTCGGCGCGTTTTAGGTAAAAATTCAGGCTGTCTTGGTTGGCGTTTTTTTGGGAAAAACTGATTTCTGAAAACAGAAAAAACGTGAAAATGAACCAGTAGATTTTTCTCATTTGGTGTGCGAAATTTGAATTTCAAATTTTTTGAAGCCGTGCCAGCAACTCCTCTTTTCCCGATTTTGAGACCGGGATTTGCTGCCGATTGATGTAAATAAATACGTCGCCGATTTCTTCGATGTGCTGCAAATTGACGACAAAAGAACGGTGGACGCGCATCATTTCGGGCAGTCCAGCGATGGCTTCGCTGAACTTTTTGAGCGTCTGGCCGACCAAAAACTCGCGCTCGCGGGTGACGATTTTGCAATAATAATCGTCGGCTTCGACCCACAAAATGTCTCGAAAAAAGAGGCGCACCATCCGTTCGTTGATTTTCAAAAACACACGGTCGGGCAGTAAAAACGTGTTTTCTTCGGTCGAAACGTGCTGGTTTTGGTTTTTTGAACTGTGGGAAATCGCCAGTTCGATGGCGTGTTTCAGGTCCCTGCCGCGAAAAGGTTTGGACAAAAACGCTGCCGGTCGCACCGATTTTGCCCTCGAAAAAGTAGCATCGTCCGAATTGGAAGTGAGGAAAATGATGGGCAGGTCGGGCAGTTTTTGGGCGATTTGCCGGGCGGTTTCGATGCCGTCCAGTGCGCCGTCAAGTTGAATGTCCATCAAAACGAGGTCGGGCAGCATGTTTTTTGGCGAATTTTTAATAAAAAAATCGAGGGCATCCTCGCCCGCAGTTGCCGTGCCTGAGATTTGATACTCCATTTCGAGGAGTCGGTCTTCCAAATCGGCGGCAATGATGGGGTCATCTTCGACAATGAAAATTTTTAACTTTTCCATCGGGGAAAGTTATTGCCTCGATGACCTACTTGGGAGAAAATGTTTGCTTTTTTAAACAGAATTTTTAGTAGAAAAAAATTATGTTTTGACTGACCAATTTTTGGCAAAAGTATTTTAGGTTTGCCTTCGAAAAGACATAATTCCTCAAATCAAAACAGAGAAAACCAAATGCTCGTAAAAACCTTTGCCGGAGCCGTCCATGGCGTTGACGCGCAACTTATCACCATCGAAGTCAACACAGGCGGCGCGATCGGTGTCGGCTCGAATTCTCCCGGATATTTTATCGTCGGACTGCCGGACAATGCCGTTCGCGAGGGTCTGCAACGGATGGAAGCCGCGCTCAAAAATTCCAAAATCTATCTCGACCGGTACAAAACTATCATCAACATCGCCCCGGCGGACATCCGAAAAGAGGGATCGTCCTACGATTTGCCCATCACAATTGGCATGTTGGCGGGTGCGGGAATCATTCCTGCCGACAATTTGGACAAATATTTAATCATGGGCGAACTCTCGCTCGACGGCAGTTTGCGACCGATAAAAGGCGCGTTGCCCATCGCCATCCGGGCGTTGAAAGAAAAATTCAAAGGTTTTATTTTACCAAAAGAAAATGCCCGCGAGGCCGCAATCGTCGCCGATTTGGAAGTTTTTGGGGTCGAAAATTTGAACGAAGCCATCAAAGTTTTGGCTGGCGACCCGCAAATCCAACCCGTGAAAGTGAACGCCCGCGAAGAATTTGCCCACAACCAAAATAATTACGACGTTGATTTTTCGGATGTCCGAGGTCAAGAAAACATCAAACGCGCGCTCGAATTGGCAGCGGCGGGCGGCCACAACGTCATTTTAATTGGCCCGCCGGGGGCCGGTAAAACGATGTTGGCGCGGCGGTTGCCGACCATTTTGCCGCCGCTGAATTTGCACGAGGCATTGGACACCACCAAAATTTACTCGGTCGCCGGGGTGCTGCCGTCGGATGCGGCCTTGGTCACGACTCGCCCGTTTCGCGCCCCGCACCACACGATTTCGGATGTGGCTTTGGTCGGCGGCGGCTCGAACCCGATGCCCGGCGAAATCAGTTTGGCGCACAACGGCGTCCTGTTTTTGGACGAGTTGCCGGAGTTCAAACGCACCGTTTTGGAAGTCATGCGACAGCCGATGGAAGAACGCCGCGTGACCATCAGCCGCGCAAAAGTGAGCGTGGAATACCCCGCGAGTTTTATGTTGATTGCCTCGATGAACCCATGCCCGTGCGGCTACCACAACCATCCCGACAAAGATTGTGTCTGTGGTCCTGGCGTCGTAAAACGTTATGTATCAAAGATTTCGGGGCCGCTGCTCGACCGGATTGACCTGCATGTTGAGGTGACACCAGTGAGTTATGACGAACTCAGCAGCCAAGAAAGGCCAAAAACAAACAGTGCCGATATTCGGGTGCGCGTTTTGAAAGCACGCGAGGTACAAACCACTCGATTTAAAGATTTGAAAGACGTTTTTTGCAATGCCCAAATGCCCAGCCGGATGGTGCGCGAGGTCTGCGCGTTGGACAGCGACGGCATCGTTTTGCTAAAAACGGCGATGGAACGGCTGCAACTTTCCGCGCGTGCCTACGACCGAATTTTGAAAGTGGCGCGCACGGCTGCCGACCTTTCGGGCAGCGAAAAAATCAGGATCGAAGATTTGGCGGAGGCGATTCACTACCGAAGTTTGGATCGGGAAGGCTGGGCTGGGTGAGGGTACACCACTTTTTTTTTACCACAAAGACACATAAGAAAACATAAGTTTTTAAAAATCAATAACTTATGTTTTCTTATGTGTCTTTGTGGTAAAAAATTCATGGTTCATTTTTGCCAAAATTTTCCGTGCCCGGCTGCGAAACGCAGGTTTTTCATTTTCAAAATTTGCTTCCAAAATCAGCCGCAATTCTTCCCGAAGTTCCGGGTGTTCCCAAACTATTTTTTCCAAAACGGTCATCGAAAAAACGCGGATGGCCACTGCAATTTCCGGGTCAGCGACCAAACCGAAACAAATATCTGCGACCTCGCCGTGCAGATTTTCAGGGATTTCCATTTCTTCCATCGCCCGGACGATGGCTCGTTTCACGGCATCATTTTTTTTCAATCGAAGTTGAACGACCATTTCAGGCAGCCATTTTTCCAAAATTTGCGGCGATATTTTTACCAAAAAATGAATTGGCCACGCTGCCCGCTGAGCAAGTCGGTCATCATTTCCAAAAAGAATTTGCATCAATTCTGCGAGGACATTTTCATCTTCGGCTGCCCATTTTGCGATGGTTTCGGCTTGGTGTTTTGAATGTTCGGCGGTCAGCCAATCTTGGATTTTGGACATTGGATTTTTCAGATTTTAGAACAAGAATCAAAAAGCGGACATAATTCATCGTTCATCGTTCATCATTCATCGTTCCTAATTTTACCTTTGCCGCCATGCAAAATTGGCTTTCCATTCATTTTTATCCGAACGAAACCGAGGATATTTTTTTGCAACGTGCCGTCCGGCCATTTTTGGAAAAATACATTTGGCCGGAAAAAACAGCCCGTGCATTTTTTGTTCGATTCGAAGATGAGCGCGGCGAGCACATTCGATTGCGGATTCGTGGCGAGGCAGAATTTTTGGAAAATCAGATTCGCCCAGCCATTTCCGAACATTTTGAGGGTCGCGGCGAGCGTTTTGAGGAAAAATATCAGCCTGAAACCAACCGATTTGGCGGCGAAGAAGCGATGGCTTGGGCGGAGGAACATTTTCACCAAAGCACCCGCGTCGTGCTCGATCGCTCAAAAACGGAGAAATATGGCTACGAAGATGCCATGTTTGATGCCCTGCGGATGCACATTATTTCAGTTTTTGCGGCTGGTTTTGATTTGAAAAAAGTGAAATGGTATTTTGAAAAATTGACCGACCAATGGTTGCCACTGTTTTTTCAACCTGAAAATCCGGCAGCGAAAAATTGGGAAGATGATGTGAAAACCGATTTTTCAAAAAAACTAAAACGCCAACGCCGCGAAATCGTAGATGCTTTGGACAAACTTTGGACGGATTTGAAAAAAGGAAAAATTGACAAATCCCAGCCCGAATGGCTTCGTTGGTTGCGTGCCAACGAATTGATTCTCAAAAGTTTAGACCAAAATTTGGAAAAAGCCCTGCCCTCGCTGATTCATTTGACAAACAACCGACTCGGCATCAAAAACCACCATGAAGTTTATTTGAATTTTATTCTAACCAAAGTTTTTTGAAGACCACCAGAAAAGACATTTTTTTAAAAAAATGTCTTTTCTCTAACTTTAAATTTTCCAACCAGATAAAAATGCAACGTCTTTATTTCGACAACGCCGCCACCACCGCAATTTCCGAAGAAGTTTTGGCCACGATGTTGCCCGTTTTGCGCGAGCAATTTGGCAACCCGTCGAGCATCCACGCCGAAGGCCGGCGCGTGCGGGCATTGATTGAAAATGCGCGAAAAACCATCGCCCGGTGCATCGGCGCATCGTCTGCCGAGGTGTTTTTCACGTCCGGCGGCACGGAATCGAACAACATGGCTTTGAAATGTTCTGTCCGCGATTTGGACGTTCAAAAAATCATTTCCTCGCCGCTCGAACACCACTGCGGGCTGCACACTTTGGAAAGTTTGGAAAAATACCAGGGCACGGAAATCGTGCTGCTGCCTGTTGACCAATTTGGCCAAATTGACCTGCAAGACCTTGAAAATGAACTGGTTAAATCTGCTGGGAAAAAAGTCTTGGTCAGTTTGATGCACGGCAACAACGAAATCGGCTCGATGCTCGAACTCGAAAAAACGAGTGAAATCTGCCATCGCCACAGTGCACTTTTTCACTCCGACACCGTGCAAACGATGGGTCATTTTCCGCATGATGTTTCAAAAATGAAGATCAATTTTTTGTCGGGCAGTGCCCACAAATTTCACGGCCCGAAAGGCATCGGTTTCATTTACATCAACTCCGAAAACCCGATAAAACCGTTGATCGACGGCGGTTCGCAGGAAAGAAATATGCGCGGCGGCACCGAGAATATTTACGGAATTGTTGGTTTGGCGAAGGCTTTGGAATTGGCTTGCGCCGAAATGGCCGACCGCCGGGAACATATTTTGGAGGTAAAAAACTACACGAAACAACAACTTGCTGCGCATTTTCCTGAAATTCAATTCAATGGAAATCCCGACGCGCCCAGTTTGTACCATGTTTTGAGCGTCGCTTTTCCGCCCAACCCGAAAAACGAACTGCTGCTTTTGAGCCTCGACATCGCTGGCGTGGCTTGCTCCGGCGGTTCGGCTTGCACGAGTGGTTCGGAAAAAGGTTCGCACGTTTTGGAGGCGATTGCTGCCGACCCGGAGCGGAAATCCATCCGGTTTTCGTTTTCACATTACAATTCGACGGCGGAGGTGGATGCTTTGATTGGGAAATTGAAAACCATCATTTGAACTATGAACTATGAACGATAAACTATGAACTTTTAGAAGTTTACAGTCGATTGTTCATAGTTCATGGTTTATCGTTCATCATTCATCGTTCATAGTTTATCGTTCTTGAAAAAACTGCTCAAATTCTACCTGCCCTACCGAAAATACCTCTTCCTCGCCATCCTTTGCAATGTGCTGATGTCCATTTTTATGGTCGTCAGCATCCCCGTTTTGCAGCCGTTTTTGCAGATACTTTTTGGGGGCGATTTTGGCGCGGGCGACCTGCCAAAAACGGGCGGTGGCGGCTTCCAATCTTTTGAAAATCAAATCAATACGTTTTTTCGCGGCTACATTTCGATGAACGGCCGGGAGGCCGCGCTGCTGCTGATTTGCGGTGCGCTGGTCACTGTTTTTTTCTTCAAAAATTTGTTCCGATATCTTTCTCTTTATTTTTTGGCACCGATGCGAAACGGCATCGTCAAAGATTTTCGCAGCCGTTTGATTGAAAAATACATGGCCTTGCCGCTGGCCTATTTTTCCGACACCAAAAAAGGCGATTTGATGTCGCGCATCACTGCCGACGTGCAGGAAATCGAGTACTCGATTTTGGGTGTTTTGGAAGCAGCGGTCAAAGAACCCATCGTGATTTTGGGCAGCCTCGCGTTCATGCTTTTCATTTCGCCGGTGCTCACCGGATTTGCTTTTGCTTTGATTTTGTTCACTGGAATCATCATCGGGCGCATCGGTCGGACGCTCCGAAAACAGGGAAACGATGCCCAAAACCACCTCGGGGGCATCGTCGCGTTGATCGAAGAAACGCTCGGCGGCCTGCGAATTATAAAAGGTTTTAATGCCGAACATTTTCAAAAACAACGGTTTGAGCAAGAAAATGTGGCCTACGCCAAAATTTTGACCCGGCTCAGCCGCCGCCGCGATTTGGCCTCGCCACTTTCCGAATTTTTGGGCATCACGGTCGTGACCATTTTGTTGTGGTTTGGCTCGCGGCAAGTTTTTTCCGGGCAGATTTCGGCTGAGACGTTTTTTACTTTTTTGTATGCTTTTTACAATGTGATCGACCCGGCGAAAGCATTTTCCGGTGCACTTTATTCCATCCGAAAAGGGCAGGGCGCGCTCGACCGGATCGAGGCGGTTTTGAACATGGAACCGAGCATTTCTGACCCTGAAAAACCAATCGAACTCGTTGATTTTCAGGAAAATATCGAGTTCCGCGATGTTTCTTTTTCTTACCAAAATTCCGAACGGGTGGCCGTCGAAAACATCAATTTTCATTTAAAAAAAGGAAAAATGGTCGCGCTCGTCGGCGCGTCCGGCGCGGGAAAAAGTACGCTGGCCGACCTGCTGCCGCGATTTTTCGACCTTTCAAAAGGGCAAATTTTGGTGGACAAAAAAGACCTCCGCGACGTTCGTTTGAAAGATTTGCGGCATTTGATGGGCATCGTCAGCCAAGAAGCGATTTTATTCAACGACTCGATTCGGAACAACATCACTTTCGGAACGGAGGCCACCGATTTGGAAGTTGAAAACGCGGCGCGGGCTGCGAACGCCCACGAATTTATCGAAATTTTGCCCGAAAAATACGAAACCAACATCGGCGACCGGGGCGGAAAGCTCTCCGGCGGCCAACGCCAACGACTGACGATTGCTCGCGCACTTTTGAAAAACCCGCCGATTTTGATTTTGGACGAAGCCACTTCGGCACTCGATTCGGAAAGCGAAAAACTGGTTCAAATTGCCCTCGAACGATTGATGAAAAACCGCACCGCGCTCGTCATCGCCCACCGATTGAGCACGGTGCAGCACGCGGACGAGATTTTGGTGATGGATCGCGGCAAAATCGTGGAACGCGGGACGCACGACGAATTGATGCAGGTCGGTGGTTTTTATCGGAAATTAGTTGATTTGCAGGCACTTGGATAGCCATGTTTTTGAGATAACTTTGTCCAAAAATTTTTTCCAATGACTGAACATCTCGTGCTTTTTCAAATGAAACAATTGCCCGAAAACCTCAAACAAGAGGTGCTGGATTTCATCGGGTACATTTTTTCCAAGTACCAATTGACTGCCGCGAAGCCGCAACCGCCGCACAAAAAAAGGTTTGGAAAATATCGCGGATGCCTGAAAACTGGCCTCTCGCTGCACGAAATTGATGCCCAACTCAACCAAATCCGAAACGAATGGGAACGGCCTATCTTTTAGACACCAACACAGTCATCTACTTTTTGGATGACCTTTTGCCCGAAAAATCAATGGATTTCATTGAGGAAAAATTGGACGAATCGGGCAGTTTTATTTCCATTATTTCAAAAATCGAACTACTCGGCTGGCAAGCGCCGAGCCAACGCGCACTGCAAAAAGTGGCCAATTTTGTGGCGGACAGCATCACTTTGCCATTGACGGATTTGATTGCGGACAAAACCATCGAACTCAAACAAAACCAAAAAATCAAACTGCCCGATGCCGTGATTGCCGCGACCGCCCTGGTCAACGACCTCACTTTGATTTCCAGAAATGATGACGATTTTCGCAAAATCCCCGGTTTGAAATACCTCAACCCGTTCACCGATATTTGATTTTTGCCTTCATTCCTCATCCCTCATTTCTCATCCCTTTTTTATGTCCGAACTCGCCCAACAACTCATCGAACGCGAACGAAAAGAACGCACCGGCCACCTCGACCTCGGAAACTGCGGGCTGACGGAAATGCCGGATATTTCTGATTTGGTTTGGTTGGAGAGTTTGGTTTTGTCTAGCAATTGGCAAAGCCAAAACAGAGGCGTGAAAAATCAGATTTTTCGTTTCCCGCCTGACTATTTCCCGGAAAAACTTCAAAAAGTAGTACTTTCTGGATGCCAAATTAGCGACGGACGGTTTTTGCAAAAATTGACGGAACTCACAACGCTCGACCTTAGTCAAAATAAAATAACCGATGGGCGGTTTTTGGAAAAATTGACGGAACTGACAACGCTCGACCTCAGTCGAAATAAAATAAGCGACGGGCAGTTTTTGCAAAAATTGATGGGGCTAACGACGATTAATTTAAGTGTCAATAAAATCAGCAAAGTTCATTTTTTAGAAAAATTGACGGGGTTGACAACGCTTTATTTAGGTAGAAATAAAATAAGCGACGGGAGGTTTTTGGAAAAATTGACGGGAGTAACTACGCTAGACCTCAGTTACAGTCAAATCAGCGATTGGCGGTTTTTGGAGAAATTGACTGGGTTAAGGACGCTTGGCCTCGGTGTCAATCAAATCAGTGACGGGCGATTTTTGGAAAATTTGACGGGACTGACGACGCTTGACCTTGGTAACAATAAAATCAGAGACGGGCGATTTTTGGAAAAACTGACCAATTTGACCAACATCAACCTTGGCGGGAACCTAATCGCCGAACCGGGTCCTTTTTAACCCTACATCAACCTTGATGGAAGCCCAATCGTCGATTCTCTCCAATCGGTTTAAAATGAAGATGTTCCTTTCCATCGAATATTTTAAACTAAAGCCAAAAGTCAAATCAGCTACCTCGCCGAAAACTCGCCCCACCCCAAAAACTTGCTCCGGTTGCCGGGTCGGGAAAAACAAACCCCACTTTTTTGATTTCAGAAAATTGACAAATTGGCTGGAAAAAGGTGTTTTTGAACGCGATTGCGATGAATCGGGCGAGATGGTCAACTTCATCAGTTTGTTGGAAAACAATTTTGTTTTTGAAAAAAGATTGGAACCGAGGCAGCCGGTGGTTTTGAAAGATGTAAAATATGAAAAACCCGCGCCGCTCGCCTTTTTTTCCTACTCAAAAATGGACATCGAGTATTTAAAAACATTTCAAAAACACCTCCGCCCACTCGAACGCAGCGGAAAAATCAGGCTCTGGGACGACCGAAAAATCCGCCCCGGCGAAGAATGGGACGATGAAATCAAAACCGCGCTGGCAACTGCCGACATCATTTTCCTGCTGCTCAGCCCCGATTTTTTGGCAACAGACTACGTTGACAAAACTGAAATTGCCGAAGCGATGCGCCGCCACGAAACTGGCGAGGCGAAAGTAATTCCGATAAAAATCCGTCCTTGTTCGTGGAAAAATACGCTGTTCAGCAAGTTGCAGGGGCTGCCGAGGAAAGATAAAATCATCAGCACGGCCACGAATTTGGACGCGGCTTGGCTGGAAGTTTTGGTGGAAATCGAGGAAGAAATTGCCGAAAAAGCGAGGTGAGTGGGAAATTTGAGAAATTGGTAGATTTGCAGGTTCTTGGATAAAAAAATACGATGAAAATTTCCAACTCAACTCAAAGCGACGGCTTTACCTATCGATGGATGGTTCACATCACCGAAATGATGTTGTTGACTTCTTTCAAAAAAATACACCTATATAATATGTCTGGCGTGCCGTCCGACCGACCGGTCTTGCTCGCATCGAACCATCCGACGGCTTTTGTTGACCCGCTTTTGCTGGGCTGTTTTCTCGATCCGCCGATTTACAACATGACACGCGGCGACATTTTTAAAAAACCTTTTTTCCGGAAACTGCTCGAATCGGTCAACATGTTTCCCGTGTTCCGGCAGCGCGACGGCTATTCCGACCGCAACCGAAACGATGAGGTTTTTGAGTATTGTTTTCAAAAATTAAAGCAGAAACGGGTCGTAACAATTTATGTGGAAGGCGAACACCATCTCGAAAAACAGGTGCGCCCCCTCCAAAAAGGCATTATCCGAATTGCTTTTGGGGCGATCGAACGCCACGATTTGCGGGATTTGGAAATCATCCCGGTGGGCGTAAATTATGCTGTTGGCGATGTTTTTCGGGACGAAACGATGATCAATGTCGGGCAGCCAATCCCGGTTTTTCCCTTTTTTGAAAGGGAGAAAAACGGCGAAAAAAAGGCCTTTCACGACCTGCTGGCCGAAATCAAAACTGGGCTGGAAAAAGTCTGTTTTGACATCAAATCACCCACCGATTTTGAACTTGCCGAACAACTTTTGACCCTGCACCGCAGCGAAAACCCCCTGCCGATTTTGCCGATAAAAATTGAAAATGCGGCGCGTTTCGATGCCGAAAAAGCCATTTTGACAAAACTCAACGACTTGCCCGAAACTGAAAAAACAGCTCTTTTTGAAAAGACAGATTCCTATTTTTCTGAATTGAAAAAAGCAGGTTTGGAGGATTTCGCGCTTGTCCAACCGGGCTGGGGTCGGGGAGGAAATTTGTTGTTTTTTGCGTTGACTTTTCCGCTGTTTTTTCTCGGTTTTTTGACGAGCCGCCCGGTGGTCTGGGTAGTCAATTATGCTTTGAAAAATGTCAAAAAACGCGAGTTCATTTCTTCCGTTCGGTCGGGCGCGGGGCAGATTTCTGGTTTGGTTTATTATGTTATCGTGTTGATTGTCAGTGTTTTGATGTTTGGTTGGTGGGGGATTTTGGGTTGGTTGATCTTCTGGCTGTCTGGATTTTTTTATGTTTTATATTTAGATTTTTGGAAAAATTGGCGGGCAGCACGGCGGGCGGTTTCGTCTCCAAAACGGGCAGATTTTTTAGAAAAACGGGGAGAAATTTTCGGATAACAATTTGAAATCAAGGAAATTTTTAAAACAAAAAGTATACTTTTGCCCAGCGTTTTAAAATCAAAAATTTATTAAAAATGGCTCTTTCACTTGAAACTCAAATTTCCATTGTTGCCCCGATCGAAAAAGTTTGGGCGGCTTTGACGACTCCAGAATTGGTGAAACAATATTTTTTCGGCACCGATCTCGTGACCGATTGGAAAGTGGGTTCGCCCATTTTTTTTCGTGGCGAATGGGAAGGCACAAAATACGAAGACAAAGGCACTGTACAGTCGTTTGACGCACCTAAAAGCTTGAGATACAATTATTTAAGTTCGTGGAGTGGTGCGGCGGATTTGCCTGAAAATTATGCCAACATTGGTTATTCGTTGCACGAAACGGAAGGCAAAACGGTGGTCACCGTCACCCAAGACAACATCGAAAACGAGGAAAAACGCGCCCATTCTGAGCAAAATTGGCAGCAGGTTTTTGGGGCGATGAAAGAAATGTTGGAGGATGGGCGGATTTGAAAACCTCGGAAAGTCAGATAACTTTGCTCAAAAAATAACAAAGTTGTTATGACAGATTACAGAAAATTTATCCGAATTGACCCGAACATCCGCTTCGGGAAACCCTGCATCGTTGGGACTCGCATTTCGGTGGGCGATATTTTGGGTTGGCTGGCCTCCGAAATGTCATTTCAAGAAATCGTTGAAGATTTTCCGGAATTGAGCCTTGAAAAAATCCGCGCCGCACTTGCCTTTGCTGCCGCCCGCGAATCGAACACGAAACTGGTTGCGGCATGATTCGCCTCCTGCTTGATGCCAACCTTTCGTGGCGGTTGGTCAAAAAAATCGCGGATGTTTTCCCGGATTGCATTCATGTCAATCGAACAGAACTGCCTACTCCTGCCTCGGACGAGGCCATTTGGGAGTGGGCAAAAAACCACGACCATATCTTGATTTTAACCAACGATGAAGATTTTGAGCGACTTTCTCGATTGCATGGCTTTCCGCCGAAGGTCGTGCTTTTCCGCACGGGCAATCAATCTACCGATTTCATGGCCTCACTCATTCACAAACATCAACAGGACATTATTGATTTGCTTTTTTCAGCCGATTATGGCCTGCTGGAAATCTCGGGCTGATTTTTCTTAAAGTTAACCTCGATTTTCAGTTGTTGAAAAATTTCCCCTGCCCACCTTCTCAATTTCGAGAATCACTTTCCTACCTTCACCGCCAGATTTTTTTAAGAACGGCTTAACAGTTTCCTTAAAAAATTTAGAACACCTCTAAATACAAAATCGGTGATATCTGTTACTTGGTCAAAAAATAGGTTTGACTACTTTTGCCGCCGATTTGATGACCGAATTTTTACAGAAATGGTTTTTCAACCGATTTTCGATAAAATTAGTCATCTCCCGAAAACTACCCAGATTACCGAAACGATAAAAATTCAACCAACCGCAACTTTATAGATATGTCGTTGAACCGAAACTGTTGGGTCGCCATTCTCTCGATTTGGGCATCCGCTGCGCTCGTTGCCCAACCTTCCGCAAGTGCCGGTAAAGAACTTTTCTCCGCCAACTGTGCCGCCTGCCATGCCAAAAACATGGTGACACCCGCCACCGGCCCCGCGCTCGCCGGCGTCGAAGATCGTTGGGCAGATTTCCCGCGCACCGATTTATACAAATGGGTTCGTGGCTCGGGGGCAATGGTGCAGGCCGGGCATCCGCGCGCGAAAGCACTTTTCGCAGAGTGGAAAGGCGTGGCGATGAACAATTTTCCACAACTGACCGACGAGCAAATCGAAAGTTTGCTTTTGTATGTCCAAGAGGCTTCAAAACCTGTGGTCAAAGTTGAAGACCCAAGAACTGCTGGTGGAAACGAAGAAAAACCACTTCCATGGTTATATATAGGTATCGCCGCGACTTTGGGTTTGTTGGTTTTTGCAATGATTCGCATCGTAAATAACCTCCAAAACGTCACGCGAACGCAAGCCGGAGGCACTCCGGTTTACAAAACGACTTGGGATATCGTTTCGACGCGGGGTTTTGTGGCGTTCACGGTTTTTGTGGTCATTCTTTTTGGCGGCTGGAAAATGGTGGACAACGCGACCAAAATGGGGCGCGAACAAACTTACCAACCCACTCAGCCCATCAATTTTAGCCATAAAATCCACGCAGGCGATTACAAAATTGACTGTCAATATTGCCACGACGGCGCGCGACGCTCGAAACAATCTGTCATTCCTGCGACCAATACTTGCATGAACTGCCACCGCGCGGTGAAAACTGGAACGCTAACTGGCACTTCTGAAATCACGAAAATTTATGCATCCATCGGTTTCAATCCGTTGGAAAATACCTACATCCCAAATTACGAAAACGTCAGCGATGCGGTGATTGACTCGATTTATAAAAAATGGATCGGAGAGCAGTATTTGGCGAAAACCAAACTCAATTCATTGGATGAATCTGGAGTTTCAGCGGTGGAAAATCAATGGGAAGGTGTCGTGAAAGCATTGAAAAATGACTCGAACGGCAAAATCCAGGGGCCGATAGAATGGGTGCGGATCCACAATTTGCCCGACCACGTTTATTTCAACCACGCGCAGCACGTTTCCGTCGGCAAATTGGAATGCCAAAAATGTCATGGAAAAGTGGAGGAAATGGAGGAAGTTTATCAATATTCGACGCTCGGCATGGGTTGGTGCGTGACTTGCCACCGGGAAACGGAGGTGAAATTTGCTGACAATCAATTCTACAAAAGTTACAATCAGGACTTCATCAAAATGCACAAACAGCGGACGCACAAGGATGAAGCAAATTTGGAAAAAGTATTTGTCGAAGACATCGGCGGTCTGGAATGTCAGAAATGCCATTATTAGTTATTGGTTATTGGGGAATTGGTTATTGGGTTGCACCCAATCCAATAACCAATTCCCCAATAACCAATAACCAATCCACCAATAACTAATAACTAATTATGAATATTTGGGTCAGCACGGAAGATTTGAACCGTGAACCATCGTTTGTTCAAAATGCTGAAAAGGAATTTTCAATCGAAAACCTCGGCGAAGAAAATGGACTCGGCAAATGGGAAACCAACCGCCGCGACTTTTTGAAAGTCATGGGTTTTGGTTTGGGCGCGGCCACGTTGGCGGCTTCCTGCGAAATTCCGATGAAACACGCCATTCCATACGTTACGAAACCGGACGAAATCGTGCCGGGCGTGGCCAATTATTTTGCTTCGACTTTTGTGAACGGCGGCGATTACGTCCCCGTTTTGGTGAAAACCCGCGAAGGCCGACCCATCAAAATTGAAGGAAATACACTTTCTGGCGTGACCAACGGTGGCACGAGTGCGCGGGCGCAGGCTGTAGTTTTGAGTTTGTACGATATAAAACGTACCAAATCTGCCGGAAAAATCGAGGATGGCGCGGTGAAAGAAATGTCATGGGTGGAACTTGACCGGGCTGTGAAAGGCTCGTTGTCAAAAGGCCAATCGGCTTGGGTCATTTCCGGGACGAACAACAGCCCAACCGCGGAAGCGGCGATGAACGAATTTAAGGCTCGTTACACAAACGTAAAATTGGTAAAATATGACCCCGTTTCTTCGGCTGCGATTTTGTTGGCCAACGAGAAACAATTTGGGTCAAAAGCAATCCCGTCCTATCATTTTGACAAGGCGGATGTGATTGTTTCTTTTGGTGCGGATTTTTTGGGGACTTGGATTTCTCCGGTTGAATTTGCCCACGATTATTCAAAAAATAGAAAAGTTGACCCGAAAAACCCCCGGATGTCGCGCCATTATCAAGTTGAAAGTGGCATGTCGATGACGGGTTCGAACGCGGACAACCGGATTTTGGTAAAACCCAGCGAGCAAGGTGCTGCGATTTGTGCATTATATAATGGTATCGTTGGTGGCTCGAATGGCCCAGCGTTGAAAGATGAAAAAGCAAAAGCGGCCATCGCAAAATTGGCAGCAGAATTGAAAGCCGCGCCCGGAAAATCCTTGGTCGTTTCCGGTTCAAATAATGTGGCCGAGCAAATGTTGGTCAACGCCATCAACAATTCGCTCGGAAATTACGGTTCGACGCTTGATTGGAACAACACTTCATGGCAGCGGCAGGGCAACGAAGCCGACATGGCCACTTGCATTTCAGAAATGGAGTCGGGTCAAGTTGGGACGGTCATCGTTTGGGGCGCGAATCCCGGTTACGATTGGTCGAACGGAGAGAAATTTAAAAATGCTTTCGCAAAAGTGGCGACCCGCGTTTCACTTTCTGGCACTTTGGACGAGACGGCTTTGATGTGCACGCACGTCGCGCCGACGCACCATTTGCTCGAATCTTGGGGCGATGCAAATGCAAAAGCAGGCGAATATGCATTGATCCAACCCACGATTGCGCCACTTTTCAACACGCGTCAAGCCGAACACAGTTTGTTGGAATGGGCAGAAAGCACCAATCTCGACCGCACGGCTGAACAACCATTTTATGAATATTTGAAAAAATATTGGTTGACCAACATGAAAGGCAACCAGACCAAATATGCCTCGGATGCTGCGTTTTGGGATATGTCATTGCACGATGGGGTAGTAAAATTTGTCGCTTTCAACACGCTGCCAGCGTTTCAAGAAACGGCGGTTGATTTTTCAAAAATCTCGCAGCCGTCGTCTTCCGAACTCGAAATTTCATTTTACGAAACGATAAATATTGGAAATGGGCAATACGCCCACAATCCGTGGTTGCAGGAAATGCCCGACCCGGTTTTGCGGACGGTCTGGGGAAATTATTTGTCCATCCCGGTCGAGTGGGACGGCAACAAAACCATCAACGGCTGGCAAAAAATGAACGACGGCGATGTGGTGGATGTCGAAATCAACGGCATCAAACAAACTTGCCAAGTCGTCAAAACTTTTGGTCAAAAAGCAGGGACGATTGCCATCGGAATGGGCGGCGGACGGACTGCCGGAGGTACTGGGAAAAATTTTGGCATTAACGTAAACCCTTGGTTTACAACGAATGCCGATGGTTTGACCCAATATTTTAATGACAAAGTGGTGGTGACAGTGGTCGAGCGGCGGAGTTTTGAGGACAAATTTGCGAGTGTCCAGAACCACCACACGATGGGTTTGAAAGCCGAGAAAAACGGAAAAATCATCAATGCCGACGAGGAAATGTTGGCTTATCAAGGTTCTTTGGTTGATCGTTCGATTATTTTCAATGCGAATTTGAGCGAGTTGCCGAAGTTGGAAAAGAAGATGACGGCGTTCCACGAGGAATCCGAGCACCTCAACTCGAACGGACTTTACCCAGACAATTCATATTGGTTTGGCACGGGTTTGAAATGGGGGATGTTTGTGGACACCAATTCTTGCATCGGCTGCGGTGCTTGCCAAGTGGCTTGCGTGGCTGAAAACAACGTGCCGGTCGTCGGAAAAACGGAGGTGGGTCGTCACCACGAAATGACTTGGCTGCGGATTGACCGGTATTTTCATGGTGATTTGGAAAATCCACGGGTGGTTTACCAACCGATGATGTGCCAACACTGCGACAACGCGCCTTGCGAAAACGTCTGCCCGGTCAACGCGACCAACCACTCGATGGAAGGCATCAATCAAATGGCTTACAATCGGTGCATCGGAACGCGATATTGCGCGAACAACTGCCCGTACAAAGTGCGCCGTTTCAACTGGTTGGATTACACCACCGCCGACGTTTGGCCTGCGAACGAGGAAAAAGTTTTCTGGCCGGAAGGTGATAATCACCCATTTTACGCAGACAATTTGGTGCGGATGGTTTTGAACCCAGACGTGACCGTTCGGACTCGCGGGGTGATTGAAAAATGCACTTTCTGCATCCAACGAATTCAAGAAGGGAAGTTGACGGCAAAACGCGAAAACCGCGAATTGCAGGACACCGACGTTCGCTCCGCTTGCCAAACTGCTTGCCCGACGGGTGCGATTGTTTTCGGAAACGTGAACAACCCGAACAGCGAAGTGAGCCAAAAAATCAAGGCTGCCGGGGTGTTGGCTTACCAAGTTTTGGAAGAAATCAATGTTCGTCCGGGCGTTCGGTACGCTGCGAAAATCAATAATTCGGTGGAAGGTTTGAGTTAAAATTTCTATTTTTTAAAAAAGTAGAAATTTTTAAAAGTAAATATTGATAAAAGACACTTTGGAATTTTGCGAAATCTGAAATTGGAAATCGCAGTTCCAAAATCCAAAATCACATAAAATATGTCTCACGTTGTCGCGCCAGTTCGGCACATATTGATTGAAGGTGGAAAATCCTACCACAACATCACGGAGGATTTGTGTTCACCGACCGAAAAAACACCCTCGCGGGAGTGGGTTGTGGCTTTTGCGTTGTCAGCCGCATTTTTGGGACTGTACGTTTTTGCCATTTGCTGGACGGTCTGGAAAGGCATCGGTGTTTGGGGCGCGAACCGCACCATCAACTGGGCTTGGGACATCACCAATTTCGTTTGGTGGATTGGTATCGGCCACGCGGGTACGCTGATTTCGGCGATTTTGCTGCTTTTTCGCCAACGTTGGCGGACGGGTGTGAACCGGGCGGCGGAAGCGATGACGATTTTTGCGGTGATTTGCGCGGGTCAGTTCCCGATTTTTCACATGGGCCGCGTTTGGTTGGCGTTTTTTATCATGCCTTTTCCAAATACACGTGGGCCACTTTGGGTCAATTTCAACTCGCCGCTTTTGTGGGACGTTTTTGCCATCTCGACTTATTTTTCGGTGTCGTTGTTGTTTTGGTACACTGGTTTGGTGCCCGATTTGGCGACCGTCCGCGACCGCGCAACGGGTCTCCGCAAAAAAATCTACAACACGATGTCGTTCGGTTGGACGGGCAGCGCGAAACACTGGCAACGTTGGGAATCACTTTCCTTGATTTTGGCAGGTCTTTCCACCCCGCTCGTGCTTTCGGTTCACACAATCGTGAGTTTTGACTTTGCGACTTCGGTGATCCCGGGCTGGCACACGACCATTTTCCCGCCATATTTCGTTGCTGGCGCGGTGTTTTCGGGTTTCGCGATGGTGCAAACTTTGATGGTCATTACCCGAAAAGTTCTTGGTTTGCAACAGTATATCACGATAAACCACATCGAATCCATGAACAAAGTCATCGTTTTGACTGGGACAATTGTCGGCGTGGCGTATTTGACGGAGTTGTTTATTGCTTGGTATTCTGGCTATATTTATGAACAGTTTGCATTTTACAACCGCGTTTTCGGGATTTATTGGTGGGCATATTTTGGGATGATGTTTTGCAATGTGGTCAGCCCGCAATTGTTCTGGCACCGCAGTATCCGCCGCTCGGTTTGGTGGACGTTTTTCCTTTCAATTGTTGTGAATATTGGGATGTGGTTCGAGCGTTTTGTCATCATCGGAACGACACTTGCCCGCGATTATGTGCCTTCTTCGTGGTCATATTACACGCCGACTTGGGTTGAAATCGCCATTTTTACTGGCACAGTCGGTTTGTTTTTCACCTGTTATCTGATTTTCGTGCGCGTTGCCCCAGTGGTTGCGATTGCCGAGGTCAAGGCAATTTTGAAAGTCGCTGGCGATCAATACATTGGAAAAGATGCCAAAAAAGGTCACGGCCACGATGCTCCGAAAGAACATAAACATTAAATTTGAAAAGCGAGAAATGACATTTTTTCAAAAAATGTCTTTTCTGGGTTCGCTCCAAAAATCGCAAATCGTAAATCAAAAATCGTAATTCGAAAAATATGTCTGCTGCAAATACCAAAGTCCTTTACGGACTTTACAATGACGAAGAAGATTTGAAATCGGCAGTGAAAGTGGCCGGGCAATCGCATTTGGACATCATGGATGTTTACTCGCCGTTCCCGGTGCACGGCCTCGACCCAGCGATGGGTTTGGCGGAAAGCCGTTTGCACTACCTCGGCCTGATTTACGGGGCGACGGGCGCATCGTTCGGTTTTTTGATGATGTCGTGGATTTTTACCCGCGATTGGCCGGTGATTTTCGGTGGAAAACCATTTTGGTCGGTGCCAGCCTACATTCCAATTACTTTTGAAATGACGGTTTTGTTCGCTTGCTGGGGCATGACGATTACGTTTTACACGATTTGCGGGATGTGGCCGGGCGTTCAACCGAAAATTTTGGACGACCGGATTACCGATGACAAATTCTGCATCGCATTCGACGTGACCAACGCCGGGGGGGATGTTTTGGACAAAATCAAAGCGTTTTTTGGAAATACACATGCAGCGGAAGTGAGCACGAAACTGATTTGACCAAAACCTAAAAACGACATTTTTTTAAAAGATGTCTTTTTTGAACGACTCCAAAATTCATCATTTATCATTCAACATTCATCATTCAGAATATGAAGTCTCTGATTGGCATTTTGCTGGGAGTTTTGACTTTCGCTTGGTTGTTTTCGGTTTGTTCGCCTTCCGGAAAAAACAAAACGGGGCATGAATACATGCCGGATATGTACCATCCGGTGAGTTATGAAGCCAATGTTTACAGTGCGTACCACTGGAACCACTGGGACGATAAAAATGAAATGTCCAAATCTTCGCTTTCCCAGCCTCGCGGAAAAGTGAACGGGACAGTTTCTCGCGGCTACACGGCAGCGTATTACGGCAATGAATTGGGCTATTTGCGCGGAAAAAATGCGGCGAATGCCATTGCTGTGCCTTTGAACGGGGAAGCACCTTTTTATTATACCAACACAGAAGACGAGCGTTTGCGCTGCGAAAAAGAGATGCAAGCCAATCCATTTCGGATTACAAAAGATGGTCTCGACCGGGCAAAACCTTTGTACAATATATATTGTGGGGTTTGTCATGGCGAAAAAGGGAATGGCGAGGGTTCGTTGGTCACGACGCCGGACACAAAATATCCGGTTCAACCAAAAAATTTGATTGCCGACGACATGATCGCTGCCGGAAATGGCCGCTACTATTTTGCGATAATGCATGGCAAAAATTTGATGGGTGGATATGACGACAAACTGTCGTTCGAGGAACGCTGGCAAGTTTTGCACTACATCCGTTCGTTGCAGGCGAAGGCCAAAAATTTGGAATACAGCCCTGCAAAAAACACTTTGACCAACAACGAATTTGACCGACCGTATTTTTTGAGGATTATTGGCGACCAACCTGCCGTAAATCCGGGCGGTCAAACTGCCGAACCCGCGGTTGAAAAACATCATTAAAAACTCGGCGAGGTTTGGGTGTGATTTTTTGAAAATTTTGATTTTTAAAAAATCTGAAAAATTCCAAAAACGCCAAATGTAAAACTTTATAGTTCAAAGTTCATAGTTCAAAAAAATATGATTGCTGCGAATACACAATTTGAATTTGAAAGCCGTACCAAAACAATCCTGCTTGCAGGAATGGGTCTTGGCGTGCTTTGTCTCGGCCTCACTTGGTTTGGGGATGACGAATTTCACACCCGTTTTTGGTCAAATTGGCTGCACAACTCGGTCTATTTTACCGGAATTGCGTTCACGGCCATGCTTTTTTATGCCGCTCAAACAACAGCGTTTGCAGGTTGGATGACGGCCATCAAAAGGGTTTGGGAAGCGATGGGGATGTTCATGCTCGTCGGCATCATATTGTTGGGTGTGATTGCTGCCGGAGTTTGGGGGCATTTTCACCACCTTTATCATTGGAACACGCCGGGCATTTCTGACCCGAACAATCCAATTTATGATCGGATTATCGCTGGAAAAAGTGGCTTTTTAAGCCCGACGTTTTACACGATTGGTGTGATTGGTTTTTTGGCAATCTGGTATTTTTGGGCAAGTAAAATGCGCTCGCTGTCGGTCGCGCAAGACACGCAGGAAACCCCGGCGTTCGATTATTACAAAAAACACCGGAAGTGGGCGGCATCTTTCGTGCCGATTGGCGGCTTTTTGATTTGCATTTTTATTTGGGAAGCCACGATGTCAATTGATCCGCACTGGTATTCGACGATGTATGTTTGGTATTCGATGATTTCAATGTTGCTGGGCGCGATTTCGCTTTGCATTTTGATGATAATCTATTTGAAATCAAAAGGTTACATGGAATGGGTGACCCGTGAGCACCTCCATGATTTGGGAAAATATCTGTTCGGAATCAGTGTTTTTTGGACGTATTTGTGGTTCGATCAGTTCATGTTGATTTGGTACTGCAACAACGGCGAGGAAACCATTTATTTCCGCGAGCGGATGGATCACTACCCAGTTTTGTACTGGGGAAATTTGTTGCTGAATTTCGTCACGCCCTTTTTCATTTTGATGCGAAACGACACGAAACGGAAATTTGGAACGATGTTTTTTGCCGCTTTGATTGTGTTTTTTGGCCACTGGTGGGATTATTTTCAAATGATAAAACCAGGTGTGCGCAACGCAGCAGTTGAGGCTCGGGAAATGACGGAAGGGAAAATTGGCCATCATGAAGCTGCTCCCATCCCGACCGAAGGTCAGGCCGAACATCAAGCAACGGCAGGCCACGGTGACCATGTTACCGAAGCCACCCACAACGAAAACGAGCATGTTGCCGAAACTTCGCATGCCGAAGCAGCCCACGGTGAAAGCCATGGAAGCGTGAATTTGACCCCATCTTTTGGTCATGTAAATGCTGGCGACCGACAACTCAACCACACAGAATTGGATCCGAACAAGTCGTTTGCGATGGGTTACACCATTCCGGGCTTGGAAGAAATTGGGATTTTGATTGGATTTTTGTGCTTGTTTTTGTTCATGTTTTTTACGAATTTGGCAAAAGCATCACTGATTCCGTTACGCGACCCCTTCCTCGAAGAAGCCATGCACCACCAAACTGGGGCGTACATTCCCAGTGAGGGTGGTGGAGATCATCATTGATTTTGAAAGCAAGGCAATTCGATTTTTTTTCTAAAAATAGAATGTTTAAAAATAAAACACCTTTCGCCGCGAGGCTGAACCGACCCTGATTTTTCAGGTTTTGAATAAAAAATTCTTTTTTCAATGACTTCATTGATTGTTTTACTCTGCGTTGCTTTGGCCTTGATACTTTTGGTACAGGTCGGAAAAGTTACAGACCTCATCACAGATGTTCGTGGTGAAAAAGAAACGATGCGCGACAACAGCAAATGGAACGGCATGCTGTGGCTGGTTTTTATGGTCGTGTTTTTGGTCGGCACGATTTGGTCGGCGTGGCATTACAGAAATGTCATGTTTGGCTACGGCCCGCATAAATCGGCATCGGAGCATGGCTTTGAATTGGACAGCATGTTTAATGTCACGCTGTTTTTTTGCGGCATCGTTTTCGTGCTGACCCACATCGCTTTGTGCTGGTTTGCATGGCAATATCGCTGGAAAGAAGGCCGGAAAGCCAAGTTTATTTCCCACGACAATCGCCTCGAAATTTGGTGGACGGCTATCCCGGCGGTGGTCATGACCATTTTGGTGGTGCGTGGTTTGAACGGTTGGAATGCGGTGATGGCCGACATCACGCCTGGCGAAGACAACATGGAAATCGAGGCCATGGCCCAGCAATTTGGCTGGACGATCCGCTATCCCGGACCTGATGGCAAATTGGGCGCACGCGATTATCGGCTTTCAAAAGATGCGAACTCCCTGCTCGGCATGGATTTTACTGACCCGAAAGGCTGGGATGATATCGTGACTTCCGCTGTCGGCGAGCCGATTATGTTGGCAAAAGATAAAAAAATCCGCGTTCGGATTATTGCGAAGGACGTTTTGCACAATTTTGACTTGCCCCATTTCCGGGTGAAAATGGATGCAGTGCCGGGTATGCCGACATATTTCGTTTTCAAACCGATCAAAACGACCACAGAATATCGCAACGAACTTCGCAAATATGAAGAATTTCAAACTCTGAACGACCCGAAAGATCCTGCTTCCGGCAAACGTTGGGAGACATTTGAATACGAATTGGCATGTGCCGAACTTTGTGGAAAAGGCCATTATTCGATGCGCCGTATTTTGAAAATCGTTTCTCCCGAAGAATTTGACGTTTGGTACGGACAACAGAAATCCTATTATTTGACAGAAATACGAGGCAAAAAAGGCGACCCGAACATTGGAAAAGTGTTGGACATGGAAGTGAAAATGCGCGCTGCGGAATTTAAAGCCACGATGTCAAAAGCGGTTACTTCGGAAAATGAAGCCGACAAAACCATTGCACTGAACCACATCAATTTTGAAACGGGCTCGGCCACATTGACCGCCGATTCAAAATACGAGCTTGATAATTTGGTGGATGCTTTGACCCAATACCCGACGATGGTCATCGAAGTTGCCGGACACACCGACAACGTTGGCGATGCGGCTTCGAACAAAACTTTGTCGAGTCAGCGGGCAAGTTCGGTGGCAAATTATTTGATTGGAAAAGGTGTTTCCGCAGGTCGGCTTCGCCCGATTGGATATGGTCAGGACAAACCGTTGGTTGAAAATGATAGTCCTGAAAATATGGCAAAAAATCGTCGCACTGAATTTAAAATTTTATCTAAGTAAATTAAAGATACTGGATTTTTAGACTTTGGATTTTGGACAATTTTACACTGCCCACATCCAAAGTCCAACATCCAAAGTCTAAAGTCAAAATATAAAAAAATGGCAAACGTCGCACTGGCTGTTGACAATTTGGAAGAAAAACTCACCCAAGAATTGGGTTTCGACGACCATTTCCATGAAGAACATCATGGTGATAAATTTCAGTCGAACTTCCTGACGCATTACATTTTTAGCACCGACCACAAAATGATTGGCCGTCAATTTTTGATGACCGGGATTTTTTGGGCATTTATGGGTGCTGCGATGTCCATCGTTTTCCGTTTGCAATTGGGTTTTCCGGAAGCCGATTTGGCTTGGCTGAGACCGATTTTGGGAAAATGGATCATGCTCGCACCGGACGGCACGGGCAAACTTGACCCGGAATTTTACTATTCGCTGGTCACGATGCACGGGACGATTTTGGTGTTTTTCGTTTTGACTGCGGGACTTTCCGGCACGTTTTCTAACCTTTTGATTCCGTTGCAGGTCGGTGCGCGGGACATGGCTTCGCCACTTTTGAACTCCTTTTCGTATTGGTTTTTCTTTTTGGCGGGTCTGACATTGTTCCTTTCGTTGTTTCTCAGCACGGGGCCATTTTCGGGCGGCTGGGTCGCGTATCCGCCGTTGAGTGCGCTGCCGCAAGCTTCCGATGGTTCGAAAGGTGGCGCGACGATGTGGATTATGTCGATGTCTTTTTTCATCATTTCTGCTTTGTTGGGCGGAATCAATTACATCACGACCATTTTGAATTTGCGGACAAAAGGCATGAACCTCTGGCGGATGCCTTTGACAATTTGGGCGTTTTTCGTCACCGCTATTTTGGGTGTTTTGTCGTTTCCGGTTTTGTTTTCGGGTTGTTTGTTGTTGGTTTTTGACCGCAGTTTGGGCACATCATTTTACCTTTCAGATATCGTAGTCGGCGGAGAAATCCTCGACCGCGTGGGCGGCACACCGATTCTTTTTCAACACCTTTTCTGGTTTTTGGGACACCCGGAAGTTTATATCATCATCCTTCCGGCAATGGGAATTGTGTCCGAAGTTTTGGCCGTTTCTTCCCGAAAACCCATTTTTGGCTACCGGGCAATGGTCATGTCCATTTTGGCAATCGGCTTTTTGTCGTTCATCGTTTGGGCGCACCACATGTTTATGGCGGGGGTCAACCCGTTCATTTCCAACTTTTTCGTGGTGTTCACTTTGATTATCGCCGTGCCCTCGGCGGTGAAGGTATTTAACTGGATTACAACGGTTTACAACTCCAATTTCCGGTTTACCTCGGCCAGTTTGTTTGCGCTCGGTTTTGTTTCGATGTTTATTTCGGGTGGCCTGACGGGTATTTTCCTCGGCAACTCGGCACTCGATATACAACTCCACGATACTTATTTCGTCACGGCTCACTTTCACATCGTGATGGGGATTGCGGCATTTTTCGGGATGTTCGCCGGAGTTTATCACTGGTTTCCCAAAATGTTCGGGCGTTTTATGAACGAGACATTGGGTAAAATCCATTTTTGGGGGACGATTTTTGGGGCCTACGCCATTTTTTGGCCGATGCACTACACTGGTTTGGCAGGCGTGCCGCGCAGATATTATGACAATGGCGCGTCGTTCGATGCTTTTAAACATTTCACGGAATTGAACCAATTTATCACGGTCGCTGCGATTATCGTGTTCTTTTTGCAGATCATTTTCATCGTCAATTTCTTCTGGTCAATTTTTGGTGGAAGAAAAATGACGACAAAAAATCCGTGGGGCGCGAACACCCTCGAATGGACAACGCCGATCGAAACCGGACACGGGAACTGGCCGGGCAACATCCCGACCGTTCAACGGTGGGCATACGATTACGGAAAAGGTGGGGTAGAATACATCCCGCAATTCATTCCGTTGACTGCGGATGAACACGATCACGGACATTAAATTTTGGTCATTGGAAAACCGGTTATTGGTTATTGGGATGCACCCAAGCCAATAACCAATTTCCCAATAACTAATAACCAATAACAAAATGACTGCTGTTTTAAATATTCATCAAAAAATCACGGATTACGGGTTGTTGGTCAAGTTCAAATTGTCGTTGACGGTGGTTTTTTCGGCGGTGATGGCTTTTTGGATTGCTGCCGGGGGACGTGCTTCGTTGGGTGAATTTTTGATGTTGACCATCGGCGGTTTTTTGGTGACGGGTTCGGCAAACGCGCTGAACCAAGTAATTGAAAGAGATTTTGACAAACAAATGCCGCGCACCGCAAATCGCCCGTTGGCTGCCGACCGGATGTCGGTTTCGGAAGCGATGTTGGCGGCGGGTTTGATGGCATTTTTTGGCATCTCGACTTTGATGCTTTTTAATGAATTGACCGCTGTTTTGGGGGCATTGTCGTTGGTGAGTTATGCGTTTATTTATACGCCGATGAAAAGGATGACGCCACTTTCGGTCGCGGTTGGGGCAATTCCGGGGGCTTTGCCCACATTTATTGGGGTCGTGGCTTTTGAAGGAAGGATTACACCGTTGGCGATTTTGCTTTTTGTCGTTCAATTTTTGTGGCAATTCATCCATTTTTGGGCAATCGCGTGGCTGGCTGACGAAGATTACAAAAAAGCAGGTTTTCGTCTTTTGCCTTCTAAAAATGGGGAAAAAGACAAAAACACCGGGCTGCTTTCGATGATTTTTGGGTTTGCCCTGATTTTCGTTTCGGTTTTGGGTTTCAAAATGGGTTTGACAAATCTGCCGGCGACTGTTTTTCTGGTTTTGTTGAATGGATATTGGACTTGGGCTGCATGGAAATTATATCAAGATTGTTCGAGGGAAGCGGCGCGGAAACAGATGTTCATTTCTTTTGCCCATTTGCCGTTGACTTTTTTGGCTTTTTTATTTTCTTAAAATAGAAATCCGTTTGAAAAAACAGGATTTTACCATTCAAAAAAATGGCTGCTTTAACACAAGAAATAAATCAAAGTAAAATCCACTCCCACAAGTTGGCTTTGTGGGTTGCTATCGGCAGCATGATAATGATGTTCGGTGCTTTGACGAGTGCCTACATCGTTCGCCGGGCGCAGGGAAATTGGTTGGATTTTAAACTGCCGGATATTTTCTTTTTAAATACTTTGGTCATCATCGCGAGTTCAGTTACGATTCATTTTTCTTTTCAGGCTTTCAAAAATGGAAATGAAAAATTGTACAAAACCTTGATGTTGACCACTTTTGGTTTGGGGATTTTATTTTTGACATTACAATATAAAGGCTGGTTGGAAATGGATTTGATTGGTGCGACTTTGACCGCAAATCCTTCAAGTTCATTCATTTATGTGATTTCTGGCCTGCATGCCGCGCATTTGATCGGCGGTTTGGCGGCACTGACCACTGCGATGATTCATGCTTTTTACCTGCCTTTCAAACCGACGAAACGCAGGCAACAAAGATTTGAATTGGTCGTCCAGTTTTGGCATTTTGTAGATGTGCTCTGGGTGTACCTTTTGCTTTTCTTTATTTGGCAAGCATAATTAAATGGGATAATTGGATATTGGGATATTACGATATTGCCAATTGAAAATTTATTCAATTACCTAATTAGCAAATTAGTAAATTAAAAAAATGGCAGATTCTTCTGTTGCACACGCGCACGATGCGCAAGACGAGACCGGGGCTTGGGAAGGTGGACAGCCGCCAATGAAGGCCAGTTATGGCAAATTGATGATGTGGTATTTTTTGGTGTCGGACGCATTCACTTTCGCTGGTTTTTTGATAGCCTACGGAACGTTGCGTTTTTCGATGCCGACTTGGCCAGAACCTGACTTTGTGTTCGCGTCATTTCCATTCGTCCATGCCCATTGGCCGTTGGTTTTCGTGACTTTTATGACGTTCGTCCTGATTTTTTCGTCGGTCACGATGGTTCGTGCCGTGCAGGAAGGGCATCGTGAAAATCAGCGAGGCGTGGTTTTTTGGATGTTTTTGACCATTATTGGTGGTGCGACTTTTTTGGGTTCGCAAGCCTACGAATGGACGACTTTGATAAAAGGCGAAAATGTTTCGGTCAACCGCAACCCGTTTGGCAGGTATATGGAGGCTGGAGTTTTGGTGGATGCAAACGGCAAAGAAGTGCTGGAAAACGGCGTGGCAGTGGCAGTGACAAAAGACCAATCCTATCTTTTGCACGGCCATGAAGTGGATGGCGAGACAGTTTTGGAACAAAAATTTATCAAATACACCGCTGGGCCGCACGCTGGACGTGTCGAGAAAATCGAGGAAGGGCCAAAAGCATTTGGTGCTTTGTTCTTTTTCATCACTGGTTTTCACGGTTTCCACGTTTTTTCGGGAGTCGTTTTTCTGGCGATAATTATGATAAATGCCGCCGGGGGAGTGTACGCCGCTCGCCAAAATGGTTATGAAATGGTGGAGAAAATCGGCCTTTATTGGCACTTTGTGGATTTGGTTTGGGTGTTCGTGTTCCTTGTTTTTTACCTTTTGTAAAAAAATGGACTTTGGATTTTGGACTTTTGACATTAGATTTTCCACAATTCAAAAAATCGGATACTTCAAAAATCGTAAATCGTAATTCAAAAATCGTAAATCAAAAAAAATGTCAGCACATTCATCATACGAAGATCAGATAAAATTTGTGTATCGCGGCCTCATGATACTTGGTGTGATCACCATCGTTGAGGTACTTTTTGCCCTTTTCGCAAAAGGCCACATCGTGCCGAGCGTTACCTTTGGAAAAGACGGTGGTTTTGGTCAATATCTTTACATGGCTGCGATGATCGGCGCAAGCGTGTACAAAGCCTATTTCATCATTTTCTTTTTTATGCACATGGCTTACGAAGTGCGCGGCTTGGTTTTGAGCGTTTTGATGCCGACAACTTTGTTGATTTGGGCGATTATTGCTTTTTTCCACGAAGGCAGCCGATGGGGTGCGAGCCGGGAATTGATAAAACAAAAAAATGAATTGCCCGCCGGCCCTGACACCGCTCCAAAAAAAGAAGGCTACATTTTGCCGACTGGCGCTCAAAATCAATACGATTACATTTTGCCAACATCAGGAGGCAATCAAAAAGGATAAGTTGGATTTTGCAATTTTTACTCTAATTATGTAGAGCAAATCGTAAATTGCAATTCAAAAATCGTAAATCCCAAAAAGGCGTGGCACGAGCCTCGCCTTTTTTTTTTATTGATAATCAAAATTTAAGTAATCGTAAATCATAAATTTTTAAAAATATGGAAGAGCAAAAAAATCAAGGACGAATTTGGAAAATGGTACTCATTTTCACTGTGCTGGTAGTTTTCCCGGCGGTTTCATGGATTTATTTGAAAGGTGGCCTGACTTGGCGGCGGGAAGCGATTTCCGAGTTGGGGCAATATGGCAAAGTCCGCGAGGCATGGGCAGTTTTGGAAAATAGCGAACGGGTAAATTTGTTGGAAAAGAAAGTTTGCGTCATTCATATTTTTGGAGACAAACCGACTTTGACCGATGCCAACCGGCAAATCTTTGAAACCTATTCCGAATTGGCCAATCAATTCGGAACAACCGACGATTTTCGGGTCGTTTCGCTTTGGGATGGTGGTGGCGCACAGGATTTCAATGATTTTTACAATCAAAAAAAGTTGCCGAACGAAGGAACCTGGCTGCGGTCAGGCGGTTTGGGCAGCTGGCGGACTATCATGGTCAATCAATATGAAAATTATCGTTTGAAAACAAAGGCGACGGAAGTACCCGAATATTTTGCATTGTCCGACACATCTGGCACGATTCGCCGATTTTACAATGCTTTGGACAAAAGCGAAGTTGAGCGGATGATTCAGCATATTGCGATTCTTTTGCCAACTCAGAAATAGAACTATAAACTATAAACGATGAAGTATGAACCTCGTCAAGTTCATACTTCATCGTTTATAGTTCATAGTTTACAGTTCAAAAAAAAGCCTTTGCAGACAGTACGTCGCAAAGGCCCAATTACAAAACAAAACAAACTATGGGAAAAATTTTTAAATCGTGGATGGGTGGTTTCTTGTGCTGCAAATTTATGTTATGAATTTTAAATTCAAGCATCTTTTTTTTCGGAGTGTCGGTGGCCGACTAAAAAATACGGCAAACAAGTATTTATATAAGCATTAATTCTTCTTGAATTTTCATTTTCAAAATGAATTTCATTGTTGAGTTTTCTGCTCGGTATTGAAATTTTTTATCAAACGACCCGTCACCCACACCAAAAACACAGAAACAACTGCCCAATAAACGGGCACATTAAAATCTTGTTCAAAATCAACGGTTGAAATTTTTTCATTAAATAAATATTGCCCCACCACTTGAAAAGCATTGTTGAAAAAATGCGCGGCCACCGGGACCCAAAAATTTTGGGTCTGCCAAAACAACCAACCCAGCAAACATCCCAACAACCAACGCGGCAAAAAACCCTCAAATTGGAGATGAATGGCACTAAAAATCGCGCCCGCCACCAAAATTGCCAACCAAACATTTGGGATCACCCGCATCAATTGCCGTTGCACAATACCGCGAAAAATCAATTCCTCGCCGATTGCCGGTATCAAAGCCATGATTAAAAGATTGGCCAAAAGTTCAAGCGGCGAATCCATTTTAAGAATGCCTTTCAATGCTTCGGTAGTTTGGTCTTCCATCCCGGTCGCCCAATTTGGCAGCGGCAACATTTGATTGATGCCATATAAATAATGTACGAGCGGAAGCGAAACGAGCGTCAAAAGGATGCCCAAAAAAATAGCCAAACCGCTTGGCAATTTGTCCGCCCGCAAATATTTTGACCAATGTTCGGGCAATCTTCCGAACGGCGATGGCCTCGGCATTTTCCACTCGCAAAACAGCAAAAGCGTTGCGATTCCCGGAAAAATAAAAGTAAAAAGGTGGTTCAACGCCAACATCCAACGCACAAAACTGCGCTCCGCCGGGTTCATGTCGGCTCGGATAATGCTTTGAATATCATCGGGATTGATGCCGTAAAAACTGCCAATTGCGATGGAAAGCAGCGCGCCAAAACCTGCGCCGAGCAATGCCAGCAAAATCATCGTCGCTAAAATTAAAGAAACTGGCGGCTGCGGCGATTTTGGAAGGTTAGATGAAAAATCAAAAGGCGTCGTGTTTTCCAAAATTTGAATTTTAGTTTTGTAAAAAATTTGGCTGCAAACATATTGGGTAGGATTGGAAAACGGATGACGCGGATGGAACGGATTTTCGCGGATTT
>JANNMS010000309.1:0-3189 GCA_031398055.1 Saprospirales bacterium | reverse complement strand
CGAGAAATCCCGAAGGGATTTTATGTAAAAACTCGCGCCTGAAAACATAAAATCCCTTCGGGATTTGAGGAAAATGCCCTTGCTCTGAGCTATAAACATAGATTCCCTTCGGGAATGGATTTTAATGCGTTTGACCTGGTTGGCAACGAGTCATCAAAAAATATTTAAAAAAATGAATAAACTGCTTTCCACTTCCCCAATTTACCAAGACCTCGGCCTGACTTTCGTTCGCGTCGCCACCGGACTTTTCATGGTTTATCACGGCTGGGAAATCTTCGACTCCACCAAAATGAACGAGTATTTGCAGTGGGACATGTTTAAAAATTCGTCCGGCGGGACGATGGTTTACCTCGGAAAAGGCGCGGAATTGGTCGGTGGATTTTTGTTGGCGTTGGGTTTTTGGACTCGGATCGGCGCCGCGATTTTGTTTTTTACGATGGCATACATTGCTTTTTTTGTGGGTCACGGCAAAATTTGGTACGAAGACCAGCACCCGTTTTTGTTTGTTTTGCTGGCCGTCGTTTTTTTGGTGATGGGCGGCGGACGATGGAGTTTGGATAAAAAATTTGAGTAGGATTGGACAACGGATGGCACGGATTTTCAACGGATTTCAACCGATTTTTAAAAAAAAAACATTTCATTTTCGCGCCTCGATGCCGAGCCGTCGAACTGTTCGCCCGAACGGTCGAAGTGCATTTTTCGAAATCAAAAACGGGTTGCAACCTTCGTTTTTAAATCAACGGCAATCAAAAATGAATCATTTTCAAAAAGCACTCCCCGCAATTTTCCTCCTCTTTTTTTCCAGTCAAATTTTGGCGCAGGCCAATTTTGTAAAAGGCAAATTGACGGAATCCACCACCGCCGCGCCGCTCGGTTATGCCAGCGTACGCGTTTTTTCGATGCCCGAAAAAAAACTGGTCGGCGGCGGTTTGACCGATGAAAATGGCCAGTTTTCGGTTTCGTTGCCGCCCGGACGGTTTTTGGCGGAGGTCGAATTTATCGGTTTTGAAATTTTGAAAACGCCCGAATTTTCATTGACAAAAGAAAAACCGCAGCACGATTTGGGCATTTTGAAACTCGCCGCGACTTCCACGGAACTCGGCGAGGCCGAAGTGACCGCCGAAAAAAGCACGATGGTTTTGGCTTTGGACAAAAAAATATTCAACGTCGGAAAGGATTTGGCGAACGCGGGCGGCTCGGCGACGGAGATTTTGACCAACATTCCGTCCGTTTCGGTGGACCCGGAAGGCAACGTGAAATTGCGCGGCAGCGACAACGTCCGCATTTTGATCGATGGAAAACCGTCCGGTTTGGTCAGTTTCAAAGGCAGCAGCGGCCTCCAACAATTGCAGGCCAGCATGGTCGACCGCGTCGAAATCATCACAAATCCATCGGCCCGGTACGAGGCCGAAGGCTCGGCGGGCATCATCAACATCATTTTGAAAAAAGACCAAAAGCAAGGTTTCAACGGTTCGGTCGAACTGATCGCCGGGCAGCCGACCAATCTCGGTGCGGCGGCGAACCTCAATTATCGCCACCGGAAAATCAATTTTTTCATCAATTATGGCTTCTCGCGCCGCATTTCGCCGGGCGGCGGCTCGATGTTTCAGGAAAGGTCGGTCGGCGATTCGATTTTCCTTTTGCGGCAGACCAACGAGAGCGAAATGCGCGGTCTGAACAACAACATCCGGGGCGGCGCGGACTATTTTTTTAGTGAAAACAGCACGTTGACGGCCTCGTATTTGTGGCGGCGCAGCGACGCGACGCGGCTGAACGACATCTGGTACTACGATTATTTTGAAAACCTGACGACCCCGATCGGCTCCACCCTCCGCCAGCAAGTTGAAATCGAGGACGAGCCAAACTCTGAATATTCGCTCGTTTACAAACGCAAATTCGCCGGGCGCGAGGGCCACGAACTGACCGCCGAGGCCAAATACCTCAATTATTGGGAACATTCTGACCAGTCATTTCCGCAAAAAATATTTTTTGCCGATGGCACGGAGGACGCTTCGCAGGCCAGTTTTCAGAGATCGTTGAACGACGAATACGAAAACCAGTACCTTTTTCAACTCGATTACACCCGCCCGATTGGCAAATTGGGCAAAATCGAAACCGGCCTGCGCAGCAGTTTCCGGGACATGGTCAACGATTATTTGGTGACCGAAAAACAGGCCGACGGCACGTTTTCGACCGTCCCGGGGCTGGACAATTATTTTACCTACGACGAAAATATCAACGGCGCGTACCTGATTTATGGCAACAAACGCGGCAAATTCTCGTGGCAAGCAGGCATCCGAACCGAGCACACCGACGTGAAAACCCTCCTCCGAAAAACGAACGAGGCGAACCCGCGCCAGTATTTCAACTTTTTCCCGAGCCTCCATTTGACCCGCGATTTGCCAAAAAACAACGCAATTCAGTGGAGTTACAGCCGTCGGGTGCGCCGCCCAACGTACAATGATTTGAGCCCGTTCGTCACTTTTACCGACAGCCGCAATTTTTGGAGCGGCAATCCAGACCTCCAACCGGAGTTCAGCGATGTCGTCGAATTGGGCCACGTCAAATATTTTGACCGAGGTTCGCTGTCGTCGTCCATTTATTTTCGGCACACGAAAGATAAAATTGACCGCATCCGACTGCTGGACAGCGTCGGTTTTGCTAAGACGAAGCCTGAAAATTTGAACTCGGAAAATGCTGTTGGCCTCGAATTCACGACCAGTTTTTCACCCAAAAAATGGTGGAAACTGGACGGCAATTTCAATTTTTTCCACGCCGAAATTGACGGCTCGAACATCGAATCGGATTACAAAGTGGCGACCGAAAGTTGGTTTGCCCGCGGAACTTCAAAATTTATACTGCCTAAAAACTTCGATTTTCAGGTGCGTGGAAATTACGAAGCACCGCAAAAAACAGCGCAGGGCAGCCGAAAATCGCAATATTTCATGGATTTTGCGGCCAGCAAAGACGTTTTGAAAAACAAGGGCACTTTGACTTTGAACGTGTCGGACGTTTTCAATTCCCGGAAAATGCGGTACATCACCGAGGGCTCGAATTTTCGCAGCGAGGGCGATTTTCAGTGGCGGCGGCGGCAGGTGAACCTGACGTTTAATTATCGGATAAACCAGGGGAAACCGGCGGCGCGGAAGAAAAGCGAAGGGGAAGAGTAGATTGGAGGTCGGAATTTAT
>JANNMS010000308.1:0-5149 GCA_031398055.1 Saprospirales bacterium | reverse complement strand
CGAGAAATCCCGAAGGGATTTTATGTAAAAACTCGCGCCTGAAAACATAAAATCCCTTCGGGATTTGAGGAAAATGCCCTTGCTCTGAGCTATAAACATAGATTCCCTTCGGGAATGGATTTTAATGCGTTTGACCTGGTTTTCAGCATTATTTCCGACCAAGTCTTTGATATTGAGGAGTTTGGCGCGGAGGATGTGATTTTCAACAAACTCGTTGGGGTCAAATCTTGGGTCGAGGAAAATTTGGTTGTCCTTGCACGAAATATCAATGTTGATTGGCAAATCAGTCGTCTCGTCGAACAGTAAAACATTGTCCAAGGCATTGATTTTCTGGCAGTTGATGTCCTTGTTGAACGTGAAACTGATTTCGTCGCCGACATGATAAACACCATCCGAGGGCTGCGGCAAACCAATCAAACTGGGCGGCTGCCGTTCAATCCTGCCTTTGATGATGTGCGAAAAACCGGGCTTGTCCGCCACGTTTCCGGTGCAAACTGCCCAAGCGTGGATTTCATATTCGCCGTCGGCCAAGCCCACGGTGTTCCAAAAAAATTGGGTGTAGTCCTTTTCCAAAATGTCGTTTGCCTGGTCGGGGTGCGCCATTTTGTACGCGTTCCAGCCTGACCAATTGGTGTTGTACCGGTCGGACACGCCAGGGATGTTTATCCAAGCCCCGTTGCCGTTCACGGGTCGATATTGGACGCGGACGAGACTGAAATCCGAATTGTTCAGGTCGTATTCCGACACGGTGATGCGCCGGATGTCCGGGTTTGGCTCCGTCATGTCGCCGGGGTAAACGACCCAGCCCTGTTCGGGGACATTGATTTCGACCTCCGAGCATGGCTTGATAAAATGCACGTCAATGTACTTGTACGCATAGTGGTACTTGTTGTCCTCCGGCGGGATGCCGAGTGCCCAAGCCCGCTCTTCTTCACATTCCGAGAGGAGGGCGATTTTTAATTTGTCGTAGTTGTACTCCTTTGGCCCGCGCTCGACGGTAATGGTCACGGAAATGGACGTTCCGTAGGGAATCTGCAAGGGCACTGGCACGTCGAGCGGTGTGCCGTTGAGGTAAATTTTCGCGCCGTCCTTGTTGCTCGACGGTGGCGCGGCGACGGCGTAGGTAAAGGTCTCGTTCGTCTCGCTGACGTTGCCGAGCGAGAATTTGAACGAGGCCGCCTCTTTCGAGGGCACGTCCACGCGCACCAAACCGTCGGCGGGCGGGGTCAGCAGCACGGCTTGGCGTTTGGCGGTTTTCGGCTCCCAGGGGCAGGACGATTGTCCGTTTTTTGTGCGGAAAATGGGCGTGTTATAGACCGTGTCCATCGCCACGTCTACCGAAAAGGCATCCAGCACGTCGTCGTCTTTGAGGACAAAACCGGTTTCGATTTCCGATTCTTCGCCGTATTCGTTGGTTTCGCCCGTCGTCTTCGAGAAATGAAAACTGGTGGAGACCGTAGTGCCTACGCCGGCGATTTCAAATTCGATGTCCAATTTAGCGACGCCCTCGCCAGTGGTAAAATTGCCGATGGCTGAGTCGCTTGCCGTGCTGCTCGTTTCCGCATATTCAAATTCCGTGAGCGCATCGAAGGGGATGTTCCGTCGGAAAATGGCATTCGAGCGTTGCGTTTTGTTGTCCGATATAATTTTGTCCCACCTGTCAATGGATTGTTGGCAAGTGTCCTTTCTTTCCAGCGAGGTGCCGGGGTCGTCAATCATGCGTTGCAGGTACGGTTTCACGACGTTGTTGAGGTGATACTCGGAATAGATGTACGTCGTGCCGTAACTTTTCGGGGAAACATTGAGCAAGACTTCCAGCTCCGGAAGGCAAGTAGTTTCGTTGAAACTGACACGGTCAACATAGCCAACCTCCACGTTCAGGCCTGCGCCCATGAAAACGTCGCCACCTTGGCCGCCACCAACTATCAGGTCATTGTCGCTGGTCGCTAATCGTTCCTTGAAACTGGTGCAGGTCTCGAAGCTGTTTTCCGAAGTTTTTATGAAGGTTACTTCCCCTTCAGCCGTTCCCGTTGGGCCGCCGCTGGCCATTTTCAAAAAAAACCTCCGGCGGCGCGAAGTAGGTGAAATGCACCACCGTGTCCTTTTTTTCCCTCATGTCAACCTGCGTGCCGCCCTGCACTTGGAACGCGTCTTTGATTTCCTTTTCGCTGTGTTCGATGACGCGCACTATCAAATCCTCGGGCGGCAAATTGTCCATGACGTAGTTGCCCTCCACATTGTCAATCGTTTTGGTTTCGACAAAACAGCCGCTGGTCGTCCGCACCTCGACTTTGCAGACGGTCGCCTGCAAAGTGCCGAGGTCTTTGATAATGGCTTTTTTGCACAAGCCCCCAGCGACCCTGCCCGAGATTTTGCGGGTCGTCAAATCGTTGAACACGATGCCCGCGACTGGGGCAATGATGTTCGACACGACCACCGTGGCGGGCGAAAAATCGTGGTTTTTGTACTTCGGAGTCAGCTTCGCGTAGGGCTTTCCGGGTTCAAAATCAATGGTGAATTTCCCGGTCGTATCCGTGAAAACGGCGGGCGAGAAGGGTTTGTCGTTGACCAAAATCTCCACGCCTTGGGCAAAACAGTCCGTGTTTTTGTACCGCACAAAACCCGAAACCGCCACCGTCGAACGGTCGGTAAAATCCACTTGGTCAACCGACGTGACCGAGGGGTTCAACGTGACCTGCCGCGTCGCCGGGCTGAATTCGTGGGGCGTGGTGCTTTGGTTCGGGGCAAAAGTTGTCCACTCGGTGCCGACGGTCGCGCCGAAACCGTCGAGCAGCGCGGAACCGGAATTGCTCAATTCGCTGCCCGTGCCTTCGTCCATTTTGAAATAAACCAGCAGCCCTTTTTCCTGCATATCGCGGGAGGAGTTGGCGTGTGCTTGGATTTTTGGCTGCGCCAACTTCGTGTCGTACTCGGCAATTTCGTCAATCAAACCGCCGAAAAACAAGCCGTACTGCCCACTATCCCCCCCACAAACCACGGGTAATCGGGGTTCGACATATCGCCGTCCATGACGGGGAAACTGTGGCTGCCGACGGACGTGCCTTCTTTGAAGACCTCAATTTCCGTGCTCGTATTCGTCGAATCAATCGTCAAAGCCAAGAGGTGGCAGCCCAAACCGAGCGGGCCAAAACCCGAAGTGCCACCGTTCAAGGTGACTTTAATTTCCCCGGCCTGCGTGTGCAGGGCGAACTGTTTGTCGCCGCCCGCGCCCCATTTTTTGGCCAAAATCGTCTCGTCGTTGTTGGGTTCGGATTGGTTGACCCAGACTTCAATCGTGGATTTTTGGGTCAATTTGAAATCGGGCAAGGTGGCGTGGCCGCCCTCGTCCCGCAATAATTTCAGGGCGCGGTGGGCGTAAAAGTTCTTTTTCGGCGTCGCCAAAAAGGTCGTGCCCGTGCCGTAGTACGCGCCTTCGATGCGGTAGTATCCGTCGTCGTTGGTCGTGGCGGAGGTGGCGACCGGCGGGTGGATTGCATCGAACTTCGCCCCGCAGAAATACAATTTGTCGCGCCGGAGGATGTCGAAGGTTTTCGTGCCTGCGCCCTCGTCCATTTTCCAGTAATATTTCAAATTCGGGGTGAGCGACGAGGCAGTGCCGGACATTACGTCCACCAAATCCAGTTCGTCCAAACGGCGGTGGTAAATCCGCAGTTCGTCCAGATTGCCCGCCCATTGCCCGGAGGCATTGGTTTTTGCGTTGAAATTCAGGGTGCCGGAAGCCGTGACGGGCGTGCCCGATTTCAGGGCGACCAAAACTCCGTCCAAGTACAAACGGTATTGGCCATTGCTAAACGTCAGGGCCGTGTGGTGCCAATCATCGGCGGCTCCGGTGGCAAAATCCCCGGCCAGCGTCGCGCCCGGCACTGAAATGGACATCCCGTTGGCGAGGGGACTGACCAACACCGTGTTGATATCCAAAACCCGCGCCGTGCCGACGATGCTTTGGGTTTTTGTCCAAAAAGTCAATGACCAGTTTTCGGCAGCCGTGGTGGGCAAAAAATTGCCGCCCGTCGTCGCCGCGTCCGCCGTGGCGGTCGCGCCGTCGGTCAGCCCAAATTTTGCGGAATACCCCTGCATCGGGGACAGGGAAACGAGCGCGTTGGTCACGGGATTCCCGTTTTGGGTGCGCATCCAGCCCGTCGCCACGCCGTTCGGGACTTGAAAACCGATAGCGGTGCCGGGCAAACCTTCGCCGTAGCCATTCACCCCGCGAATGGCGTAGGTGTAGTTCGTGCCGGCGATGACGTTGAAATCGTTGTAGCTCCGCGTGTTTTTGTCCACCAAATCGAGGTAGATAAAGTTGAAACCCCCGCTGGCGCGGTAAATTTTAAAACTCTGCACCTCCGGCGAAAACGGGTTGACCTCCCAGTTCAACTGGATGCGGTCGAGCAAATCGCCCTCCGTCGCCGTGACCACGGGCGCGGTCGGCGGCTTCAAAAACCGCCCCCAAAATCCGAAGGTGCCTTTGTTTTTTTGGTTGAAATAGTCGCCCGTGACCATTTGTCCGACGGTCATGCTCGTGCGGTTCTTCGTGTTGAACGAACCGCTGACGCTGCCGTAATTGAAAAAAGCCTCGCCCGTGAGGTCGCTGATGCCGCCGCCCGTTGGGGTACACTGCGACAACCCCGACTGCAACGCAACGAGTCACCAGGCCCAGGCGAGGAGGAGTTGAATGATATTTTTCATTTTTTTGAAATTTTAGTGCGTGAAAAAAGTGGTGCGCTTTGGCAACTGCTGCCCGTTTTGGCACGGGCGGCTTGCTTATTTCACCCAAATTTCGATGTTGGCTATGCCGATTTTATTATAAGATTCACTTTGAATGTAGAGGACTATGGTGTTATTGGAGTTGGTAGTACGCATTTCGCCGGGAACTACTTGAAGTGGTAAAGCATCATCTTGCCCTGCCAGGTCAGCATCAAAACCGTGGAACAAAGCAGTGCCTAGTGGGTCATTGCTAAAATAAGCTTAACTCCGAACTGCCGACAAAAGATCAGGTCAAACGCATTAAAATCCATTCCCGAAGGGAATCTATGTTTATAGCTCAGAGCAAGGGCATTTTCCTCAAATCCCGAAGGGATTTTATGTTTTCAGGCGCGAGTTTTTACATAAAATCCCTTCGGGATTTCTC
>JANNMS010000307.1:0-14637 GCA_031398055.1 Saprospirales bacterium | reverse complement strand
TGTCAAAACAGAGCCGTAGCCGCTGGAAGCGGACATGTCTATTTTATGAAAATAAAGTTGCCCGTTGGTCGTGTTCGCCGAACTGGTAATCAGGAAATATTTGGTCGAATCGTTCGGCGCCATGAACGCGCCGAGGTTTTGTGCCGACCAAGTTGTGCTGGCACCCGACAGGCCGGTGCCGTTCGTCATCGCCGCGCCCCCAGCATTGAAAACGGAGGTTCCGCTGGCGTAAAACATTAGTTGCCCGCCCGCATTTGTCACGGACATCGTGCCGCCCGCGTCGAGGTTGTCGTCGCCATTTGTGGCGGTGACGGTTGTTCCTGTTTTTCCAAAATCGAGGGTCGCGCCCGTCGTTCCAAAATGCCAGAAACGTTCCTGCGCCCGGTCGTCCGCGGTCGCGCATTGCTGCGTCGGCAAAATCGTGCGGAAATTGACCGATGGGCCCGTGTTCGGGAAATTTGCCATCACGCCCGCCGTCGGAACGGCACCCGAGCCGTCGGGTTTTGGGTTTGGAATGCCAAAAAGGGCGTCGTTTGTGTCCACCGCATTGTCGAGGCCGTCGCCGTCGGAGTCGGAATTTGACAAAGTGATGCCTGCCTCGGCGGTGTCGCCCGTGCCGTCGTTGTCGGCATCGGTGTCGAGGTAATCGGGGTTGTCGGTGCCGTCAAAATTGTACGGGGTCAAACCTGCGTTTCCAGCCGTGCCTTCGTAGGCATTGTCGAGGCCGTCGCCGTCGGTGTCCGTGCCAGTTGGGGCGAGGTAGCCGAAAGTGTTTTGCGCCTCGATGTTGTCGGCGATGCCGTCGCCGTCCGCATCGAGGTCTTTTTCGTTGGAAATGCCGTCGCCGTCCGCGTCGTTCATCGCCAACGTGCAATTTTGCAAAAGATAGATTTCCTGCATCCAAATGGACTGCGTGCTGCCGCTCACGCCGTAAATGCGGTATTTCGAATAAGCCGTCGTATTTGAAAATGGGAATTTGATGGAAGTCGTGTTGCCCGCTGTGTTCGGTATCCCGGCGGATTTCGCGCCCGCCAGCCCGTCCGAGGTCAAGGTCGCGGTCAGGTCCGTCCACGTTGTCCCGTCGTTCGAAGCCTGAATTTTATAGGTCGCACCGGAAGGCAAAAACGAGGCCGTTTGGTTGGCGTAGACACCCATTTCGAGGCTGTTCAAAACGACCGCCGATGGAAGGTCAAACCGGAAAACCTCTTTGCTCGCTATCGTGGAAGCATTGATATAAACCTGATTGACATTGTCGATGCCATCCACGAGGTTCGACAAAGGATAGGATGCACTGTAAAAAAGGCTCGCATCTTGGGTGACGGTCACGCCCGTTTTTGAAATTTGTTGAAAAACACAAACCTCGGTCGCGTCCAAAACCCCGTCGTTGTCATCATCCAAATCCACCAAATCATGCACCCCGTCGCCGTCGTTGTCGGGCAGCGGTTCGGCGCAGCCGGTGACGATTTGGGTCAAACCAAAACCGGAATTGTCGCCGCTCGCCAAAGTCAACCCGGCAAGTGCAAAGGTCGGGCTGGCTGCGTCGGGGTTCGTGACCGTTCCGAGTGCGGTCAGGTTGTTGTTGGCCATGTACATTTTGCCGTCGGGGCCACGCTTGATTGCACCACCCATTCCGGTCATCGTTCCGACCAATTGTTCGGATGCCTTGACTGCCGCGCCCGTCGTGTTGCCGAGCAATTTGTAACGGTAGGTTTTCGGGTTGCCGAAAACACCTGTGTAATAAATGTAGTCGCCGTTTGGTGAAAAATCGGCGGCATAGCCACTCGTTCCGGCCTGTTCAAAAGCCGCAATGGTCCAATTTTCAATCAATTCGCCGCTTTGCGGGTTGAAATCGAACAGGCGCAAAGCGGATGAAACCGTGTTCGTTCCGCACAAGGCAACCGCTTTTTTGTAGTCCGACGAGAAGTTTATCGTGCCATAATAATTGCCGTTCACCGTCGAGACCGTTGAAATTTTGCTCGTTCCGGTATAGCCATTTGCATCAAAAAGATAGGCGTAAAACTGGTTCGTCGCGCCTTTGTAGGTGAACACCCAAACGCCCGTGCCGTCGTGGTTCGGGGCGGCGTTGATTGCCTCGCTGGCATCGGTCGCGCCGCCGAGCGTCGTGTTTTTTGTCAAAACACTGCCGTAGCCGCCATTCGCGGTCATGTCCACCGTGTGAAAATGGAGTTGGCCTTGCGCGATGCTGGAAGTCGTGGTGACGATGAAATATTTGTTGATGTTGCCGGGGGCTTGGAACGCCACCGCCGTTTGGTCGGCAGAAGGTTGACCCAAAAGACCCGTTCCATTTGGCATCGCCACATGGTTTGCGGCATAGACCGTTTGGCCATTTGTATAAAAAAGCATTTGCCCGGTGTTGGTGCTCGCGACCGTGCTGCCTTCCGTGTTCACACCGCTCAAAGCACCGCCCGCGAGCGCGGTTGCCGTCGTGCCGGAAGTGCCGAAATCAATGCCGCCGCCGTTGCCGAAATACCAGGTTTTGCCCTGCGCCCGCTGTTCGGCGAGCGAGCAATCGAGTTGCGGGGCGAGCAAAGTGCGCCATGCCACCGAGTTTCCTTCCTGCGGATAACTTGTGAAAACCGTCCCGGAAGCAATCGCGCCCGAACCGTCGGGTTTTGGATTTACAATCCCAAAAAGGGCATCGTTTGTATCAACCGTATTGTCGAGACCGTCGCCGTCGGAATCACTTCCCGAAAGGGAAATTCCGGCCTCGGCGGTGTCGTCGCTCGCGTCGTTGTCAGAGTTTGTGTCCAAATAATCGGGGTTTGCGTCGCCGTCAAAATTGTACGGGGTCAAACCTGCATTTCCCGTGCCTTCGTAGGCATTGTCGAGGCCGTCGCCGTCGGTGTCCGTGCCGCTCGGGGCGGTGTAGCCGTAGGTGTTTTGTGCCTCGATATTGTCGGCGATGCCGTCGCCGTCGGAGTCGAGGTCAAAACAACTCATCACGCCGTCTTGGTCGGGGTCGTTTTCGATGGTCGGAACGGGGCCGTTCATGGAAATAAAATCAATGTAAAAATCATTGCCGTAAGGGTTGGTCGTCAGGTTTCTCAACGAAATATCCAAAGTGGTGGCCGAGCCGCTGTTCCAAGGGTAGGAATATGCCTGCCAAGTCCCAACGGCAATGGGGCCGCCGATTTTCACATTGTTGGCAAAAATTTCTATCTGGGCAGAACTTCCCCCCGCCCAATAGGTCAACGTGTAGTTTGAATTTGGGACAACGTCCGCAGGCGAGGCTGTCCCCCAAAGTTCATCTCCCACTTGATAATTCCCATAACTGCCATTTGGGCCCGTTGCGGTTCCCCCACAGAAATCGGTATTGTGAAAAAGGCGATTACTGCCATTTACCCCGCCCGATACCTGTTGCCCGTTCAAGGCTACGCCCGGTTGGTAACAGGGTGCTGAATCATATATGTTCCAATCTGGTCCATCAAAACCCTGGGCAAACACGGCAGTTTTACATTCCACCGCATCCAAAATGCCGTCGTTGTCGTCGTCCAAATCCACCACATCGTTCACCCCGTCGTTGTCCGTGTCCGGGAATGCTTTAGTGCAATTGCCCACCATTTGCGGCAGGCCATAATACCCCACGCGGCTCGCCGTCGTGGTCAACTGGATGCCGTTTTGGGTAAATGTCGGAGTCGCCGCATCCGGGCTGGCCACCGTCGCCAAATAGTTTTGGTTGTAACGAGCGGCGTACATTTTGCCGTCGCCGCCGCGCCGGACTGCGCCGCCCGTGTTCAAATTGCTCGCGCCGGTGATGTCTGTTTCAGAAGCAAAAACCGCTGCGCCCGTCGTGTTTCCAGCCAATTTATAACGGAAAAGTTTGGCCGTGCCGCCCTGTCCCGAAACGTACAGATAATCGCCCGCCGGGGAATAGTCCACGCCAAAAACATACGTCCCAATCGAAGGCGTGCCGTCCAAATTGAACGACCAGTTTTCAATCAGTTCGCCGTTCAAAGCATTGAAATAAAACTGCCGGACGATGTTGTTGGCCGCCGTCGTGCTGCCCGTCGAAATGACGGAAGCAATTTTTGTCCCGTCGGCAGAAAGGGCCAAAGCCGAGCCGTAATTGGTCGCGGCGGCCAAATTGGTCGTGCTGGCCAGGGAGGTTTTCACCACGCCCGTCGGGCCGTTTGCATCAAATTCGTAGGCCAAATAATTTTGAGAACCTGCGGTCATCGTAATCACCCAAACTTTCGAGCCGTCGTGGTTTGGCACCGCCAAAACTGCCTCGACTGCGGTCGAAGCCGCGCCGAAAGCCGTGTTTTTGGAAGTCACCGCACCGTAGCCGCCGTCGCTGGTCATGTCTATTTTATGGAAATACAACTGCCCGTTGTTGTTCGCGGCAGCCGAAGTCACGACAAAATATTTGGTCGAATCGCTGCCCGGTGCTGCAAATGCGGCGACGGGTTGCGCCCCGGCAAGCGTTCCGGTCAAGCCCGTGCCGTTGGACATCGCATCATTTTTCGAGTTGTAAATGGTGTTCGCGCTGGCGTAAAACATCAGTTGCCCGCCTTTATTCGTCACCGTGACCGTGCCGCCCGTGGCGACGTTGTTGTCGTTCGCGGCGGTTGCCGTCGTCGTTGTTCCTGAAATACCAAAATCGAGTGCGCCCTGGTTTCCGAACGCCCAGTTTTTCTGTTGCGCCCGCGCATCGGTCGTCGAGCAAACCTGCGCCGGGTAAATATTTTCCCCAAAAGAAAAGAATTGGCCGTTTGTGAAATCCACGTTGGCGGTCATGTTGCCCGCGCCGTCGGAAGTCATGGCGATTTCGGTGCCGCCGGTTGAAAAATTGGTCGTTCCGGCTGCCCAAACCAGCAAATGCTCCACACCCGTGCTTGCCGGGAAACTCACTTTTACCGTGCCGACCGTGCCCGTTTCCTGCATTTTCCAGAGGCGGGTCAAGCGGTTGTAATTCGCAACGGGGGTAAATCCGGTCGGTGCGTAAGGCGTGGTGAAAGTGGTCACGCCCGCGTCGCTGCCCCATATTTCAAAAGCGCCGTCGGAAATGGTGCCCGCGTTCGCTGCGTTCGTCGCCGCGATGTCGCCGATGCCGATGATTGGTTGCAGGCCGGTGTTCACGCTTTTCGACTGTTTTTGGTTCAAGCCCTGACAAAGGTCGTAGCCGATGCCCGCGATATTGTTGCCGTAGGCAGTGTTCGCGCTGGCCGTCCAGATGACCGTGCCGTCGCCCCGGACGTAGTTGTAATTGTTGCCGTTCACGCCGACATGGCCGTTGCCCTGACCGAGCGTCACGCCATATTTTATGGCCAGATAGGTATTTACCCGCGCCATTTCGGCATCGGTCAGCACCCGGTCGTAGGCAAAAAATTCGGGGATGCGCCCTTTCCACAACTCCACCGTGATGTCCGCGCCGATAGAGGTTTGGGTAAAAAATTGGTTCCTGAAAACGAGGCCGTCCACGATTGGGCTCCAATTCGGGTCTTCTTTGTAGCCGTCCGTCCAGGTGTAAAATGGGTCGGTGGTCGCGCTGTTGAGCGAGTTGAAACCGACGATTTGCGGTTGCGCGGTTTGCGTGCGGGAGTCGCTGGTGAAGTTCGTGCCGTTCCAAAAACCGTTCGCGCCGCCCGAAACGGAGTATTTCGTGCCCTTGCCCATGCTGCCCCGGTCGCCGATGAACGGTGCGCTCCGTGCCTGTCCGCCAATTGCGTACGGAATCCAACCGTTGTCGCCTGTCGCGCCGCCCTGTTTGTACAAACCGAAATAATCCACGATTGCTTCCGAGCCGAAAATTTTGCGGTAACCAGTGCCCGCGTCCTCGTCAATGCCGACCGCCAAAAAGGTGTACGCCGATGCGCTCGGCATCAGCGCGGTGGTGTTGCGGAGATAGTCGCCCGTGCCGTCGAAATCGAGCGAAGGGTTGAAATTGACCAATTTACCCGTCGTCGAGGTATAAAGTGTGGGCTGTGCACCCGCAGTGGCTTGGGTGTAACTGTAATTTCCCGTTGACTGGTCGAGCCAAGTGCCGACCGACGTCGCATCGGTGCTGCCCGCGCCGAGGTCGGCCTTTACCCACGTCCGAAGACCGCCCGCGACGCAGCCCGGCGCGACGAGGTAGGTTGCAAGTGTGAAAAAGTCGCCGTTGGCAAAATTGATGTCGCCCGCGAGGTAGTCCGTGCCGTTGACCGTCAAATTTGAAAGTTCGATGAACTCGTCCGAGTTGTCAAAAGTGGCGTCCGTCGAGCGGACGAGATAGACCGCGCCGCCGTTGCCGAGCGGTTTTGGGTAGGCCACTTTTACGGTGCCGACCGTGCCGGTTTCCTGTATTTTCCAAATCCTTGTGAATCGGTTGTTCACCACCGCGACCTCGTCGGTAATCGGTGTGCCGAAACTTGCCGCGCCCGCGTCGCTGCCCCACATTTCAAAAGCACCGTCGGAAATGGTGTTCGCGTTCGCCAAGTTCGTCGCCGCAATGCCGCCGATGCCGAGGATTGGCTGGATGCCCGGGGTGACGCTCTGCGATTGTTTTTGGTAAAGCCCTTGGCAGTTGTCGCGCCCGATGCCCGCGATGTTGTTTTTGTAAGTTGAGTTTGCGGAAGCATCCCAAACGACCGTTCCCGCGCCGCTGAGGTAGTTGTAATTGTTGCCGTTCTGGCCGACGATGCCGTTGCCCTGACCGAGCGTCGTGCCGTATTTTATCGCCAAATAAGAATTGATGCGCTGCATTTCGGCATCCGTCAATTGGCGGTCGTAGGCGATAAATTCAGGGATTCTTCCTTTCCAAAATTCAAAACCCGTGCCTGCCGAGTTCATGTCCGCGCCCATGGCAAGGGACTGGAAAAAGTGGCTTTGATAGACCAAAACGTTCTCGTCGGTCGGCGACCAGTTGCCCGGATTGTCTTTAAATCCGTCGAGCCAAGTAAAATACGAGGTGCGGCTCGCCACGCCCAACGTGTTCGTGTGGCTCATGCCCACGATTTGCGGCTGGATGATTTGCACCGTGCTGTTTGTCGTGAAATTGGTGCCGTTCCAGAAACCGTTCGAGCCGCTGGTCGGTGAATATTTTGTGCCTTTTCCAAAAAAGCCACGGTCGGAAATGCCGCCGATGGAGTACGGAATCCAGCCGTTTTCAGCCGTCGCGCCGCCCTGTTTGTATAATGAAAAATAGTCCACCACGTCGGATGAACTGAAAATCGCGCGGTACCCGGTCGCCGCGTCTTCGTCCGTGCCGACCGATAAAAAGGTGTACGGCGAGGTGCTCGGCATCAGCGCGGAGGTATTTTTTATGAAATCGTCCGTGCCGTCAAAATCAACGACCGGGTTGAAGTTCAACAGTTTCGTGGCGTTGGTCGTGTACAATTTTGGCTGGCTGCCGACGGTGGATTGTGTCAAATCGTACGGATTTGCCGACTGATTTACCCACGAAGTCACCGATGATGCGTCGGTGCTGCCCGCGCCCGCGTCGGCTTTCATCCAGATTTTCAGGTTCGCGGCCACGCAGCCGGGAGCCAAAACGTCGCGGCCAAACGAGAAAAATTGACCGTTCGTAAAATCAACATCCGCCGTCAAATTGCCCGCGCCGTCGGCGGTCAAGGTGATTTCGGTCGCGCCCGAGCCAAAACTTGCGCTGTTGTAAACCAGCAAATGCGTCGCGCCCGTCACCGCCGGGATGCTCACTTTCACCGTGCCGACCGTGCCGGTTTCCTGCACTTTCCAGACCCGGCCAACCCGCAAATAGGTGCCGACGGGCGTGAACGAACTTGGCGTGTAAGCCGAGGTGAAATTCGTCGAACCCGCGTCGCTGCCCCACATTTCAAAAGCACCGTCGGTCAAAGTGCCGGTGTTCGCCGCGTTCGTCGCCGCGATGCCGCCGATGCCGAGAATCGGCTGAAAAGCCGCTGGCGTGACGCTTTGCGACTGTTTTTGGTACAAACCTTGGCAGTTGTCGCGCCCGATGCCCGCGATGTTGTATTTGTAGCCGCTGTTCGCGGTGGCGTCCCAAACGACCGTGCCGTCGCCGCGCAGGTAGTTGTAATTGTTGCCGTTTTGCCCGACGATGCCGTTGCCCTGACCGAGCGTCGTGCCGTATTTGATGGCCAAATAGGAGTTGATGCGCTGCATTTCGGCATCCGTCAATTGGCGGTCGTAGGCGATAAATTCAGGGATTCTTCCTTTCCAAAACTCAAAACCGGTGCCTGCCGAGTTCATGTCCGCGCCCATTGCAAGGGACTGGAAAAAATGGCTTTGGTACACCAAAACGTTCTCGTCGGTCGGCGACCAGTTGCCCGGATTGTCCTTGAAACCGTCGAGCCAAGTAAAATACGAGGTGCGACTCGCCACGCCCAACGTGTTCGTGTGGCTCATGCCCACGATTTGCGGTTGGATAAATTGCACCGTCGCGTTCGAGGTAAAATTTGTGCCGTTCCAGAAACCGTTCGAGCCGCTGGTCGGTGAATATTTCGTGCCTTTTCCAAAAAAGCCACGGTCGGAAATGCCGCCTATCGAGTACGGAATCCAGCCGTTTTCAGCCGTCGCGCCGCCCTGTTTGTACAATGAAAAATAGTCCACCACATCGGATGAACTGAAAATCGCACGGTACCCGGTCGCCGCGTCTTCGTCCGTGCCGACCGATAAAAAGGTGTACGGCGAGGTGCTGGGCATCAGCGGGGTCGTGTTTTTTATGAAATCATCCGTGCCGTCGAAGTCAACCACCGGGTTGAAATTCAACAACTTCGTGGCGTTTGTCGTGTACAATTTTTGCTGGCTGGCGGTCGTGGCTTGCGTCAAATGGTAGGCATTGAGCGATTGGTTTGTCCACGTTGCCACCGATGCGCCGTCGGTGCTGCCTGCGCCCGCGTCGGCCTTCATCCAGATTTTTAGGTTGGCGACGACGCAGCCCGGTGCGGGCGAAACTTGCACCGGCACATCCACCGTGCAAGTGCCCGTGCCTTCGGGCGCGGAAATGGTCAATGTCCGCGTGCCCGCTGCGCCCGTTCCATTGAAAGTAATTGGAACGGTCACCGAAGTCTGGCCGGGCGTGATTGGTGCTAAAATATTTCCGCTAAAACCCGTTCCGCTCACCGAAATATCAGCGTAACCGGCCGTTTGCACGGTGATTGGGATGGTGATGGAGCCAGTTTGCCCGGCGATGTTGTTTGCGGTAAATGTTCCGGTGACGGTCGCAGCGGAGCAATCGCCAAAAGTCAATGCACCGGGAATGCAAACGACCAATGCGGTCGTCGTCATCGCACGCGGACCGTTGCACGTCTCGTTTGCACGAACCTCGACCGTGTACGTTCCGGCACTCAAACCGGTAAATTGGTAGGTCAAAACGGTGGTCTGGCCCGATTCCTGAATGACCGTGCCGCCGCTGTTTTTCAATAAATAATGAAATGACGCGCCGCCGGGCCCGGTCGTGATGTTCACCTGAATATTTCCGGTCGAGGAAATGCAGGGCGAAACCGAAAAGGCCACGGCATTGACTGATTGGCAAGACCCTGTCAGGGGCGCATCGAACATCCCGACAAAACCGTCGCCGGAAACGTAAAGCATGTGGTTGGGTTCGTCCAAACGGACATCGAACGCTTTTTTGCCCGCGCCAGCCCCGGTGAGCGTGATGTCCGCAGGGCTGTCATCGAACGTAGAACCGTTGAAATTGAAAACTTTGATGACGCCGTTGCCGCCGAGATAGATGTTGTTGCAACCGTCCACCGCGATGCCGCATTGTTTTTTTGCCAAATATCCACTGATGGTGGTTGCCGTGCCGACGGCTGCGCCGGTTGCTTTATTGAATGCCTTCAAGTTCAGGCCGTCATAATAAAAAAGGTAGTTGCCGTTGACCGCGAGGACTTTTTGGCTGTTGGTCGTGCTGCCCGCGCCGCCGCCGCCCAATGGGCCATTGTCCGCTTCGACCAAGGTGGCGAAACCAGAAGCCACGCTCCACGAAGGCACCGCATAATTGGTCGAGGGATTTTTGAAAATCACGTTGTTCGTTCCGGGCGTGGAAACCGAGGCGTAAATGCCAAACAAATCCCCGTTGCTCGGGTCGGTCACGCCGCAAACCTGGTCGTGCGAAACACCTGCCAAACCGGTGGTATTGATGACCGTGGTCGCACCAGTTGAGGTATTGATTTTTGCAAAATTCTGGTTGTTGGCCGTGTTGCCGCCACCTGCGTACAAATCGGGCGTGGGCGTGCCGTTGCAAATAAAAATCATGTCCCAGAACTCGTACATCGGGGCAACGGCAGTCGAAATGAAATTGTCGTAAGTGCCATCCACGCTTTTCAAGCGAACGGCTTGGGCGGCTGGTGCAGAGTTGAAACCATGACCAACGTACACATTTCCGGTGCTTTTGTCCACGACCATCGAACCCGGATAACCTGCGTTTCCGCCCGAAGACCAGCCCGAAACCGTGCCGTTGAATGTCCAAAGCACCGCACCCGCTGGGCTGCATTTCGCCACTTTGTAGTTGGTCGTGCCGCCATAGACGTAGAGGTTTCCGGCATAATCGTAGTCCACTATCAACCCGAAATTGTTCGAAATCAGGGTCGTGAGCGCGGTCACCCACGGGTCGACCACGAGCGTTTCCGCTTTGTTGTAACTTTCCGGAACGGAAAAGGACAGGTTTTTGCCGTTCAAAACAAAAGCCGATGCGACCGGCTTGCGGCTGTTTTTTTCAAAAGAAACGGGCGCGTGCTGCACAAAACCCTCGCCGCCGTCGGCCTCGACGACCACGTTTCCGTCGGCATCGAGGTTCATTTTTTGGATGTCGCCGTCAAATTTCAACTTCACTTTCGTCAAATCCGCGCCGGGGCGTGCGACGATATTGTATTCAAAACCGCCCTTTTTTCCTTCCGGAAAATAAAACTCGATATCGATATTTGGATAGACCTCTTGGTAGGTAATCGTCTGGTAGCCAAACGCCTTGCCCGAAAACGTGCCATAAGTGAAATGGCTCGATGACTTTTCGCCTTTCACGATGGTCGGGTTCGGGTTTGCGCCGACCCATTCCATTTGGATGGTCTTGGTATAATACTTGGTTTTTTCCATCAGGATTTCGGCCCGAGGCTCACCTTTTTCGCGGATTTCCTCCTCGATTTCTTCCTCGCTCGGCCGCGAGGTTTTCACCGGATGGTACACGACCCCTTTCGAGGTGAAAACCACCGGGATTCGGCTCATTTCCTCAAAACCAAACTGTGCCTTGCCCATGCCTTTTGGCACGAGGGCATCGTACTGGCCGACGTTCTCGATGAAATTGGGCGTGCCGAAAGTTTGGCCAATGATTTTGGCGACTCGCGGGTTTTGGGCAGAACTTGCCGTTTTTTGGGCATTCAGCGAAAACCCAAAAACGCACAAAACAGCGGCAATTAAAGCCACTTGGCTAAAAGCAAAAAAGCCCTGCGCGCGCAGAGCGTTTCCAAAGGATAGACCTTTTTTCATCGGAACGATATTTTTAAATGCAGGAAATAATCGAGAGAAGTCCAGCAGGACGCTGGACACTTGGGTGTTTTTTTGCAAAAAATAAAAGGCGCGCAGCCGCGCAGTGCAGGTAAATGTTCTTTTCATGAGCGTGCTTTTTTGAATAAAAGCGTGATTACGGTTCGTTGACGATTGCTATTGATTTGAATAAAATCGAATTGATTTTAGACTTTTTTTGGCAAAAAAAGTACAGCCCACGCGCGTCGGCGCAGGTCAAAAAATGCACGGGGAAAAAATGGAAAAGATTAAACCAAGAGTTGGTTAAGGAAAAACTGTGGGTAAGATTAAAGGGCCTGTTGGAACAGGTGGAGATTGAAATTGTCAGGTTAAGACCTCGGAAAAACAATTTTTGTTGATTTTCAAGAAGAGGCTTGACAGTATTTCAGAAAAGAAGAGAAAGTATTTGATTTAAAAGGCTACCAAGTTTGGCGTAAGTCTCTGATTAAAACTAATCGGGTTGATTTTACAAAAACCTTGCCCTTTTTTGTTAATCGGGAAAAAACTTGGAAGATTTCCTTCCGGGAGGACTGATTTTCTTCACTCGGGTAAATGTATCCAGCCGTTCAAAAGTCAAAAATCAAATTTGGATACTTCTGTGACCGCAAGTTGACGGGTCATATTGAAATTTTTTTGTAAAATAGCCGGCTTGCGGCATTGAAATGTTGGCGAGGTTCATGGTCATTTCAACAATTTTATTTCCTTGATGGCCTTCGTTTGCGACAGGATCCGCATCTGTTCGCCGGCAGTTTCGTTCAAAATCCGCAGTCGTTCTTCTCGTGGCAAGTTCCATTCGAGCAGTTTTGCATTGAGCGATTCGAGGTTGGCGAGGACGAGCAAATGCTCCGTTGTGGCATGGTCGCGGAGGTTTCCTTTGAGTATCGGGTTGCCCATTTGCCAATCTTTTGCGGTCATCCCGAACAGGGCAAGGTTGAGCAAATCGGCCTCGCTGGCCTGAAAAATGGCCTCGCGCTGGGTGTTCCAGTCGATTGCCGGCACCAAATGTTCGCGCACGGCTTCCGAATGGATGAGGAAATTGGCCTTCGCCAACTGCCGGTTCAGGTTCCAGTTTGTTTTCAAACGGACGCGCTCGTCGTCTTTCAGCCGCTGAAATTCCCGGATCAAAAACAATTGAAAAACGGGACTCAACCAATAGCAATATTGGACGGCGATGTCCTTGTGGGCATAGGTCCCGCCGTATTTTCCGGCACGCGCCTCGATGCCGATGGCATTGGTCTGTTCGATCCATTTTTTCACCGAAATCTTGAAAGTGTTCAGCCCCACGTTGCTTTTAATTCCGTCGAAACCGACGGAATTAAAAGCCGGGTTGAACAACTGTTCCCAAGTCCCGAGAAACTCCACCGTGTTCCGGTTGCGCATCCAACTTTCGATGGAGGCCACGCCCGTCTCAAACCTTTTGGCCAGGTCTGTGATGCAGATGTAATCTTTATCGTCCCGGCTGAACAACCGGACCACCGAGCCATCCACAATAATTTCCGCTGATTGCATTTTTGATTGATTTTAAATTTTTCAGCCGCCACAGGTTCGAAAGTTTGGGCAGAACCGCTGAAAACTTGAATAAACCGCGCTCCGCAAAGTTTTTGGCGGCACTCCCCTACCCTTTTTTGGCGAGGTGCTCTTCCAGCAAATCCCGGACGTAGGTTTTCATGTCCGTCCCGCTCGACATCGCCGCGCCTTTCAATTTCAGCAACAGGCTGCCCGGCAAATCCACCGAAAGCCGGTACAAACGCTCCGTTTCATTGCGCTCGGTCCGGGGCCGACCGCGCCGCGCCGCTGCGACAGAAACCGTTTTTTGCTGTGCGATTTTGGGCGGGGCGGCGGGTTTCGGCTCCACTTTTTTGGCCGCGATTTCTGGCATTTCCGCTGGTTTTGGCGTCTCCAAAATTTCCTGTCCGTGCACCTGCGCCACCATCCGGGCGGCTTCTTCGGGGCTCGGGCGGCGTGGTTTTTCGACCGAATCTATAAAATCGTCAAAGTTCTTTTTTGCCATGATTTTTGATTTTTTAAATTGAAAAACAAGGTTTATTTCAACAAAGCAAGGATTTCAGCCGTCAGGTTTTCGATTTCGGCGGCGGCTTTTTTGTCCTTCATTTCCGTCACCCCGGCACCGGTCAACGTGGCCTCGCGGTAGGCTGCGCGGTTGGCCAAGGAATTTTTCAAAAGATAAACTTCCATTTTTCGGACGGCTTCCAAAATCGCTTTGTCCACGATCAATTTGTCGTTGTATTCGTTCATCAAAACCGCGATTTCCAGCGTAAATCCTTGCCGCAGTTTCACGCTGCGCACGTCCTCGCAGCGCAACAAAAACTTGCGGAGTGCCCGGAAATCATTGCCGCTCGGCATCACCGGGATGATTACCAAGTCGGCCACCGACATCATTTTTGTCGTGATTTCGCCCAAAACCGGCGTGCCGTCCACGATGACTTCATCAAATTTATCGGACAGTTCGAGCACCTGGCTCATCAGTTTGTTTTCGTCAATGGCAAAGACTTGAACGGGTAAAAAGTCCCTTTTTTCCCGCAAACCGCCCCACTCCATCGTCGATTCTTGCACAGAATCGGTATCCACGAGGCATACTTTTTTGCCCTGTTGGGCAAGGCAAACGGCCATGTTTTGTGCAACGGTGCTTTTTCCTACCCCACCTTTTAGGTTTGCAATTGCAATTACTGCCATGATTTTTATCTTTTTTGACGTTTTTTTAATGGATTTGAAATGTTTTTGCCCAATTTAGTAATTACGTAATTACCAAATTCTAAAATCACAAAATCCTGTGATTTTAGAATCACAAAATTAGGGACTTTTTTAATTACCAGATTAAATAATTGCCAGATTTTTTAAGCCTGTAATTAAAAAAGTCGGAGATTTTGTAATTACATAATTCTGGGATTTTATAATTACAAGATTACAGGATTTTAAAATCTCCTAATTACATGATTTTGTAATTCCCTAATTTTTATGGAAAATGGGAGCAGCATGTTTGTCGTGGGTTTTGTCATTCAGGAAGAATCTATCTCTATCCAATGACAGGTCAAACGCATTAAAATCCATTCCCGAAGGGAATCTATGTTTATAGCTCAGAGCAAGGGCATTTTCCTCAAATCCCGAAGGGATTTTATGTTTTCAGGCGCGAGTTTTTACATAAAATCCCTTCGGGATTTCTCG
>JANNMS010000304.1:0-13039 GCA_031398055.1 Saprospirales bacterium | reverse complement strand
ACGAGAAATCCCGAAGGGATTTTATGTAAAAACTCGCGCCTGAAAACATAAAATCCCTTCGGGATTTGAGGAAAATGCCCTTGCTCTGAGCTATAAACATAGATTCCCTTCGGGAATGGATTTTAATGCGTTTGACCTGTTCATGATACCGAAATTTTGATGGTTTAAAAATGACTGATGAATTTCGATACAAAGTTACTGGCATGAAAAAGCATTGTCAATTACCTTTCTGGTTATTTTCACACCCGCACCCGCCGCCACCGCCACGACAACAAATACGAAACCGACATCGAAATCATGATTATCCAATAAAAAATCTCCGCAAACCACACGCCGAGCAGGTTGGTTTTGAAAATATTGACCGCCAGCCAAACGTACGAAACGTAAAAAATGATGGTCACGGCCTGCATCCGAAGCCCAATTTGCGTTGCGCCGGTGCCAGCCAAAGTGTTCACCGCGACTGTCCCGAAAGTCGAAAAACTCAGCAAACCAATCATAAAATAGAACACTGGTTGCGTTTCTTGAATCAAAGTCATGTCTGATTTGCCGAGCAGCGGGTACAAAACTTTTCCCGGAAAACACAAAACCGGAACGGCCACGGCCATCGTCACCAGCCAGCAAAGCAGTCCGGTTTTTCGCGCGGCGATGGGAACATCCCGATACCGGTTTTGACCTAAAAGATTGGAAACCAAGGTGTTGACACCTGCTGAAAATCCCCAAATCGGAATCGAAAGCAACAAATAAACCGTCCGGGCGAGGTTTGAAATGGCCAGCGCGCGCTCGCCCATATTTTCCACCATCCCAAAAAAGAAAATCCAACTGCCCTGGCCGAGCGCGGAATGTGCAACAATCGGCAGCGCGAGCCGCAATTGTTGTTTTATCAAAGGAATATCTGGCCGGGAGAATTTGAAAATGTGGAGCGGGCGGTTTTTTCCATCCAAAAAAATGTAAAGAACAAAAATCACAAAAGCCACCGCTTCGGCAATCGTGCTGGCCAAACCCGAACCAGCGATGCCCATTTCCGGGAAGCCCCATTTTCCAAAAATCAGGGCGATGTTCAAAACCAAATTGACCACCGCCAGCACCAAAGTATCGAACAAAATGATGCCCGTCCGCGCAATCCCGGTGTACAAAGAAATCAGTGCGACGCCCATGTAACTGAAAAAAATACCCGGCGACCGATAATGCAAGTACTCCAACGACAGCCGATAGGTGGACGAATTTTCATCAATAAACCACGAAAAAAAACCAGGCGCGCCAAATTTCATGAATGCAAAAAGCAGACAAGCCAATGCCAATTCAAAATAAAGCATCGCATGAAAGGTGTGGCCGACCTCTGCTGGACGCCGTTCGCCCATCCGCCGGGCAATCATAATCTGTCCGCCGCGCGAAAAACCGTAGCCAATCGCCGCCATCGTGATGTAAAAAACGCCGACAAATCCGATGGCCGCAAATTCCGCCTCGCCCCGGTGGTACAACAAAACGGCATCGCTCAACGCAATCACGTTTTGCGCCGCCGAACCCAACATGATGGGCGCGGAGATTTTCCAGATTTGTTTGTATGTTAAATCAAGTTGCATTTTGGTGATTGGAAATTGGAAAATTGGTTACTGGTGGGGCACGATAACAAATCAATCTCGCACAAAGAACGGTTTAAACGTCGTGACCGTAACTTTTTGGACACTTATCATTTTCAAAAATGATTAAAAACAGGGATGTGCCTTTGCTTTGTGCTATCAATAGACTTTAAGAACACATAGAAACCTAGGAGTTTTCACATAGAAAACAGAGGAGTTTGAAACACAAAAAACTATGTTTTCTATGTGAAAACTCCTCTGTTTCTATGTGTTCAAATTCACTCAAAATTTTTAAAAAATGGAAAAAAATCAAATCATTTCGTGGGCTTTGCGCCTCGTCGCTGCTGGGATTTTACTGCAAACTTTGTTTTTCAAATTTACCGGAGCGGAAGAAAGCAAGTTCATTTTTTCGCAACTCGGCGTAGAACCCGTCGGTCGAATCGGCAGCGGCGTGGCCGAATTGGTCGCTGCGATTTTAATTTTAATCCCCAAAACGACGGGCTGGGGCGCACTGATTTCGCTCGGCGTGATGGCCGGGGCGATTTTTTCACACCTATTTATTTTGGGAATCGAAGTGCAGGGAGATGGCGGTTTGCTTTTTGGTCTGGCGGCGGTGGTCTTTATTTGCAGCGCAATCTTGCTTTGGTTGTTTAAAAATCAGATTCCAATTTTGAAAAACTGGTAGGACTGGAGGTCGGAATTTATTCCGACCAAAACATGGTCGGAATTTATTCCGACCTCCAATTCTGAAATCAAAATTTAATGAAAAAGAAAATTCTACTTGCGCTTTTTGCCATTTTTGTGGTTTTGCAATTTTTCCAAATTTCAAAAATTCCACTGCCATTTCATCCAAATGACGATATAAAAGCAGTGCTAAATCCGCCGGGCGAGATTTATGCTTTGCTGAAATCTGCTTGCTACGATTGCCATTCGAACCACACAAATTACCCCGGATATGCCAATTTTCAGCCGCTCGGTTGGTGGTTGCAGGGGCACGTCCGCGGGGCGCGGATGAATTTGAATTTTTCGGAATTTGCACAAATCCCGGTTGCCGAAAGGCAAAAGGTTTTGGAAGAATCTGCCGAAGAAATCGAGCACGGCGAAATGCCTTTGAAAAGTTATGTTTGGCTGCACGGCGAGGCAAAATTGACTGCCGAGCAAAAACAGAAATTGGTGGAATGGCTGAAAAACCCGATTCCGGCAGATTTGGGATTCAAAAATTGACTTCAAAAAATGAAAAATCCAATCGAAAAATACCTCGCGTCCATCAATAACCCGTTGAAATTCAACGCTTTCCTGTTTTTGAAACTGCCTGCGGCGTGGTTCATGGGCATCCGCGTTTTGAAAATTTCAGCCGAAAAATGCGAAGTAAAATTGCCGTTTGGTTGGCGTTCGCAAAACCCGTTTCACAGCATTTATTTCGCGGCTCAGACGGCTGCGGGCGAACTTTCGACCGGACTTTTGGCGCAGGCGCATTTGCAGGGGCAGCCGCCGGTTTCGATGTTGGTGGTGCGTGCCGAGGCCGAATTTTTCAAAAAAGCATCGGCGACCGTCATTTTTACCTGCGAGGAAGGCGAGGCGGTGCGGGCAGTTATCCAAAAAACTTTGGCCGACGGGCAGGGCTACGAAATCAAAATGACCTCGGTCGGTCGCTTGCCGGATGGTGAAATTGCTTCCAAAATTTATTTGACTTGGTCGTTTCGGAGGAAAAAAATCACTTGATCCGTTTCAATTGCACGCCCTGCACCGGTTCCAAAACCAACGGCACTTTTTCCAATTCCACCGAATCGCTGTCCAGCCCAAACCAGTTTTGCGGCGACGCCGTGAAACTTTTGATAAAAAGATAAATGCTCAAAATGATTTGATCCATGAACGGCAGTTCGTTTTCGTGCGCCAAAAATTCTTGCAACAGGATAAATTTCATGTCGCCCGTCGGAAATTGGTAGCGGCTGATGTGGTAGCGGCTGTCGACGTCTACTTCTTCGTTTTCCAAAAGTTCTTGGATGACTTTTCGCATGTACAAATTCATGCGCTGCTCCACCCGAAAACCGAGGCGAAAAGTCACTTTGTAAATATCATCTTTTGAAATCGTGTTCACTTTATATTCCATCGTGTACGGTTCGTCGGTCACTTGGATGTGGACAAACCAATAAACATCGGCACGTTTCGGCTGGGTTTGAAGGATGGAATAGATGATTTTTTCCTCCACTTTCCGTTCGCTTTTTGCGGAACTGAGGTAAATCAGGTTGGTGGCGTATTTCGGTTGGTTGTTGTCGTTGCTCAAGGTGATCAATTGATCCACGTAATCGGCCAATTGAACGTCCAAATTGAACCGATCCCTGATTTCTTTGGCTTTCACCCAAATAAACATCAAACCAAAAAGCACCGAAGCCATCAGCACGGTGATGAAGCCGCCGTCTTTGAATTTTAAAATATTGGACAGAAAAAATGACCCCTCGAAAATCAAATACCAAACCAGGAAAATCCAAATCAAAAACGATTTTGTCCGGTTCATCACCATAAAATTGGACAGCAAAATGGTGGACATGATCATCGTAATCGTCACCGACAAACCGTAGGCCGCTTCCATCCTGGTGCTTTCTTCAAAATACCAAACCACCACCAAACAGCCGATCCACAGCAAAGTATTGACCGCCGGAACGTACAATTGGCCTTTTAAATGGGATGGAAAAACGACCGTCAATTTTGGCAAAAGCCCCAACCGGATCGCCTCGCTGACCAAAGTAAATGACCCAGAAATCATGGCTTGACTGGCAATTATCGCCGCCAAAGTCGCTATCCCAATGCCAAAATAGAGAAACCACTCGGGCATCACGCCATAAAACGGGTTTTGCGGCAGGACTTGGCCTTGATATTTCAGGCACCAAGCCGCTTGGCCGAGATAATTCAAGACGAGCATCGTTTTTACAAAAATCCAACTCGTCCTGATATTTTGTTTTCCGCAGTGGCCGAGGTCGGCGTACAAAGCTTCCGCCCCGGTGGTGCAAAGAAAAACTGCACCCATAATCACGAGCGCGTTCGGCGAATGGATCAACATCAAAAGGGCATAATGTGGGCTCAGTGCTTTTAAAATCCCTACATTTTCAATGATTTGACTCACGCCCAAAACGCCCAGCATCACAAACCACACCAACATAACGGGTCCGAACAACTTGCCGACCGCCGCTGTCCCAAATCTTTGAAAAACAAAAAGCAGCGAAATAATGACCATCGTAATTTGAACCACCGGCAGCCCGTGAATGCTATGTTCGAGACCTTCGATGGCCGACGAAATCGAAATCGGTGGCGTGATCATGCCTTCCGAAAGCACCGCCGCGCCGCCAATCATCGCCGGGAAAAGCAGCCACTTTTTGCGCCGCCGAACCAAAGTGTACAATGAAAAAATGCCGCCCTCGCCGTTGTTGTCGGCTTGCAGGACGAGCATGATATATTTGATGGTGGTTTGAATGGTGAGCGTCCAAAAAATCAACGAAACTGCCCCGAAAATCACTTCCGGATCCACCTTGTTTCCTTCGCCGACGATGGCGCGCATCACATAAAGTGGGGATGTGCCGATGTCGCCGTAAATTATTCCCAGGGTTATCATTAAACCTGCGAAGGTCAATTTGTGGTGGCTTTGATGATCAGTTGAGCCGATGGAGTCCATTTTTCGATTTTTGTTTGTATTGAATTTGGCTCAATTTTGATTTCAAGTTGCTGTTTGAAAAAGGTGCAGCGCACCGAAATCTTTGTAGAAAACATTGATAATCAATCATCCGAGGTGCGTAGCACTGGAATATTTGGGTTCAAATATCTCGGTGCTACGCACCTTTTGGAAAAATTGGCAATGCTTTTCTACAAAGATTTCGGTGCGCTGCACCTTTTTCAAACAGCAACTTGAAATCATAATTGAGCCTTGAATTTTTTAAAAAGAGCGGCAAATGTAGAATTTGACTTGACCTATTTCACCAAAAATTTCTCGGTTTGGTTTTTCGCACCTGCATTTATTTTCAAAAAATAAACCCCCGCCGGAAGTTTTTTGCCCATCGAAAAAAAACGTTCGCCACTGCCGGGCAATTGGATTTTTTTTGAAAAAACAGACGCCCCACGTTCATCAAAAATCTCGACTGAAACATTTTCAAAAGATGGACAGCCAGAAGTTTTTATCCAAAAAAGGTCAGAACCTGCCGTTTGATGTCTCAAATTCCAGCGGCACGGGTCGGGTTCGAGGGTCGCGCTGGTCAAATCAACTTCCACAGTTTCCGCGCCGCCGGGCAGCGGTTCCGCCAAAATTGCGGCAGCGGCGACGGTCGCTTTCACCACATTTGACATGAAAGTAAAACTCAATTTTCCGTCAGCCGTGTCCTGCGGCGTGTGGTAACAATCGTTTCTAAAATTTGCGCCATCGGTGATTTGCAAGGCTTTTCGGTTGGTGTCCCAAAACGGAACGTGGTCGCTGCGCCGCAAATCTGGTGCAACCTGCGAATTGCCGGGAGCCACCACATTTATAACTTTCAAACCTGAAACGTATTGATTTGCAGCACTTTTGAATAAAGTCACGAGCGATTGCGAATTTGTGTTCCCGATGTTCGTGATAAAATCGCCGCGAAAATCGTTGGCCGAAACTTCATTGTAAGCCGCCGGAAAAAGCAAATTGAAACCCGTCGGCAAAGCCTGACTGCCCGGCATCGTCGAAAAATAACCGATCATTTCAAAATTAAAAACACCTTCCACGGTCTCGCTGGCCGGCAAACCCAAAAGGACATATTCGCGGCTCCCGATCAAGCCCGATTCTTCAAGGTCAAAACCGATGAAACGGAGCGATTTTTTGAACCGATATTTTGACAAAATGCGGGCCGCTTCCCAAACCCCGACCGTCCCGCTGCCGTTGTCGTCCGCGCCCGGCGCGTTCGAAACGGTGTCATAATGTGCATCCACGATGACCACATTTTGAGGCAAAACTGCCCCGGCGTGCGTGCCGATGATATTTTTTCCAGTCGAATTTCCGAACGGCACATCCTGTTTTTGGACGGCTAAATTCATGGACAAAAACAGTTTTTCCATCGTGTCGCGGGTGGCTTGGAGATGCGCCGCGCCCGCAGTCCGGTGGCGGATTCCTTCCACAAAATTGAGGTCGTTTTTCATCCGCGTGCTGTCCACTTCGTTTACAATCGATTGGATATCAAATGGTTGGTCGTTGGCCTGCACTTTGAAAAATAATTTTTGACCGACGGCTGCCGCCAAATTGCACTCGATTTTTTTTCCATTTCCAACCAAAATCCCGTTGCCCAAATCTCCGGTCGGCGAAAAATTTTGGGCAGAAATAAACGTCGAACCGCCATCGGTGGAGTAGGCGAGCGAGACTTCGAGCGGGTCATTTTCGGCATCCGCCAAATCAAAAGTGAGGGTCAGGATTTTGGAAATTGAGTTGAAATTGGCAAGCAAGTTTTTTACCTCGGCTGGCTGATTTTGGGAAAACAGCGCGGCGGAAAAAGCAAAAAGGAAAAGTGAAGTGAGCGATTTTTTCATCGTAAAATTTTTTACTGGTTTGTGGGCGAAAGTTAAACTGATTGAAACCAATGAAAATAAAAAAAAGCCCACCGATTTTGACATCGGCAGGCCCACGAATTTTCGAATAGATATTTCTATAAAATCACAGGTTTCTAATCAATACAGGTTCACGCCTTCGGTTTTCGTGCGGCCTTTTGGCGTGGTCACGAATGCAGCAGTGAAAGAATCAAACTCGGTCGAGCGCGCAATTTCAGTTTCTTTTTCATCCACCAAAACCACTTCAAAACCAGTTGTGGCTTCTTTGACGAGGTATTTTTCTGGGTTTACGATGTTGGTTTTCACCACGTCCAACACTTCTTCACATTGTTTTGTGGTCGGGAAACCTTCCGAACGGAGATAAATCGAGCCGTCTGGATTGTAAACGGTGAAGTAATGTTTGGCATCCGGGCCAGTGAAAAGTGCGTATCCGGTCGGGCCATATTCATCCATCAAAGTTGGGTAGCCAAGGTATAATTCTGGTGCGAGGTAAATTTTTTCACCTTTTACTGCTGGTGCAGTGGTTTTTTCAACAACTTTTAGTGCAGGTTCAACAACGATTTTGGTTTCAACTTTTCCGACGGTAGGTTTTGCAGTGGCAACTTTCGTTTCAACTTTTGCAGCAATCTTCGTTTCTATTTTTTCGACAGCAGGTTTTGTAGCAACTATTGTTTCGACTTTTGCAGCAGCAGGTTTTGCGGCAACTTTGGTTTCAACTTTTGAAGCAACTTCACCGAACATTTGGCCGATAAAATCATTTGCCGCAGATTCAGTTGCAAAACCGCAAGAACGCGCAATTTCCTGGCGATTTCCGGCGCGGAGAGAGACGAAAAATTCGCTATTTTCCGATTTTACAGCGTAACGGTCGCGGGTATCTTTATTTTTTAGGACAGATTCGATGCCATTGTCCCTTGATTTTTCCTGTGGGTATCCTTCGCTTTTGAAAGCGACATTTCCGTTTTTATCCAACAAGGCGAAAAAATAGCGGCTGCTGGCTGCATCGAAAAAAGCGGAAAATTGTGTGTTTTTAGTATGTTTTGGTTGGTTGGTGTATGCCTGACACGGCAAATAATCATCAAACTTCATGTTTTATAATTTAGTGAAGAATTAAGGTTGACGGTGCAAAGGTATGAAAATTGCCCCCAAAATTTTATACTGGCATTTTCAAACGAAATGTGAATCTGAAAAACGGAATTCTGTTTGTTGCCCAAAATGCAGGCAACCTATTAGATGATATTTTGCGAAAGCGTTAAAATTATAATTTAGATTTGGAAAATGGATATTCACCTGCACCACGACTCAGAACCTGACCACCACCATCATCACGACGAAGAGCATTTTGAATCTTCAAAATTTGTTCAAGATATCGTGATTGGGATGGCGGACGGCTTGACCGTACCTTTTGCTTTGACCGCAGGTTTGAGCGGGGCAGTTGCGGCCACACATATTATTATCACTGCCGGGCTTGCCGAAATTGCGGCAGGCAGCATCGCGATGGGTTTGGGCGGTTATTTGGCAGGAAAAACGGCGGTCGAACATTATGAAAATGAATTGAAACGCGAATATTTCGAAGTTGAAACCGTGCCGCAAGTCGAACGTCGGGAAGTCGTTGAGTTTTTTGAAGGGCTTGGTTTGAGCCGCGAAATCCAGGAAAAAGCCGCCGACGAACTTTGCAAAGACAAAGACCGCTGGGTAAATTTTATGATGCAATTTGAATTGGGTTTGGAAAAACCGGATGCCAATCGGGCAACGAAAAGTGCGGCGAATATTGGGATTTCTTACATTGTAGGCGGTTTGGTGCCGCTTTTGCCCTACTTTTTTTTCGAAGATGTGCACACTGGTTTGATTTGGTCGGCGGTTGTCACGACCATTTTTTTGTTCATTTTTGGTTTTTTTAAAAGCAAAGCCACTGGACAATCTCCATTTTGGGGCGCAGTTCGGATGACTTTGATTGGAGTGGTGGCTGCGGGTGCGGCTTTTTCGATTGCTAAATTGGTAGGCGAAAATTTGTAAGATTTGGACGTTGGATTCCAACGTCCAAAGAAAAAAGGCTCGCCAGCAACGATGCCGACAAGCCATTTTTTTTAAAATCCAAAGTGAACCGGGATTATTGGGTGAACATCGAAAATTTTATCAAATTTTCGTGCGAACAGGACGACTTTCTGCAGGCAAACAAACGGGAATCAATTACAAATTGACCAAACCAGTGGCCTTTTCAACTTCGGGAGCACGTGCAACTTCGTATGGTCGCTCTTGCAAAAACTTTTCGCGACCTCCAAAAGTGCCATACAGCTTCACAACCGTATGTCCATGCTTGTGGAAGGTGTAATTAACTCGGCCATTGACAAAAGGCTTGCGAATTCCGTCCAATTCCAATTCGTATTGAACATCCTTGCTGGCATTTTGAAGTGTAAACGTGGCCATCAATTCGGCTTCCAAATAGTCCTTCGGCACAAAAAGATTTTCCTGTTGGATAGAGCCTTTTTGGTTGGCAATTTGTGCGGGAACAACATCTGGCAAAGCCGTTGGGGGAGGTTGGATTAAAATCTGGGTGAAAGAGTCCTGGCCATCCAGATTTAAAAAGAAGTGCGATGCAATGATTCCGAGGATGCCGCAGCAGATTAAAAAAGACAACAGAACACTGTCCTTTTGCTGGGTTCCTTCGGAAATTGAAGGTGAACCTAACTTCATGGGCAATTAAAAATTTAGCGTTTCAGTGAAAAAAGTGTGAGGAAAAGAACCGGAGGAGGATTATGGTGGGGCTAAAATACACTGCCTGTGTTGAAAGTCGGATTAAAATTAATCACCAAAAATCAAGCCGCATTTGGTTAAAAATGGGCACTCCAACCGAAAACATTCATTGAGATTATCCTGCAATTTTACAACGATCAACAGCGGGGCTGCTGGCCGTGCGAAGTTATTTCCTGTCCGCAGTTCAAAGAACATTCGTGTCTAAAATTCATTTGTTCTGTCCCGGCTCAAAGGTAAAAACTGCGACCTATTAGCGAAAAATTTATCTGTAAATACTACCCACACCAACCTGTTGACAACCTGTGGATAACTAAACGGTCAATTTTCAAGTCACTGAAAATCAATTGTTTGCCGTGCGTGATGGTTTTGTTTAGATGTGGAAAAGTCTGATTCTTGGCCGTCGTATTTTTTTTGTTATGCCATTTAAGTGTCATTTGCTGTGCTAAAAAATGCGAAAATTCAGGCCAATTTTAGTTCAAAAGTCTTGTAATTTTTCAAACACCAAATCTACGGGCAACCCCATCACGTTGGTGTACGTGCCTTCGATCCTTGTGATTTTGCAATGGCCGATCCATTCTTGAACGCCGTACGCTCCTGCTTTGTCAAAAGGTTGGCAGGTTTTGATGTAGAATTCAATTTCTTCGTCGGTCAAATCGGCAAACCAAACGTCCGTTTTTCCTGAAAAAACTTCTTCCCGCGTTTTTGAAAGCAAGCAAACGCCGGTGACTACGGTGTGTTTTTTTCCCGAAAGTTGCCGGATCATCCAAAATGCCTCGGCGAAATCGGCAGGTTTGTTAAAAATTTTTCCCTCCAAAATCACCGTCGAATCTGCCGCCAAAATGATTTCACGGTCAGAAATCAGGTGGGCTGCGGCCCGTGCTTTTCGTTGGGCAAGCATCGGCGCGACTTCTTCCGGCGGCATTTCCTCCGAAAAACTTTCGTCCGTTTCAAAAGTTTGAACCGTAAATTCGAAACCTGCCTCCCGCAAAAGTTGGCTGCGGCGAGGGCTTTTTGAGGCCAAAATCAGTGGCCGTTGGTTGAGTTTTATCATGAATTTAGTTTTCCGAAACACCCATTTTTTTCAAATCAAAAATCAATTTAGCAGCAGCATTTTGGTTTGGAGAACTCGGGTCAGCTGCCATCCGATTGAGCAATTGCCAAAATTTTGGTTTTTGAAAAAAATAATCTCTCAAATAAAAATGTATCAATTTCCACTCGGCCTGCGGCGTATTTACGATCGCTTCATATTTTTCAAAACAAACGGCTGCCTGCCTGAAATTTTTTTCCGAGTAATAAATATCGGCCAATATTTTTTGGGCAAATTGGTAGTTTTCATCGTCCGGTAAAATTTGAATCAAGTCATTTTTCGCTGTGGAATAGTCATTTTTGAAATAAGCTTTTTTGCCTTTTATAAATAAATCACCACCCACAAAACCTCTATTTCCATTGATTTGGCCGTCAATTTCATCTGACAAGCCATCTATATTTTCATCCGCCATCGCATAAATTTCTTCGGAATGGGTCATGAAATTTTGGTTTTCGGTGGCAGGTTTTTCCTTCGGGACAGTTTCTTGCTTTTGATTCTCAACAATTTGTCCTTGATTTTTCTCCGGTTCTGGCGTGTTTTTGGATCCAGTTGGCGGTTTCGCTGGGGCGAGCGGCACAGTCGGTTCGATACTTTTCGAGGCAACCGGCACCTGCGATTCCGATTTTTTTTCATCGAAAATATTATCGGAAGAAACCCAAATGATCGCTCCAATCAAAACCAAAGTTGCCAATCCACCTGCCCAAATCACCCATTTTATTGAAAAATCAGACTTTTTTGGCGTTTCAAAAATCGGCGGCGGCGGCGGAGAAACTTCCAAATTTTTGCGCCATTTTGCCAAATCTTTCTCCAAATCAATGCCAACCAATTCATCAATCGCTTCCATTTCGAGACGGTGGATTTCCACTTCTTCGGCCAGTAATTTGTCCGCAGCGATTTCTGCCTCGAACGCACGCCGCTCGACTGGCGGGAGTTTTCCGGTCAGAAATGCTTCTATTTTTTCAGAAATTGTATCAGTTATTTTCATTGCTTTTGAATGGATTTTTAAAACAGTTTTTTAAATTTTTCCCCGCAAAATTTCGCGCACTCGGTCGCGGCAAATAGCCACTTGATTTTTAGCGGTTTGCACATTTGCGTAGCCCATTTCGGTAGCGATTTCTTCCATTTTGAAACTTTTGCCAAACATAGTCAGCAGCGATTTGCAACGATCGCCCAGCGTTTCGAGTGCTTGACGAACGAGCGCGGCGCGTTCTTCACGGATGAAATCATCTTCAACACTTGTTGTGGGGGCGTCAAGAAAGGGGGCAACGGTTTCATATTCGACCACGGAGACGGTGGTTTTTTGGGCAACAGCCCATTTTTTTATCAAACAACCAATAAAATAGGTACTCAATTTGGCCGAATGCAACGCAAAATCCGAGCGACAAATTTGGTTTTGGACATCCATGATGGTTTTCGACATCACTTCGTCGGCCTGTTCGCTCGTTCCTTTTGCCTGCAAAATCGGTTTGAGGTACATCGGGCGCCATATTTTATAAATGAATTGCCAAGCATTGTTCCTGGCTTGTCCACCGGCACGAATGCTTTGAATCAATTGGTCATCGGTCCATGAATCGTTAAGATGTTTGTCCATTTGAGCGGTAGTTAGTGATTTCGGTACCCTGATTATTGGGGTATTTTTAAAAACAAAATTAGCCACGCATTTAACTACCCAAAATTATTTAGTAAAAAAATGAACCAGTGAGGCCTTTTAGAATGATAATAGGTAGCCGATTGCGGTTTTTACTGACAAATCGGGCTGAAATTGAAAAGTTTTTTTGAATAGGACTTTCGCAAAATTCGGCATTTTGCGAAAGTCCTATTCAAAAAAGCGTCAAAAACGAGGGTACGAAATCTGAAACGACCTCCTCAAAATTGGCAAACGATGAAAAAAAAGTTTTTAAAAAAGCGTCAAAAACGAGGGTACGAAATCAGAAACGACCTCCTCAAAATTGGCAAACGATGAAAAAAAGTTTTTCAAAAAGCGTCAAAACCGAGGGTACGAAATCTGAAACGACCTCCTCAAAATTGGCAAACGATGAAAAAAAAGTTTTTCAAAAAGCGTCAAAAACGAGGGTAC
>JANNMS010000302.1:0-3141 GCA_031398055.1 Saprospirales bacterium | reverse complement strand
CGAGAAATCCCGAAGGGATTTTATGTAAAAACTCGCGCCTGAAAACATAAAATCCCTTCGGGATTTGAGGAAAATGCCCTTGCTCTGAGCTATAAACATAGATTCCCTTCGGGAATGGATTTTAATGCGTTTGACCTGTTTCATTCAATGCATTGACAGAGTGTTGTGCAAAATTACTCCAAACCCGTTTTTAGAGTCGGTTTTTTGTTAATTTGTCCAAGTTCTTGTCCAAGTTGCAATCTCGCTGGTTCATCTAATTCCAACGTTCCTTTGCCCGACAAATCAATGTTGAAGGCGGCAACATTACCGCATCTCGCGCACCGACCGGGTATCAGATATCCGAAGCGCAATCAAATCAAACTCATTTTGAGAAAATAAAACAAACTCGGCATACCGCATGGCGCGGTCATGTAGGCATGCCGTATTGTCCTCGTCCATCTTTTCACCACTTATTTTGAACCTAGAAAAATGAAACAGGTAAAAACTATCCTCCTGCTCCTCGTCGGCACGTTTGCCGCGTCATCCATTTTCGCACAAGCCACCTTCAGCATCCAGGGCATCATCCGCAAATCGAGCGGCGCGGCCGTCGAAGATGGCAAATACGACCTCACTTTCAAACTTTACCCTGCACAAAATGGCGGCACGGCTGTCCACACCGAGACCCAAAGCGTCGGTGTCGTCGGCGGCATTTACAGCACCGAACTGGGCGGCGGTGCCACACCGCTGAACGCGGCATTTGACCAGACCTATTACCTCGGCGTGGCAGTGGACGGCGGCACCGAACTGATCCCGCGCGTGCGGCTGACTTCCTCGCCATATGCCTTGTCATTGATTGGCACGACCAACTTGTTCCCCGGAGCCGGAGCCATCGGCGCGGGTACGATTACGCCGACGGCGGGCTACCAAATGCACATCAAAAACGGCGCGGGCGAGGGCAAAATACTGCTCGAGGGCAGCGATGCCGCGCAAATTGACTTCAAAAAAGGCAGCAACATCGGCCGGGTCGGTTTTGGCACGGCGAACAATGACTTCGTCGTGAACCCCAGGGCGAACAACACCACTTTGCAGTACAACGGCACGACAAAACTGGCAGTCACCACCAACGGCGCGGACGTAACCGGTGCTTTGACCGCAGGCTCTTTGACCGCAGGGACGGTGACCGCCACCACGTTGAATGCCACCAATTTCAGCCCGGCCACCATGGCGATTACTTCAAAACTCGCTGTCGGGCAGGCGACGTTGGATCCCAGCTATACATTGAAAGTAAACGGCGCCACCCTGCTGTCCGGTCCTGTGGCTATCAACGGTTCTGCGAGCACAACCCTTTCATCAGCGGGTTATTTTATTGGCAACCTAGGCCAACGGTGCAACCGCCACAAACACTTTATCGCTCTCAGCAAGTACTGGAATTGCCGCGAGTACTTTTTACACTTTCTCCGACCGCCGCATCAAAAAGGATTTTCGCCTTTCAGACAAAACAAATGACCTCTCCCTGCTCCAAAAACTACGTGTGACCGATTACCGCCACATTGACGAAATCGAGAAAGGCACGGCATTTAGAAAAGGCTTGATTGCGCAAGAAGTCGAGCAGATTTTCCCCGAAGCGGTCACCACCGCGCCCGATTTTGTCCCCGATGTCTATGCCCTTTCGAGCCGAACCAAACTTGCCGCCGGGCAAATGACCATTTCTTTGGAAAAAAACCACGGCCTCGCCGTCGGCGACGAGGTAAAACTGATGCTCGAAACGGGCGAAAAACGGGTGATTGTCGCCGCAGTTCCATCTGAAAATTCATTTTCAACGGCTTGGGACGAGACCACAGCACCCGAAAACATCTTTGTTTTTGGAAAAAAAGTAAAGGATTTCCACACGGTGGACTACGACCGCATTTTTACTTTGAACGTGTCGGCCACGCAGGAACTCGCCCGGAAAGTCGAACTTTTGGAAAAAGAAAACGCCGCCCTCAAATCTGAAAACGGCACGATGAAAATCGAAAATTCGCAGATGAAAACAGAGATGAAAGTTTCGACCGAAAAATTCGATGCGCGGCTGCGGGCATTGGAAAACCGGTTGTCAAATTAAGGCCAATAAGGGTTTTGCCCCGGGTCCCTGCGCCAGTTCCAAAGGAAAATCATCAGCACGCGGTCGGATTTTATCCGGTAAAAAACGCTCCGGTTTTTGTCCACTTTGACGTGGCGGACATCGGGTTTGGAAGTCGGGCGGCCTGCTTCCGGGTATTTGGAAACCTAGTCGGCTTTGTTGTCGAGGCGGTCGAGGAAATTTTCAACGGCTTGTTCCGAACCCAATTCTTCTTGAAAATAAAGGATGGTTTCGCGGATTTGCCGCAAAATCCTCGGTTGCCAGATTACTGGTTTGCCCATTGCCTGAAAAGTTTAAAGGCTTCTTCGTTGGGAACGGCTTGCGATTCGTCATCGCTTTCGGCGTAGGCTTCTTCCAGTTCTGCGAGCAGTTCCGGGGGGAAATCATGTTCCGGGTCGTGCGAGCGCAGGATGTTCAAAGACTGCGACAAAATCTGCCGGAGCACCTGCTCGCTTTCCACATCGGCAATGATGCTGACGAGGCTGCCGCGAAGTTCAAGGACATTCATATTCATTGGATGTGTGTTTTTGAAAATTGAAAGACTGATTTTAGGGCAAAAATACGCGCCAAACCCCCAAAACCTGTAAAATTTTTAACTCAATTCGATTTCAACAATATGAAAAATATAAAACATCGCCGCTTTTCGGCGGACGGTTTTGGGCTATTTTCCCGAACCAAAAACATCCGGAACCTCTTGCTGATTTTGGTGGGCGGGTTTTTCGGCACGTCGGCGTTCGCGCAGGCCGCACTCAATTTTGACGGCACGAATGACTTCGTTTCCGTGCTTTAACAGGAAACGCTGCAAATCAATTGCTTGTTGATGCGATGGTGGTCGTGGGGGAAGTTTTTTGATAATTGCTCGGAGATACAATTGAGATGCAGGGATTTTAACAGGAAATGATGCAAATCCAATTCTTGTTGATGCAATGGTAAACGTCCACGTTTTGCGCCCGTTTTGTCAGGTTTATCGTTCCTAAATAAGAGGGTTAACAAAAAATTTTATCCAAATTTATTCAAATAAATTTGGATAAATAAACATAAGT
>JANNMS010000300.1:0-5305 GCA_031398055.1 Saprospirales bacterium | reverse complement strand
CGAGAAATCCCGAAGGGATTTTATGTAAAAACTCGCGCCTGAAAACATAAAATCCCTTCGGGATTTGAGGAAAATGCCCTTGCTCTGAGCTATAAACATAGATTCCCTTCGGGAATGGATTTTAATGCGTTTGACCTGTTTTTCATTGACTTAATTTTTTTTAATTTAAAAGCAAAAGTGGGCAGGTCGGGGCCGGGGTGGGTTACACAATTCTGGGAAAGAGTTGTACAACTCACACCATGAAATCAGTCCGGTGAGTTGGAAGTGCTGTTTGGATTGGCAAAAAAAGTTGTTTTGGGAAAAGGGCGAAAACCCAGTTGCCAGAAAACAAGGCGAGAAAAATGTTTTTGAAATTCATGCTTTTAAAATGTTGACTTGGGAAAATTTGATTTTGATTTCCAGTCAAACCTAAAACATGGCCGCGCGGCGTGGAAAATGATGGCCGCCGAACGGGAATGAAAAACGGCTGAAATGGGTTTTTCTAAAACAGATGGGTCTTTTCACTTCAAAAAATCAACCCAAAAACCGCATCAAAAAAACCGACAGGCAACCCGCCCGGCGGTATTCCTCGAATTGTACCTATAAATAGAGGTGTAAAATTCAGTCCTGAAAAAAGCCTTTCCCGGAAAGCATTTTTTCCAAATCAGGAGTTTTTATGATTTGAATCACCGGCCAGCCGTTTTATTTGCCCCAAATTGGTTATTGGAAAATCGGTTATTGGGAAAATAGACAGACCAGAAAGCCAACAACCAATTCCCAAATCAACCAATAAACCAGTCAACTACTTTCATGTCTCCACTCGCACATCGCATTTACATCGCAACTTTGACGAGCATCGTCGTTGCCGTGGCCGCGTTTTTGGCCTGGCGCGGCATACCATATTATATGACCCCGCTCGAAGAACGGTTTTACCACGCCGACCACGACCTTTTCAAACCGAGCGGCGTGTTTGGCCACGGGATGGGCATCGTCGGGACGCTGCTGATTTTAATTGGCGTTTTCGGCTACATCGCCAAGAAAAAATACAAGGTTTTGCACCGATTCGGGCGGCTGAAATATTGGCTGGAATTCCACATTTTCCTCTGCTCGCTCGGGCCGGTGCTGATACTTTTTCACACGGCTTTCAAATTTGGCGGCATCGTTTCCGTCAGTTTTTGGAGCATGGTGGCGGTGGTGGCGAGCGGCGTGATTGGCCGATTTATTTACATCCAAATCCCCCGGACAATCGAAGGGCGCGAGTTGAGTTTGAGCGAAGTGAAAGCGACGAAAGTCAATTTGGACGAGATTTTGAAAAACAACTACCAGTTGGATGCCGCGAGCGAGCAATCCATTTTGGCGGCGGCGACCGTCAAAAACCAAACCGGCGGCGGCTTTTTTTCCAAAATGGTCAATCAATATTTTGAGGACAAAAAAACCGTCCGGCGGGTAAAAAACGTATTGAAAGAGAACAGGTTATCGAAACCCGATATCAAACAAGTCGTCAAATTGGTGCACAACGAAATGTCGTTGAACAACCGCATCGAACGCCTCTTGGTCATGCAAAAACTGTTCAAATATTGGCACATCGTGCACCTGCCTTTTGCACTTATCATGCTGATTATCATGGTGATACACGTCGCGGTGACGGTTACTTTTGGTTTCAGGTGGATTTTTTAATTGGAGGGCGGAATTTATTCCGCCACACAAAATTAGGGTCGGAATAAATTCCGACCTCCAAGGCTTATGATGCTCGAAGAAATCTTAATTTACGGAACCGTTTTCCTGTTTTGCTTGATTGTCGTTTGGCTTTATTTGCGAAAAGAGCGGAAATCTTCCGAAAAAACAGCCGCCAAAATCGAAAAAGCGGTTCAGGACGGCACTTTTGAACCGGTGTCTTTGCACCCGGTCATTGATTTGGGCACGTGCATTCGAAGCGGTGCGTGCATCGAGGCCTGCCCCGAAAAAGACATCCTCGGCATCGTCAGCGGGCGGGCGACTTTGGTCAATGCCTCGCAGTGCATCGGGCACGGGGCGTGTTTTCATGCCTGTCCGGTCGAGGCGATTTCGTTGGTCATCGGCACGGAAAAGCGCGGCGTCGACCTGCCGCACATCAACGAAGATTTTGAAACGAACGTCCCCGGGATTTACATCGCCGGCGAACTCGGCGGCATGGGTTTGATAAAAAACAGCGTCGAACAGGGCGAGGCCGCCGTCGAAAGCATCGTCAAATCGGATTACAAACGCGACCCAGCGATTTATGATTTGGTCATCATCGGCGCAGGCCCGGCGGGAATCTCGGCAAGTTTGACGGCCAAAAAACACGGCCTGAATTTTTTGACCCTCGAACAAGATTCGCTCGGCGGCACGGTTTTCAATTTTCCCCGCTCCAAAATCGTGATGACCGCGCCGATGTATTTGCCACTTTATGGAAAAATAAAACTCTACGACACCTCAAAAACCGAACTGCTCCAACTTTGGCAAACGGTGATGTCCCAAAACCAAATCAGCATCCGCGAAAACACAAAAGTCGAGGGCATCCAAATGGAGGGCGACCATTTCAACGTGATGACGATGCGTGGCGAAACTTTCAAAACCAAAAACGTGCTGCTCGCAATCGGTCGGCGGGGCAGCCCACGGAAACTCGGCGTGCCCGGCGAGGCACTCGAAAAAGTGGCGTACCGACTGCTCGAACCAGAAAATATTTTCGAAAAACGGGTCGTCGTGGTCGGTGGCGGCGATTCAGCAATCGAGGCGGCACTTTCGCTTTCGGAGCAAAACCGGGTGATTTTGAGTTACCGCAGCGAGGCGTTCAGCCGATTGAAACCAAAAAACCGGGAAAAATTGGACGCCGCGATTTTGGAAGGAAAAATTGACGTGAAATTGAAAAGCAACGTCCTGAAAATCGAGGAAGAAAAAGTCGTTTTGTCCACCGAAAACGCCGCAGAACCGGTCGCTTTGGAAAATGATTTGGTGTACATTTTTGCGGGGGGCGAACTGCCGACGCAGTTTTTGCAAAAAGCGGGGGTCGAAATTTCGAAACGGTTTGGGTACACGGTGAAAAAGCACAAGTGAGTTTTTTTAAAACATAGGCACATAGGAGTTTTCACATAGCCCCCATAGCCTATGTTTTCTATGTGAAAACTCCTATGTGCCTATGTTTTTTAAAAAAGTGAAAATGCGCATTTTAAAAATTATCTTTTTCTCAATTTTCTTCGCCGCAAAACTCGCCGCGCAATTGTCCCCCGGCGATTTGGCGACCGCGCACAAAGACCTCGAAGGCATCTCGAACTGCACAAAATGCCACGACCTCGGGAACAAAGTTTCGAACACAAAATGCCTCGATTGCCACAAAGAAATCAAATCACGGATGGACAAAAACGAGGGTTTCCACGTCTCGAAAGAGGTGAAAGGAAAGGACTGCGCGAAATGCCACAGCGAACACCACGGCAGGAAATTCGACATGGTTCGTTTTGACGAAAACACGTTCGACCACAATTTGACGGGTTACGAATTGACGGGCCGCCACAAAACCGGCTGGTCGAGCAAGGGCCAAAAAATTGATTGCCGCAGTTGCCACAAACCCGATTTCGTGCAGGAACCGGAACTGAAAAAAAAGAAGGAAACCTTCCTCGGCCTCGGCCAAAATTGCATTGATTGCCACAAAGACAAACACCAAAAAACGCTCGGAAACGACTGCGCAAAATGCCACGCGACCGAAGAATTTCGCCCGGCGAAAAAATTCAACCACGACAAATCAGACTTCCCGCTCGCCGGAAAACACAAAAACGTCGCCTGCATCGAATGCCATAAAATGGAAACCCGGGGCGGCGAGGAATTTCAAAAATTCGCCGACGTGCCGTTCAAAAACTGCACGAATTGCCACAAAGACGAGCACAACAGCCACCTCGGGACGAACTGCAAGGAGTGCCACAACGAAAATTCGTTCACGGATTTGGGCAGTTTGAAAAAATTCAACCACTCAAAAACGCCTTTTCCGTTGAAAGGAAAACATCAAAAAGTCGATTGTCGCGAGTGCCATGCAAAAATGGACAACGCCACGCCGCTCAATGTTTTTCAGGAAAATTTGGGCAAAAAAACGAACGATTGCGCTGCCTGCCACCGCGACCCGCACGACGGGAATTTTGGCCAAAACTGCGCCGATTGCCACCACGAAAACGGCTGGCGAACATCGTCCGGCGACCTCGGCGACAAATTTGACCACGACAAAACGGCTTTCATTTTAAAAGGAAAACACGCGGCGGTGGACTGCCGAAAATGCCATATTTCTGAAAAAATGACCGACCCGCTGCCCCACAAAAACTGCGCGGACTGCCACAAGGATTTTCACGACGGCCAATTTGCGGCATTCGGAATCAGCCCGGACTGCGCGAAATGCCACACGGTTGACGGCTTTTTGGGCAGCATTTTCACTTTTGAAGACCACGCAAAAACGAAATATCCGCTCGACGGGGCGCACGTTGCGACGCCGTGTTTTGCTTGCCATTTGAAATCTGGCGACATTTCCGACGCGCCGCCGGGCAAGGAAAAATGGAAATTCCGGCAAATCGGCGAGCGGTGCATTGATTGCCACACCGACCCGCACGGCGGGCAAATTGCCGAAAAATGGTACCCGAACCGGGCTTGCGAAAGTTGCCACGCGACGGCAAGTTTTCAGGTAGAGAACAAATTTGACCATTCAAAAACGGAGTTCAAATTGGTCGGGGCGCACCAAAAAACGGCCTGCCGCGACTGCCACAAACCGGAGCCAAATTTCAAATTCGGGAAATTTGATGGCCTGCCCGCGACCTGTTCGAGTTGCCACGAGGATTCGCACAACCAACAATTTACGGTGAAAGGCGCGACGGATTGCGCGAAATGCCACGGCAATGAAAATTGGGAAATCAAAAAATTTGACCACGACAAAACGCGGTTCAAATTGGACGGGAAACACGCGAAGGTGGCTTGCGAAAAATGCCACTTGGAAATTGTCCGGGGCGGCGTGGCTTTCGTTCAGTACAAATTTGAGAAGTTCGAGTGCGTGGTTTGCCATGATAAATAGTAAAGTTCCGTAGGAACGGCATCTTTGTAGAAACCCCAACCGTCCGTTTTCATCGTTCCGTAGGAACGGTATTGTGCGATGGCGTTCCTACGGAACACGAATCACTCCTGCAAATCCTCCAAAAATTGACAGGTCAAACGCATTAAAATCCATTCCCGAAGGGAATCTATGTTTATAGCTCAGAGCAAGGGCATTTTCCTCAAATCCCGAAGGGATTTTATGTTTTCAGGCGCGAGTTTTTACATAAAATCCCTTCGGGATTTCTCG
>JANNMS010000250.1:0-4386 GCA_031398055.1 Saprospirales bacterium | reverse complement strand
CACACCCCCTACAATCCCAACAAACCCATTTTGGCCCCAAACCCGGCAAAACCGTTTTTCCCCCCGTATACCACTTTAATCACAAAAAACAAGGTTGGGAATCTAATTTTTCACAATTTGTCGCGTCTCCATCTTTCCGCTAACTGTTTGAATTTCAACCACATAAATTCCAGAAGGTTGATTTTTCAAAGAAATTTCACTCAAAACATCTGCCTCAAAATCTCCGGCAGCCACTGATTTTCCATCCAAATTTAACAAAGAAAAATGCCCGTTTTCCGCCGCCAAAATTTTCAAAACATCGTCCGTCGGGTTCGGAAAAATTGAGATCTCAATCTCGTCCGACCGGTCAACCGAAACCGGGGCAACGGGCGGCAAGTTTGCCGTTTTCCCAAAAACATAATTATCCATGTAAAACGTCCCGGTGTTGAACCCAAAATCTTGGGTAAACAACAAATTCCCGGTGTACGGTGCGATGAAAGTCAATTGGTACAAAACCCAACTTTCGGTCAAAGTGATATTTTGCCAAGCATAATTTGTAAAATTGTTCGGGTTCAAAAAATTGACCTGCGTGATTTTTCCGGCGACCGTCGCTTTTCCATGAAAACGCAAGGTGTACGAAACGCCCGCCTCGACCGCCACGCCCGACCGCGACATTTGAAAATCCCAAAAATTGTTGCCCAAAGTGGTGCAAACGATTTTCCCAACCTTCGTCCCGTTCGGCGCACCCGATTGATTTGGGGCAGTAAAAGTGCCAGCGGCGGGCGGGTTTTTTGTAAAATTCCAGTTCACCGTGCCGCTTTCAAAACTCGGATTTTCCCATAAATTCGGGGTGACCACGACCGGAATCGAAACCGTCCGCGTCCCACAAACATTGTGAAAAGTGCAGCCGACCGTCCGATTTCCGCTCGTTGCGTTCCAATTTACCGTGATTTGCGAAGTGTTTTGGCCGCTGGCAATCGTTCCGCCCGCCGAAACTGTCCAATTATAGGTTGCGCCAGACCACGTTGGAAGTTTGTAAATCGAGGAAGTGCTCGGCTCGCAAAGTGCTTTTCCCGAGATTTTGATGTTCGGGTTTTTCTGGAAAATTTTGACATAATCCACCTCCATCGTGTTTGGAAAAACGGTCTGTCCGTTCGGTGGCCCCGGCCAATTTCCACCGACTGCGAGGTTCAAAATGACGTAAAAATCTTTGTTGAAAGGCCAGTTCGCCGAGCCGACTTGGGTTTTTGTCACCGTAAAATACACCTGCCCATCGACCGACCATTTGATATCGGTCGCCGACCATTCGAGCGCGAAAATGTGGAACGCATCCGAAAAATTGCCGCTCGGCAAAGTCAAAAAACTGCCCAGCGAGGCGTGTTGGCCGGCGGCCAAATAATGGCAGGTGCCATAAGTTTTGTTGGGTTCTTGGCCGAGCAATTCCATGATGTCCATTTCGCCGCCCGCCGGCCATTCGCCGCTCGTCGGCAGCAGCCAAAACGCAGGCCACATGCCTTGCCCGTTGTTCAATTTCATGCGTCCTTCGATGCGTCCGTACGTAAAATTGACTTTGAAACGGGTGTCGATGCGCCCCGAAGTGTAGTTGTAGCCGTTCAAAACCTCCTGCCGGGCAATCAGTTTCAGGTTGCCATTTTCCACTTTTACGTTCGTCGGGCTGTCGGTATAATATTGGAGTTCGTTGTTGTACGCACCGCCGATCCAGTAATTCCAGTCGGCTGTGTTCAAAGAATTACCGTTAAAATCGTCTTGCCAAACCAAATTCCAGCATTGGGAAAATGAATTTTGGGCAAATAAAAACATTGCAAGCGAGTAGATGATTAGTTTTTTCATTTGAAAAAATTTGGTTGTGTAAATTTTTAAAAATTTCTTGATTTTTACTTTTTTTCTGGCGCGGGCGTTTTTTGGGGCAGTTTTGTGTCCGCGCCCGCAGGATTTTCTTTTACTTTTTTATCCGGCGCAGGTGCTTTTTCAAATTCATATTTCACATTTCCCAAAATGTACTCTGGCGTTTTCGCTGGGTTTTCTTTCACATCAAAAATCGTCAAAGTTTTATCGGTCTGGTCAAGTTGAAAACCGAACCATTTGCCTTTTGAAGTTTTTCGGTTCATCAAATATATGCAATCGATGTCTGGCCCGAGAATTTGGCAACGCCCACCGATGCAAATTTGGAAATAATCGTACTCCTTCCAACCTGTGATAATGCCATTTGGCGAAAAAGCGACCTTTTCCGAACTGCCTTTCAAAGTGTAATAATCGGACACCGTTTCGAAATTGAGGACGGTAAAAAACGCGCCCAAACCATTCGAAGTTTTGTCGGCGGCGGCGATAAAATAGTTTTGGACGAGTTGCCCGCTGGTGTTGTCGAACATGATAAACGACTTTTCGGGCTTGTCGGAATAGACCAAAAACACCGGTTTCCCGTCTTTTCCACCGGGAATTTCGAGGGTGTCGTGGTTGTATTTTACCGGCAAAGACCACATCCGTTCACTTTGATAACAAAGCACGGAGTCCGGTTTTTTTTTCGAAAAAGAAAAAGCCAAACTGAACGGCACGGCCTGCGATTTCAAAGATTGCGCCACCGAACTGCGCGTTTTTATCCTGTTTATGAAACTTTTGGCCACCCAATTGCCTTCCAAAAACTCGGCAGAAAGTGGGGCATGGCCAGTGGAATTTCCAGCGTTGGTTGTTTTTTCAGCATCGTTTTTGCAGGAAAAAACAAAAAATAGGCAAGTGGTAAAAATTAGAAATGAAAACTTTTGCATCAGAATTTTTAAAAATTTCGGGCGAAAGTACGATTTGGATTTACGATTTTGGAATTACGATTTACGATTGCCACGCCACTGCTAAAATCGTAAATCGTAATTCCAAAATCGTAAATCATCATTCACTCCATCAATTTCGCCCCATCTTTTCCGATGTGAATCGCTCGCAATTCCGAGGCTCTTTCTGAAATATCTTCCCCCCCATTTTCCAATCTCAAAACGCCCCGAGGGCACACCGCAGCGCAAATTCCGCAGCCAACACAACTCGCCCGGACGATGTCCTGCCCGCGTTGGGCGTACGATTTTACGTCAATTCCCATCTCGCAATACGTCGAGCAATTGCCACAACTGATGCACTGCCCGCCGTTGGTCGTGATGCGAAAACGCGAAAAATATTTTTGAAAAATGCCCAAAATCGCGGCCATCGGACAGCCAAAACGGCACCAAACCCGCCCCCCGAAAATCGGGTAAAACCCCGTGCCGATGACCCCCGAAAACATCGAACCGATTAAAAATGAATACGTCTTGCTAAATCCCTGCGAAGCCGAGCCAAAAATCGCGCCCGCCGACCACGAATTTATCCAAAGTAAAATGGTCGTGACCGTGATAAAAACCAAAACAGAATAAATCAAATACCGCTCTAACTTCCACGCTTTCAACGATTTATCGCTCAAAGTGCGGAACGGGTCGCCCGCAGTTTCGGCCAGCGCACCGCAGCCGCAGACCCACGAACAGTACCATCTTTTTCCAAAAAAATAGGTCAAAATGGGCGTCGCTACGAACGTCATCATCGCACCCCAAAACACCAAAAAGATGCCCAAATGGCTGCTGTTTTTCAACCAATTGACGTCGTTCGGGAACAGGTAATTGTATTTTAAAGGCCAGAAATAGGTGAAATAAAAGTCCGGTTGGTTCATCATTTGCATCCACGCCGGAATCAAAAAAGCGAACATCAATTGAAAAAACATGACCGAAATCGTGCGGATGATTTGGTAGCGGTTGCCGCGATATTTGTACAAAAACTTCGCGCCAAACAACAAAACCGCGAGCGTGTAAAACGTGCCGTACACAAACCACTGGTCTGCCGGGCGCCCCCGAACCGCTTGGCTCAGCGGCTCAAAAAGTGCAATCAATCCCCCAAAAAATTCCGGAAACCAATACAAACAGACATAAAAACCAGTCAAAATCACCGCGATAAAATAGGCCAGCAGGCCGCGCCGGGTCAATTTGCTGAACATCACGCCGTTGTTTTTGATGCCTTCGACACTTCCAAAATAGGTCGCGTGGGCAAAAAACAACACGCCGCCGGCCAAAAAAATCAGCCCCAGCCAAAGCAAAAACGGCGGCAAATTTTTCCCGGAAATCCACGCCACGAGAAAAATCAGCAGCCCAGTGCCGCCAAAAAATACGGCGATTTTTTGTGGGGTGGACAAGTTTTGGGTTTCGAGCAGGGCGAGCGAGGTGTCTTTTTGACTTTGGATTTTGGACATTGGACTTTGGATTTTTAGTGAAAATGTACTTTCGTTCGCCGTGGTTTTTGCCGTGTTTTGTCATTCAGGAGGAACCCGTCCCAACCCAGTTTTGCCATGGTTTTGTCGTGGTTAATTTTCTAAGTTATTGAAAA
>JANNMS010000125.1:0-9964 GCA_031398055.1 Saprospirales bacterium | reverse complement strand
TTGGCCACATTTGGTGTTCGTATTTTTTTCCCACAATGGTTGGTTCTTATAAAATCCCCACCTCCAATTCCGCTAAATCGAATACCCGCGAATGACATTTTTACGAAAAAAAATAGACCAACTTTCCACTGGCTGGATGCTGGCAGTGGTTTTTCTTGCCCTGTTTTTGCCGCTGGCCATCGGCCTCGGTTTGACCATAAAATCACTGCCATTATTTATAGATTACCCGCCGGAGCATTTTGTCAGTTCGTCCGATTGGTCGCCGATGAACGGCAAATTTGGCTTTTACCCATTCATTCTCAGTTCGTTATGGGTGACGGTTTTGTCGTTTTTGATAGCCGCGCCGCTGTCGCTTTTGGCGGCGATTTACCTCACCCAATTTGCCGCCCGCTGGATGCAACGGCTGATGCACCCGATTATCGACATGCTTTCTGGCATTCCGTCGGTGGTTTATGGGGTTTGGGGCGTGCTGGTCGTCGTGCCATTTGTCGGGCAGTGGATTGCGCCGTTTTTTGGGCGGACGACGGTCGGTTACAACATTTTGTCGGGCGCGATTGTGCTGGCGGTGATGTCGGTGCCGTACATTTTGAACTTGCTGATTGAGGTTTTTCGCCAAATCCCAATCGAGTTAAAAGAGGCCTCGCTTTCCCTCGGCGCGACGCACTGGCAGACCATCAAAAAAGTGCTGATCCGGCAGGGGATGTCGGGCATTTTTGCGGCGTTCGGTTTGGGCATTTCGAAAGCATTGGGCGAGACGATTGCCGTTTTGATGGTGGTCGGAAATGTGGTGCAAGTGCCAAAAAGTGTGTTCGACCCGGGTTATCCGCTGCCCGCTTTGATTGCCAATAATTATGGTGAAATGATGTCCATCCCGCTGTACGATGCGGCGTTGATGTTGGCTGCGCTGATACTTTTTGTGGTGGTTTTTTTGTTCAATTTGGGGGCGCGGTATTTGATTCAAAAAACTGATTTTCAATGAATTACTCACGTTTACTAAACTTTTGAAGTTTAGTAAACGTAGGCTAAAAACCTGATTTTCAATGAATTGGAATAAAATAGAAGAACAATTTTTCAAAATCCTCACCGGCGTTTGCACCGTGGGAATCATGCTTGTTTTGGTGACAATTTTGGGCGTCGTGATTTATCGCGGCCTCCCGGCAATCAGTTGGGAAATGCTCACCAAAACACCCGAAGGCGGTTTTTATCTTGGCGAATCTGGGGGCATTTTTAATGCCATCATGGGTTCGATTTGGTTGGCTTTGGGCGCGACTTTGATGGCGTTTTTGCTCAGTTTGCCGCTCGCACTTTTTATGAATATCCACATGAAACGCCACCCAAAACGGCTCACGTTGCTGCGGCTTTTGTTGGATGTTTTGTGGGGGATTCCGTCCATCGTTTACGGGGCGTTCGGGTTTACTTTGATGATGTTTTTGGGTTTGAAGGCCTCCCTTTTGGCGGGCATCATCACGGTCGGGCTGCTGATTATGCCGGTGATGACGCGTGCTTTTGACGAAGTTTTGCGAAATATCCCGACCGGACTTTTGGAAGCGGCCTATTCGCTCGGTTCGACGCGGGCGGAAGTGGCGTTCAAAGTTTTTTGCCGACAGGCATTGCCCGGTTTTATCACGGCCATTTTGTTGGCGTTCGGGCGGGGCATCGGCGACGCGGCGTCGGTGCTTTTTACGGCAGGTTACACCGATAATTTGCCCGAAAACCTCTCCGACCCGACCGCAACGCTGCCACTTGCCATCTTTTTTCAACTTTCTTCGCCCGTGCCGCAAGTGCAGGAACGTGCTTTTGCGGCTGCTTTTGTGCTGACTTTTATCGTTCTGGTGGTCAGTGTCGGCGGGCGGTTATTGATTGGAGGTTTTAAAAAATTCACTTTGTAAAATTGATTTTTCAAAAAATGCCAATACTTAAAATACAAAATCTAAGCCTCAGCAGCGGCAAGCACGAGATTTTGAAAAACATCAATCTCGAAATCCCGCGCAACAAAGTGACCGTTTTGATTGGCCCATCCGGCTGCGGCAAAACGACTTTGTTGAAATCGCTAAACCGTTTGATTGACCTTTATCCAGAACTAAAAGTCAGTGGAAAAATCCTGTTCGATGGCGACGAGGACATTTTGAACACGCGCCGCGATTTGACCCAAATCAGGCAAAAAATGGGGCTTTTGTCGCAGCGGCCTTTCCCGTTGCCGATGTCAATTTACAAAAATGTAACCTACGGATTGCGGATTCAGGGCGTCCGGAACCGCAAAAAATTGGCCGAAAAAGTGGAGCAGCACCTCCGCGAAGTCGCACTTTGGGACGAGGTGAAAGACCGTTTGCACAGCCCCGCGTCGCGACTTTCCATCGGTCAACAACAACGGCTTTGCCTCGCGCGCGGCCTCGCGGTGGGTCCACAAATCATCCTCGCCGACGAGCCGACCTCGGCACTTGACCCGATTTCTAGCCGCGTCATCGAAGAACAATTCATGAAATTGAAAGAAAATTACACCATCGTCGTCGTGACGCACAGCCTCCGGCAGGCGAAAATGATTGCCGATTACGTCGTTTTCATGTATTATGGTGAAATTATCGAGCAGGCCAACCGCGATGATTTTTTTAATCATCCAAAAACGGAGCGATTGAAAATCTATCTAGAATCGGGGCATTAGTTATGTTTGCCCCCATGATAACATTTATCCTTATCCCTTTTTTGCTTGCCATGTTTTTGGCCGTCAACATGGGCGCGAGCGGCACGGCACCTGCTTTTGCTTCGGCTTACGGAGCGGGCTTGATTAAAAAACACCAAATTGCCGTACTTTTTGGCTTGATGGTTTTGCTCGGAGCCATTTTTTCCGGCAAAGCAGTTTCGGTCACGATGGGCCAAGGCATCCTCGGCCAAGATTTTTTTACCCTCAAAGTCACGTCCGCGATTTTGTTTTCCATCGGCGTTTCATTGCTGGCGGCCAATTTATTGGGCATCCCGCAAAGCACGACGCAGGCCAGCGTCCTTGCGATTTCGGGTGCGGCGGTGGCTCTTTCGGGCTTGAATTCCCACAAATTATTTTTTGAAATCATCCCGACGTGGTTCGTTTTGCCGATCGTCGCGTTTTTTATCGTGCTGTTCGCGGGCAGATTGATTCTCCCATATTTGATCCGCGCGACCCATTTGAAAAGTTATCACGAAGTGAACGACGGCAGCCATTCGGTGATAAAATACCTCGTTTTGGCTAGTTGTTTGTACGTTTCGTATTCGATCGGGGCAAACAACGTGGCACACGCCGCCGGGCCGGTGACGAGCATGGCCATCAAAGAATTGGGCATCCAGACGAATTCCAACAATTTTGTGGTGGTCATGATTTTGGCAGTGCTGATTGCCGCGCCGTGTTTTGCAATCGGTAGTGAAATGTTGGGTTACAAAGGTTTGCGGAACACCGGCAAAGAAATTATCCAAATCGGGCCGCTCGGCAGCATCATGATTTCGTTGGTCACGGCCACACTTTTGCTTTGCGCATCGGTCACGAAAGGCATTCCAACTTCACTCGTGCAACTCAACGCCGCAGCATTTATGGCGCACAGCGTCAACAAAATCGGCTGGGCTGAGACTTTTCGCAACCCGCAGGTGCGGAAATTCTTTGTGGTTTGGGCGATTACACCACTTTTTGCCTTTGCTTTTGCGATGGGTTTGGTTTATTTGATTACTTTAAAATGATGGTTGAAAAATGGAAAATACCGCTCCGCCAAAACCCACATTTCGAGAAGCCCTCGCTTTTTGGCTGAAACTCGGCTTCATCAGTTTTGGCGGCCCCGCCGGGCAGATTGCCATCATGCACGAATTTTTGGTGGACAAAAAACGCTGGCTGAGCGACTCCAAATTTCTCCACGCCCTTAATTATTGTATGCTTTTGCCGGGGCCCGAAGCCCAACAACTCGCAACTTACATCGGTTGGCTGCTGCACGGAACGCGCGGTGGTTTGGCGGCAGGCATTTTTTTCGTGCTTCCTTCGATGCTGATTTTGTGGATTTTGAGTTTTTTGTACGTCAAATTTGGGCAAATCCCAGCCGTCGCCGCCCTGTTCTGGGGTTTGAAACCGGCAGTCGTGGCCATCGTTTTTTTAGCTTTGGTCAAAATTGGGAAAAAATCGCTCCACTCGTTTTTCCATTTTTCGCTCGCGGCGGCGGCGTTCGTGGCCATTTTCTTTTTTAAAATTTCTTTCCCGGTGGTGATTTTCGGGACGATTTTGATCGGATTGGCTTTGTGGAAATTTGTCCCGACATTTTTGGAAAAAAAACAAACCGCCGCCGCCGCCAAAAAATCTGACGACGACGAAAACCAATTTTTTATCAATAAAAATACCATCGTCCCCGGCAGCGGATTTTCTGGAAAACGGCTTTTTGGGCAAATTTCAATCGCGGCCTTGCTCTGGTTTTTGCCGCTTTTTGCTTTTTCGGAATGGTCGAGCGACGCGGATTTTTGGCAAAAATTGTGTCTGTTTTTTACCCGTGCGGCGCTCGTGACTTTTGGTGGGGCGTATGCTGTTTTGCCGTACGTCGCGCAAGTTGCGGTCGAAAAATTCCACTGGCTGACCGCATTTCAAATGGTGGATGGCCTCGCACTCGGCGAAACGACGCCGGGGCCGTTGATTATGGTTTTGGCTTTTGTCGGATTTATGGCAGGTTGGAATCAGTACGGCGGCTCGATTTTCGCCGCGACGATTGGTTTGACGGCCACCACTTTTTACACTTTTTTGCCCTCGTTTTTGTTCATTTTGGCAGGCGCACCGCTCATCGAACGCACGCAAACCAACGGCGGATTGAAAAATTTGCTCGCCCTCGTGACCTGCGCCGTCGTCGGCGTGATTTTGAATTTGGCCGTTTATTTATTTCAAGCCGTCATTTTTCAGGGAAAAAACGTGCCCGATTTTTGGGCTTTCGCCTGGGTTCTCGTTTCGCTTGTGGCACTTTATCGGTTCAAAATCAACATGATTTGGTGGATTTTGGTGAGTGCGGTTTTCGGGTTGGTTTTGAGCTTTTTGAAATAAAAAGCCCGAATCCAGAAGCATCGCTCCCAAATTCGGGCTTTTTTTCATCCCTCGTTCCTCATCCCTAAATTAAAGTGCCTTCCGCAACCTCGCCACCGGGATGTTCAATTGTTCCCGATATTTTGCGACCGTGCGTCGAGCGATATTGTAGCCTTTTTTCAATAAAATTGATTTTAATTTTTCATCAGAAAGCGGCCGGCGTTTGTTTTCCTCACCGATAATATCGGTCAGGATTTTTTTCACTTCGAGGGTCGAAACCTCCTCGCCGTCCTCCGTTTGCAAACTTTCGGAAAAGAATTCTTTCAATCTTTTCGTGCCAAATTCGGTCTGCACATATTTTGAATTTGCCACCCGGCTGACCGTCGAAATATCCAAATTGGTCACGTCGGCGATGTCTTTCAAAATCATCGGGCGCAGTTTTTTCTGGTCGCCCGTCAGGAAAAAATCATATTGGTGGCTCATAATTGTGCCCATCGTTTTCATCATCGTCTGCTGCCGCTGTTTGATGGCATCGATAAACCACTTCGCAGAATCGATTTTTTGTTTGATAAAAAGGATGGCATCTTTTTCTTTTTTCGTAGCGCGGCGGCCTTGTTTTCCGTTGTAAAATGCTTTGAGCATGTCGCGGTATTGGTCATTTATCCGCAGGTCGGGCGCGTTCCGGGCGTTCAAACTGAGTTCGAGTTCGCCGTCTTTGTTGTTCACGATGAAATCCGGGACGACGTAATTGAACGCCCGGTCGCCCCGCGAATAATAACCCGAGGCTGGTTTTGGGTTCAATTTCAAAATGGCGTCCATCGCATCTTTCAAATCATCTTCATCGATTTCGAGGTAGCGGCCCAGTTTTGCAAAGTGCTTTTTGGTAAATTCATCAAAATGTTCGTCGATGATCCGGATGGCGACTTTCAAAATCAACTTGTCCTCGAACGTCGGTTCAAATTCGGTCGAGTTCAATTTTTGCCGCAACTGAATCAGCAAACATTCCCGCAAATCCCGCGCACCGATGCCCGGTGGGTCGAACGTTTGGATTTTTTTCAACAAAGCGATGACCTCTTTGTCCGTTGCTTTGATATTTTGGGAAAACAACAAGTCATCCACGATTGCCGAAGTTTCGCGTCGAAGATATCCGTCGTCGTCGATCGAACCGATGACCTGCCGTGCGATTGCGATTTCGCGCTCGTCCGTGATTTCCGAAGTGCCCAATTGATCCTCCAAATGTTCGTGAAAAGTATTTTCCACAGCAATCGGGATGGTGCGTTCTTCTTCGTCCGGGCCGTTGCCCTCGCCTTTGGTTTTGTAGGTTGTCGGGTCGTCTTCGATGTAATCGACGAGGTAATCGTCGAGTTCGTAACTGTCATCGTTGAGTTCAAATGCGGCTTCTTCGGCAAATTCTTCGGCAGAATCGTGGTCGATTTCTGCAAAATCATCGACTTCATCGTAATCGCTTTGTTCGGCATCGGATTCGTTGTCGGAGTCGGAACTGGCCTCGCCCGATTCGGCTTTCGATTCGCGTTCGTGGTAGGCAGCGTCCATTTCGCTCATTTCCGTTTCGGAAATTCCGGCAAGCAGGTCTGCGGATTCGTCGCCTTCTTCCAGGGCGGGGTTTGCTTCGAGTTCCTCTTGGATTCGCTGTTCGAGGGTGGCTGTCGGGATCTGCAACAATTTCATCAGCTGAATTTGTTGCGGCGACAGTTTTTGAAGCATTTTCTGACTCAGGGACTGTTTTAGCATCGCCTCAATGTCGTGGTTGAAAAGTGATTAAAAAGTGATTCACAGGAAAAACATATTGTAAAAACATGTTGTGGAAACGGGCATCTCAAACGCCGTGCCAGTAAAAATTGATTTGTCGCGGGAGTCGCATTTTGAAAGGCAATGTTCTGAAAAATTATCCTAAACGGTCAAAAATTTAACATTTGAAGGCGCAAAAAAAACACCTGCCAGCGGTCAAATATTGGTTTTTCAAGATTTAAAAACTTTTCAAAACTAACATTCCGTTCCCTGTTTTTTTTGATACGACATGCCGGGAAAAAGGTTGAGTTGAAATGGAAAAATGTCGGTTTCCCAACTTTCGGAACCGCGTCTTGTTTTGCGTTTCATACCTTCGCAAAAATTCTTGGGCAGATTTTCCCAATGCTATTTTACCAAATTTCAAAATAATTACGTGTCGCTCGACAAAATAAAACAGCCCATCTCCGCCGAACTCGACGAATTTGAAATCCGTTTCCGCGATTCGATGCGCTCGAACGTCGCTTTGCTGGACAAAATCACTTGGTACATCGTCCAAAGAAAGGGAAAACAGGTGCGCCCGATGCTCGTTTTGCTCTCCGCACGGCTTTTTGGCGAAATCGGCGAACCGTCGTACACTGCCGCCAGCCTCGTCGAAATCCTGCACACCGCCACCCTGGTCCACGACGACGTCGTCGACGATGCCAACGAACGGCGCGGTTTTTTTTCGATAAATGCACTTTGGAAAAACAAGATCGCGGTGCTCGTCGGCGATTTTTTGTTGTCGCAAGGCTTGTTGATTTCCGTAAAAACCGGACAGTTCAAACTTCTGGAAATTGTCAGCCGTGCAACCAAAGAAATGGCAGAAGGCGAACTTTTACAAATAGAAAAAGCCCGTCGGCTCGATATTCAAGAAAATATTTACTACGATATCATCCGTCAAAAAACGGCTTCGTTGATTGCAGCCGCTTGTTCCGCCGGGGCAGCCAGTACTTCCAGCGACCCAGAAATCATTGAAAAAATGCGGCTTTTTGGCGAAAAAACGGGCATGGCTTTTCAAATCAAGGACGACCTGTTCGATTTCGGCACCGACAACGTCGGCAAACCGCTCGGCATCGATATCAAAGAAAAAAAGATGACGTTGCCGCTGATTTTCACCCTCCAAAATTGCGCCCCCGCGACCCGCCGAAAAATCATCAACATCGTCAAAAATGAAAGCCACCGCACCGAAAAAGTAAACGAAGTCATCGAAATCGTTCGCGCCGGTGATGGCCTGAAATATGCCACCGAAATGATGCTGAAATTTCGCGGCGAAGCCCTCGATATCCTCGAAACGATGCCCGCCAGCCCATCGCGGACGGCTTTGCAAGAGGTTTTGATGTTCGTGACCGACCGAAAAAAGTAAATTTCAAGTTTCCCAATTCCCAATTTCTAATTTCAAATGTCAAACATCCTCCGTCTTTTCATTTTCATGGCCATTTTTTTGTCCGGCGTTTTTGTCGCAAAATATTTTTACGCCCCAAAAAACACGCCGCAGGAAGAGGCCACGGTTTTGCTGGAAAAAATCCAGACCGTCTCGAAATTGGTCACGGTCGAAGGCCAGTTTTCGGAGATTTATAATTACTCAGAATATCAAGGTTATTTCACTTGGCTTTACGATAAAAAAGTGCTCGTTCGGGTTCGGGCGACGGTCAGCGCGGGGTACGATTTGGAAAAAATGAATTTCACGGCTGTGCCCGAAACCAAAACCATCAGGATTTCCGCGCTGCCCGAAGCCCAAATTTTGGCGATCGACCACAATTTGGATTATTACGATTTGTCGGCTGGCATTTTCAATTCGTTCTCGCCAGAGGATTACAACAAGATAAACTCGCGTGCAAAAGACCTGATCCGCGACCAAGCCCTGAAAAGCAATTTGATGTTCGCCGCTCGCGAACAAGGCCAAAAAATGATGGATTTGATAAAATTTATGGTGGAAAGTGCCGGTTGGAAATTGGAAATTGGGCAAAACCCGAAACTCCCGACTGGCCAAACCAATTGAAAAATATTGAAAATTTCAAATTGAATTTCATGGAAAAAATAGACATGCACACGCATCTTTTACCGGAGCGGCTGCCCAATTTTGCCAACAAATTTGGCTACGGCGATTTTATCCACCTCCGGCACCGCCGCCCAGGTTTTGCAGATATGATGCGCGGGGACAGTTTTTTTCGTGAAATCGGCGAAAATTGCTGGAACCCAGAAGTTCGAATCGCAGAATACGACCATTTTAAAACCCAAAAACAAGTGGTCTGCACGATTCCAGTCATGTTTTCGTACTGGGCAAAACCGACGGACTGCCTTTTTCTTTCCCAATTTTTGAATGACCACCTCGCCGAAGTTGTTGAAAAATTTCCAAAAAACTACCTCGCCCTCGCTACCCTGCCGATGCAGGACACCGATTTGGCCATCAAGGAATTGGAAAGGATAAAAATGTTGGGTTTCCCCGGCATCCAAATCGGCTCGAATGTCAATCAATTGAATTTGGACGAGCCTCAATTTTTTCCCATTTTCGAGGCTTGCCGCGATTTGGATTTGGCAATTTTGGTGCATCCCTGGGAAATGATGGGGCAAGAATTGATGTCAAAATATTGGCTGCCGTGGCTCGTCGGCATGCCTGCCGAGACTTCGCGGGCGATTTGTTCGCTGATTTTTGGGGGTGTTTTTGAAAAATTGCCGACGCTGCGCTGGTGTTTTGCGCACGCGGGCGGCTCGTTTATTCCAACGATTGGGCGCATCGAGCACGGTTTCAACTGTCGCCCCGACCTCGTCGCGATGGACAATCCGATCAATCCGCGCGAATATTTGGGCAAATTTTGGGTGGACTCCGCCACGCACGACCCGCAACTTTTGCGGTACATTTTGGAAGTGATTGGCGATGAAAAAATCTGCCTCGGTTCGGATTATCCATTTCCGCTCGGCGACCTCGAAATTGGGAGTTTTATCGAAAAAATGGGTCTGCCAGAAACGACGGTCGAGAAGATTTTTTCTAAAAACACGATGGATTGGCTTTTTGGAAAACTATGAACTATGAACCATGAACTATGAACTATGAACTATGAACTATGAACTATGAACCATGAACCATGAACTATGAACTATGAACTATGAACGGTTAACCCTAAAAATTTATAGTTCATAGTTCATAGTTCATGGTTCATAGTTCATGGT
>JANNMS010000060.1:0-11833 GCA_031398055.1 Saprospirales bacterium | reverse complement strand
TACGCACCTTTTTAAAATTTTGGCTACAAAATTCTACAAATATTGAGGTGCTACGCACCTTTTTGAAACAGCAACTTGGAATCATAATTGAGCCTTGATTTTAATATAAAAAGGACTTTCGCAAAACAACGTCGTCGAGGTTTTAAACCTCGACGACGTTCACAGTGCCCATGTATTTTTCCCCACTGGTTTTTGTTACACGGTGTTTTCAAAAAAAATGAATAAAATACATAACCAAAATTTTACCTTCGCCCAAAAGCATTTTCCCTCCAATCCATCCAGCAAAATGCAACCAACGACAACCGAAACGGACTTCCTTTCCGATATCCTCCGGGGCGACCGCCGTGCGTTGGAAACGATGTACAACAACCTTTTCCCGCTCGCCCGAAAAATCGTGGCCGACCTGAACGGCACGGAAAACGACGCAAAAGATGTGTTTCAAGATGCCGTGATGGTCGTTTTTGACAAAGCACGGCAGCCCGGTTTTTCGCTCGAAAGCAAGTTCAGCACCTTTTTTTATGGCATTTGCCGAAATCTTTGGCTCAATCGGCTGCAAAAAAAGTCGCGCAGCCATGTTGCAATTCCCGACGATGCCAAATTCATGGCCGACAGCGACGCCGATTTTGATTGGCTGCGGCACGAACGGCTGGGACTTTTGGGCAGGGCGATGCTCAAACTTGGCGAGGATTGCCGACGGCTGATGCAACTTCATTTGCAAAAAAAATCGGTCGAGGAAATCACCGCCGCCATGCTTTTCAACTCCGAAGCCTACACCCGTCGCCGAAAACATCAGTGCAAGGAACGGCTGATCGGTTTTGTAAAAAATGCGCCGGTATTTCACGATTTGTTTTAAAATGGAGGTCTAATTTTTTTTCGACCAAAATTGGGTCGAAATAAATTTCGACCTCCAATATTATGCAGGACACGATTGAAAAATATCTAACCGGCCAACTGGCCGAACCCGAACGGGCAGCGATGGAAAAAAACATCGTCGAAAACCCCGCGCTCCGCGAAGAAGTGGAGTTGCAACGGCTTTTGTTGGACGAATTTGCCGACCCGCGCCGATTGGAATTGCTGGAAATGATGGCCGACATTTCCAACAATTTTGAAATGAAAAATGCAGCGGCAAAACCTGCGCAACTCCCTGAAAATGTGCAACCTGCGCCGCTTCGGGTTTCGTATCGCAGGCGTTTTTTGCTGCTCGCGGCGGCCTGTTTTGTGGGTTTGTCGGCGGCGGTTTGGTTGTTTTTTGGCCAAAACCAGCCAGAGACAAACGTACTTGCCGGAATCGGCGAACGCAAGCAAATCACTTTACCCGACGGCTCGACGGCCACTTTGAACGCAGGGTCGGCACTCCGTTTTTCCCCAAAAAATTGGGCAGGCCGCCGCGAGGTTTTTTTGGACGGCGAAGCATTTTTCGTGGTCAAACCGGGCAGCATTTTCAAAGTAAATGTGCCGGACGGCAGCGTCGAAGTTTTGGGAACCGAGTTCGATGTTTTTTCGAGAAACGAGCAGTTCCGCGTCGCCTGTTTCACTGGAAAAGTGCAGGTGAAATCTGTCCAAAACCAATCCACCGCCATTTTGGAAGCCAATCAAAAAGCAGTTTTAACGGCGGAAAATGTACTGGCCGTGCTGCCCAACGACTCTGAAAAACCGGGTTGGATGAACGGGGTTTCAAATTTTGCGGCAATCCCGGTGGCCGAAGTTTTGGCGGAGATGGAGCGGCAATTTGGCATTTCGGTTCAGTTTTCGGGGGAAAACCGGCCATTTTCGGGGTCATTTGTCCATGATAATTTGGACGATGCCCTGCGGATGGTCTGCGCGCCGATGGGTTTGGAGTGGAAAATCGAAGGGAAAACCGTGCAAGTTTTTTTAAAAAAATAGCAGCAACTTGAAATCATAATTGAACCAAAAAATAATAGCCAAACGATGAAAGCCATCACTGCCATTTTCGCCTTTTCCTTGTTTTTTCTGACCCAAATTTCAGCCCAGCAACTCAAAATTTCCGCCGATTTTCAGGACGAGCCACTGCCCGCTGTTTTCGATTTTTTGAAAAAAACGCACGACCTCACTTTTTCTTTCGACCCGGCACTTTTGCACGGCCTGCGGGTCACGGCAAATTTTCAAAATGCCCCGCTCAACGAAGCCCTCGCCGAGATTTTCAAAAATTTGCCTTTGACTTTTCAAATTGTCCGCGAGCGGAATATCCTTGTTTTACCTGCGCCCGATAAAAAAATTACGGCCAGTCCTGCCCCGCCGCCCGTGCCGCAGCGAACGGTTTGCGGCACCGTCCGCGATGGTTTGAGCAGCGAACCGCTGCCGTTTGCCAACCTCGTTTCTTTGAAAAACAGGCAGGGAACTGCGGCGGGCGACGACGGTTTTTTCCGTTTTTCATTTCCCGAAAAAATGCACGACTCGCTGGTTATCAGTTATTTAGGATTTAAAAAAGGAGTTTTTCCGGCAACCGTCTTTTCAGGAAAAAACTGCCCCGACCTTTTTTTAAAACCTTTTGAAAACGGCATCGGCGAAGTCGTGGTGGTTGACAAAAGCCTCGAACAATTCGGCAGCGACCTCGGCACGGGCGGCCTCGTGGCGCGTCCGCCGCGGCTCGGTTTGATTCCCGGTCTCGGCGAACCCGATCCGCTGCGGATGCTCCAATTTTTGCCCGGCGTGCAGCCGATCAGCGAAAAAGCCGACGATTTGAGCATCCGGGGCGGCATGGGCGACCAAAATCAGGTGCTTTGGGAAGACATCCCGATTTACCACACCGGCCATCTTTCGGGCGCGGTTTCGAGTTTGCACCCCGAAGCGGTGGACGAAGTGAAGGTGTGGAAAGGCCATTTTTCGCCCCGGTTCGGCGGGCGCACGGCGGGGATAATTGAAATGCGCCGCCGCGATGCCTTGCCTGAAAAAATGCGTTTTGGCGCGGGTCTAAATTTGGTAAGTACTTGGTTTTCAGCAGAATTACCATTGTCCAAAAAAAATAATCTGGGTTTGTTCGTGGCCGGTCGGCGGTCATTTTCGGAAGCCATCGAAAGCGGAACGTACCGAAAACTGTTCGCCTTTTCGACCGCCGATTCCAAACTTTTGGCCGACCTCGAAAAACAAAAATTGGAAAACGGCGGCATCGGAAAACTCGAAACCCGCCCGGTTTTTTATGATTTGAATGCCAAAATTTCGTGGCAACCGTCGCCCCGCAGCACGTTCAATTTGAGTGTTTATCACGGTGCCGACCATTTGAAATATTTCATTTCGAACGACACTTTGACGACCTATTTTTTTCAAAGTGGAGATTCGCTGGACTTGCGAAATTTTGGCGCGAGCGCGGTCTGGAAACAAAACTGGTCGGCAAAATTGGCCTCAAATGTCAGTTTGGTTTACAGTGATTACGGCTCGCGGTTCAGTTTTGGCCATGTCAAATCGGCGGGCGGGCCGCTCGAAGGTTATGACCACCACGGCAGTCGGGTTCAGGCAGTTTCGCTGCGCTACGAAGTTGAGTATCAACCAGTTGTGGCACATTCGCTGCTTTTCGGTGGGCAGATTCTGCATGACAATTCTTTGCGTTTTGCGCATGGTATTTACCTCCCCGACCCCGACGATCCGTTTAACAAGAATTGGTGGGTGCGGCGGTTGGCCAACTCGCCCGTGCTATATGCCAACTGGCGTTTCGCGGCGCCCGCGCGGCATTGGGACACGGAACTGGGCTTGCGGTACAACCCGAAATTTTTTTATAAACAGGGTGCCGCCTCCGGCCCCAGGCTGTGGGAAAATGGAACAAGTTTGCGGGATTCGGCCTTTTCTCGCTCGTCGCAAAATTTTTTGGAGCCGCGATTGGCTGTGCGTTTTTATCCTTTTGGAAAAAACAAAACGAACGATTTTTTCCTAAAAATCAACGGTGGCTTGTATCACCAAATCCTGCGAAAAAGTACTTCGTGGAACGAACTCAACTTGGCCGACGAAAATTGGGTTATCGCCGAGGTCGAACAGTTTCCGGTGCTGCGGCTGGCGCAGGGCGCGGCTGGTTTTTCATTTTCCCGAAAAAATTGGCTGTTCGATGCCGAGTTTTTTCAAAAAAAATACACCAACCTTGCGGCGATTGGCTTCCGGAAAAACACCCAGCGCGACCTTTATTATGACAATTCAGGCTCTGAAAACGTGCGCGGCGCGGATATTTTGCTCAAAAGATCCTTCCGAAACGGCTCGGCGCAGGCCAGTTATTCATTTACAAAAGCCGAAACGCAGTTCGATGGAATTGAAATCAACGGCGGCTTGCCTTTTCCGTCCAACAATTCGCGGCGGCACGGGCTGAGCACTTTGGCAAATTTTCAAAAAAACGGTTGGGCGGTTTCGGTGGCATGGATTTTTCGGAGCGGCAAACCGTACTCGCCGGCCACCGGGATTTACACGGATTCGGAGGGCGTTGCCCGCATCGAATTTGGAAAAATCAATTCGTTGCTGCTCCCAAATTATCAGCGGTTCGACCTGAGTTTGCACCGCAATTTCAATTTGAAAAAAACGACCGGGATGGTGGGCATCTCGGTTTTCAACTTGCTCGACCGCAAAAATGTCGCGGTGCGGGACTGGTCAATCGGCAGGGATTGGAAGGCCGGCCAGTTGTTTTTAAATTTGGAGCCGTTCGAGCGAAATGCTTTGCCGAGGACTTTCAACTTTTTTTGGGTGGTGCGGCTGTAAAAAAATTGGCTTGGGCTGCTTGGTTTTCACACGACCCAGCAAACGAATTGGACAAAAATGCAAAAGGTTTGGGAGTTTGGCAGCCTCTAAATCTCTGAACAAAAAAAAAATTTGAAGAGCGCACGAACAAGCGAACTTGCACGCTGCTTTGAACTCCGCGAAAGGATGGAAACTTTCAGGAAGGTCAGCCGAAGGAAAAAGTTGTCTTTCCTCACCACTTTTGGGGTGAAAATGAACGAAAACAGCCTCGGTTTGGTGGACAACAATTTGGAAGTAAACGTGCTTTTTGAAAATTGAAACCACTAATTTTTTAAAACTATGTCCGAAAACGCCGCGCCCAACCCCATTTTCGACCGCTTCAAACGCCAGTCGTTCCAGCAAAAATCGCACAAAAACTACGAGGAAATTTTCTTTTCCATCCAGTTCGACGACTTCGGCGCGCACCTCGCCGTGACCGATAAAAAGGGCAAAACAGTCGAAACTTCCTACCTCAATTACGGCGGAGCGGTGCGCAACGTGCTCCGGGTTTTGGAGCAGATCGGCGACAAAAACAGTTTCGTCATCAATTGGGAACGACCCGCCGACAAGGTCTATTTTTCCGAACATCCCTATTTGCTCGAAGCCCTGCGCCCCTGCGAAAACGTCCGCGATGCCGACGGAAAAACGCTCCAATTTTCGGAAACACCGGGACGAATTCGCCTCCATCTTTTCCCCGGGCAGCGCGAAAACTGGCTCGCCGCCCATTTTTCGATGCAGCACGAGGGGCAAAACCTGACCGATTTCCGCGCCGTTACCGAGCAGTTCGTTTTGGCCGACGGCCAATTGACCGAAATAGAACCGCTCGGCGGCAATTTTTCGCAACTCTCGTTTTTCAACACCGAAATCGCACGGCGCGACCTGCCGATGTTTTTGTCGCTCGTTTTTTCGAACCTCGAAAATTTGGATCTGACTTTCGAAGATTTCAAATTGTCGAACCGCCCGTCCGCCGAAAAAATCAAGGCCGCGCCCTGCCTGATTTTTGAAAAAATGGATGAAAATAACGCGCTTTATCTCCGCGTGGCGCAAAACCTGCCGGAACTTGATTTTAATGCACTTGAAAATTTTGACCTCTACCGTTTTGCCGAAATCAATGATTTGGAAAAAACAATCACCGTTCGGTACATTGACCAAGCACCGCCCGAAATTTTGACCGAAAACATCCTGAAACTCCTCCAAAAACACACCGGGAAAAAGAAAAAAGCGGACCGCGACGACATTTTGGTGGACGGAAATCTGTTGGTCATCCCCGAAGAAATCGCCGCCGCGTTCATTTACAACGACCTCCCGAACCTGCTCACGACCTACACTTTGTTCGGCGCCGAAAAACTCAAAACCTACAAAATCACGACCGCGCAGCCCAAACTCGACCTCAAATTGAGCCACAACATTGATTTTTTCGAGGGCGATATCCACCTCGATTTTGGTTCTGAAAAGGTCAATTTGTTCGACGCGCTGAACCAGTTCAACAAAAACCGCTACATCCAACTCTCCGACGGCTCGCACGCCCTCCTCAACGAAGGCTACGTCCGGCGGCTCGAACGGCTTTTTAAAAAGAAGGGAAAAAAGGCGCAACTCTCGTTTTTCGACCTGCCGCTTTTTGAAGATTTGTTGGAAGAAGCCGCCGGGGACAAGATTTTTGCAAAATCGCGCAGTGTTTTTGAAGGTTTTAATTTAATTTCTTCCAAAAAAACAAAACTGCCAAAACTCAACGCCAAACTCCGGCCGTACCAAGAACAGGGTTTTCGGTGGCTCGGATATCTGCACGACCAAAAATTGGGCGGCTGCCTCGCCGACGACATGGGCCTCGGAAAAACCCTGCAAGCCATCGCGCAACTCGCCACGATTTACCCCGGTGAAAAAACGCCGACGCTCGTCGTGATGCCCCGCAGCCTGATTTTCAACTGGAAAAGGGAGGTCGAAAAATTCGCGCCGCAGCTCACGACCTACATTTTTTATGGCCAAACGCGCGAGTACGACGCGATGCGGCAGGCAAATCTGGTTTTTACAACCTACGCCACGATGCGCAATGAAATTGAAAAATTGAAGGACGAGCAATTTTACTACGTCATTTTGGACGAATCGCAGAACATCAAAAACCTCGCTGCCCAGACCACAAAAGCCGCTTTATTGCTTCGCGGAAAACACCGGTTGGCACTTTCCGGCACGCCGATCGAGAACAATTTGGGCGAGTTGTACGCCCTTTTTCATTTTTTGAACCCGGCGATGTTTGGTTCGGCGGCGAGTTTCAACGAGGATTATTTGACCCCGATCCAAAAACACAACGACAAGGACGCGACCCGGCAACTGCGGCAAAAAATCTACCCGTTCGTGCTGCGGCGGTTGAAAAAAGACGTGCTCGCCGACCTGCCTGACAAAATCGAGCAGACGCTTTTTGTGGAAATGGGCGACGAGCAAAAACGGCTTTACGAACAGCGGCGGCAGTATTTTGCGGAAGCGATAAAATCGCAAATCGCGGAAAAAGGCGTGGCGGGCTCGCAGTTTTTTGTTTTTCAGGCACTTTCCGAACTGCGGCAGATTGCGACCGTGCCCGAATCCCTCACCGATGGCCGCGTCGAAAGCGCGAAACTCGAGCTGCTCACCGAGCAACTTTTGGACGCGCTGGCCAACGGCCACAAGGCACTCGTTTTTGTCAATTTTTTGGCGGCAATCGAGAGCATCGGCGCGAAACTGGCGGAGGCCGGCGTCGGTTTCCTTTCGATGACCGGCGCGACCCGCGACCGCGAATCGCTGGTCAACCGTTTCCAGAACGACCCGGAATGCCGCGTTTTTTTGATGACCCTCAAAACGGGCGGCGTTGGCCTGAATTTGACCGCCGCCGACACCATATTTATATATGACCCGTGGTGGAACGTGGCGGCCGAAAACCAAGCAATCGACCGGGCGCACCGGATCGGGCAAAAACAAAAAGTTTTGGCTTACAAATTAATTGCCGAAGGAACTATCGAAGAAAAAATATTGCAACTCCAAAAAATCAAAAAAGAACTTTTTGACAACATCATCTCTGCCGACGGCGCGTCGTTGAAATCGCTGACGGAAGACGATATAAATATGCTTTTGGGAAAATGAGCCATTTTAAAAAACAACTCGACCGCGTCGCCGCCGCGCTGGAACTGGGCTTCAACAAGGACAATTTGACTGCCCAATTATTCCAGCGGGCAAAAAATTTCATCAAAAACAACGCAGTCCTTTTGAAAAACGAGGGGGCAAATATTGATTTGTTCGAAAACTCCCAACTGCTGAAAAACCCGAACAAAATGGTCATGGCCCAGATCTGCGCCGTGCCTTTTTCCTCCAAAAAATGCTACGAAACTTTCCTCGCCGGGCTGTCGGAACCTGTTCAAAAAGTTTGGAACGAACTAATTTGGACAGATTGGCTGCACCAAAACGAGATCGAACGGCGGTTCGGCGTGAAAATTTACCACGCCCAAACCATTCGGTACAGTGCAAATTATTCGGTTTCAAAAAACGAGGTGCTGCCGGAATTCAATATTTTTCAGCAAGAAAGGGTCGGTGGTTATGACAACCCGCAATTTTTGTTGAAACTGCCCCTCGATTTTCGCAGGATTTTGATCGATTACCACGAAAAACCGCTGTCTGCACAACTTTTACCTGCAAAAAACCTCTCCCCTACCCGGTTCCGCTACGAAACTGGCGAGCGCGATATTTTGACCGAACTGCCGCGTATTTTGGCTTTCAACCAGCAGGGTCAGATTTCGAGCACCACGAAAGACCGCCCGAACCCGCTCGGCCTGCTGAAAATGCAGCGCAGCCTCGGGATCCATGAATTTTTTACGGAAACCGAACAAAAAAGGAGCAAAACACTGCGCACCGGAATGCTCGCCGCCCTCGCCATCCGCCTGAAAAGCCGGATGATCACTGGAAATGTGCCGCAACTCGTCCGCGATATTTTTCGGGGGATTTATCTGGAAAAAATGCAGTCCGCGCCCGCCGTCCTGCCGGATTTGAAAGGCATGAACAGTTTGAACGACCACGATTTTTTGAAAAGGGAACTGGCCATTTTTGAACTTTTCAAAAAATTGCCGGGGGGCGAATGGGTGGCTTTTGAAAATATCAAAGACCACGTCCGTTTCAATTTGATCGACCTGAAAATCTTGCAGGAATGGTACGCCGAACAAAAACTTTACTACGAATATGAAGAAAAAGGCAGCGAGTATTCTTATGACAACAAGCACGCCATCAAAAAGGAAATTTTCCACGACGCGGTGGTTTTGCCTTTTTTGAGGGGCAGTTTTTTCCTGTTTTCGGCTTTTGGCCTCTGCGATTTGGCTTATGACGAGGCAGATTTTTCGGAAATGGGCCGCCGCAGTTTTTCGTCGTGGGACGGTCTGAAATATGTGCGTCGGACGGCTTTGGGCGATTTTGTGTGCGGTATCAGCAAAACTTACGATGCCTCAGCGGTGGCCGTCGAATCGAAAATCACGCTCTCGCCCGATACTTTGATGATTGTTTTCGACGAATCCGACACGTCCGCGGGAGCCATTTTGGAACCGTACGCCGAACGGCTCGGAGCCAACCGGTTTCGTACCGACAACCAGATTTTTTTGAAAAACATCAAATCAAAAAAAGAACTGGAAGCCAAAATCGTGCTGTTCAAACAGGTGGTCGGCAGCAGTCTGCCCAAAAACTGGGAGTCGTTTTTTCGGGAAATGATGCTCAAAATCAATCCGTTCGAGTCGCCGGGCGAGGTCGTGGTTTTGAAAATCCCGGCAGAAAACCGCTCGCTGATCCAGTTGGTGGCGCAAGACCCGGTGCTGAAAAATCTGGTGGTGAAAGCCGAGGGCTTTTTACTGATCGTGGCAAAGGAAAATTACGCGGCGTTCCGGCGGCGGTTGCAGGAGTTTGGGTATTTGTTGACGTGAAAAATGTGGTGCAGGCCTTCCCGGATACTTTTCAAAGCAAATTCCGGGTGTATTCGTGTGGTTTCTATAATTTACAGGAAAAATATGATGCTTTTGGCTACCCGGAAGTTTTTAGAAGCTGTTTGAGTTAATTTTTTGTTCCAAAACCTGCCTTGCCCTCAATTTTTGATGACAATGTTCGGCACACAGCCACTCGGCAACGCGCCAATCGAGCAGGGAGAAACAGGGCCGACACTCGTCGTGGCCGTGCAAGCAGGCGACAAAACATCGCGCACGACAAACGAAAAAACAGAACTTCCGTCTGCCGGAAAAACCTGCGCCGGGCTGAACGCCGTGCCGTAAACCGTGCCGCCGGGGTTCAAAACCGAACCATTCAAAAGCACTTCATATTTTTCGCCGATGGCCGCGCCGGGGTTGCTGGCATTGATAAATGCGGTGAAAACGTCGTCGGCAATATTGCCCGGGGTGCTGTTGGCCGAGCAAACGGAGTGGGACATCGCGGAGACCTGATTGACCTTTATTTTAAAATTTTCAATGTCCGCGCAGCCTGCGGCAGTTGTTGTTTTTTTGACAAAAAACTGGGCCGTTTGCGCGGGCGAAACGAGGGTGTTTGCCAAAGCGTTCGTGCCGTTTTGCGCGTCGGCGAGGCTGTTGAAAAATGCCAAACTGCCCGTCGTGCTGGCCAAATCGGAAACCAAAGCAGCAAGTTGAATGCTCTGTCCGGCGCAGATTGTGGCATCGTTCGCCACCAGATTTGGCAGCGCGACGACCGTCAAAGTCAGCACCACGATGCTGTCCGCGCCGTTGAAACGGGCCAAAGTGTCGCGGTAAATGCCCGAAACCGTCAAGTTTTGGCCGTTGAAAAAGTAGGGATTTCCCGTGCAAATGCTTTGGTTGGTGGCCACCGTCACCGGGGTCGGCGGCGGCGGGCCGCTCGTGCAGGAACACGAAGCAAAACAAGCGAGCGCACCGGCGGCCCCCGCACTCGAAGGCAGGCCGCCGGGCGGCGAACTGATTCCGTTGCCAGCGTACCAAGTTGAGACCGAGCCGTTTTGCCACGCGCCGCTGTTTTGAATCAAATCTTGGATGGCGAGGCAAAGGCCGCTGCCTTCGACCGCGCCGCTGTTTTGAAAACTGCCGACGTTGGTTTTGAAGGAAGTATTGCAGAACTGCAAGGTGCTGCTGCTCGCCACTTGGACGCTGCCGTTGGCCAGCGCGAACTTGGAATTGAAGATTTTCATCAGTTTGTTGTTCTGAAAATTGCCGCTGTCGTTGCCGTCTTTCGAGCCAAAACTGGCGGGCGAGGCATGGTTTGCGCCCGCGTCGCCGATTTCACCGCAGACATTGATGAAAACATCGAGGCCGCCACCGGACGAGGTGCCGTTGCCGCTGCTCGAAAGTTGCAGGTCGTGCGTGACGTTGAAACACAGGTTTTTGAGGTAGCGGTAGCCGCCGTCGTTTTGAAAATTGGCGGAAGTGTGGTTGTTGCCGGTCGTGTTGAAAACGCCGCCCGCGTTTTCGTCGCCCACTTCGAGCGTGCCGTCGGTCATGCAAAAAAACGATTGGGCCTTGTTGATAAAATTGCCGGAGGTCCGGAGGTCCGAGTTTTTGAAAATGGCCCGCGCCCCGGCGGTTTCGAGCGAGAAATTGCCATTGTTCACCACCAGTTCCGGGCCGTCAACGTACAGGACCGCGCTGCTGCTTTTCATCAAAAAATCGCTGTTTTGGATAATGACTTTGCCCGTTCCGGTGATGCGGACGGTCGTGGTGAAATTGTTGGGCGTGACCGCCGGCAGCAGCGACGACCAGTTGACCGTGCCGTTGGCCACGACGCTGTAATTGAAAGTGGCGGGCGGCGTGCATTGCGTGGCAGGGGTCGGTTCCGTGCAGTTTTGGGCCCTGACGCTGGCCACCGAAAATGCAAAAACCAAGACCCCGGCGCAACGCAGGAACATGGGACAAAGATTTTTTTGGAGGGAAATTTTGGAAAATGGGTTCGCCTTCGGCGATATGGAAATGGATGTATTTTTCATTGTGAAATTGAATTTGCGTGTTAAAAGATCAGGTCAAACGCATTAAAATTTCAAAAACCCGTAGGGTTGGCATTTAGGTAGAAAATCGAAGTGCGTTTTATTAAAAATGCCGTAGGCATGGCATTTTGGCAGCAACATTCACGGATAAAATGCCATGCCTACGGCATT
>JANNMS010000050.1:0-42220 GCA_031398055.1 Saprospirales bacterium | reverse complement strand
ATTTCGACCACGGCATGGTCGAAATAAATTTCGACCTCCACTTGGTCGGCATTTTCATAGTTTTTCCAGCAACCACGATTTTTCAGCCAGGGCAGATGTCGATTCGATGTCTGCCCTGATTTTTTTCCGGGCATCGTCGTCGCCCGGTGGCAGGCGCAGAATTTGGCGGGTAAAACGAATCAAATTCAGGTAGTTTTCGGCTTGATAACCGAGGTTTTTTTGGCGTTTTATAAATGTTTGAAAACTATCGAGCAAACTTTCCAGCGCGTCCTGAAAATTTTTTTCAAAATAAATCCGCAGCAACATCGAACGGGCGTACAAATTCAAAAACACGTCGTCAAGTTCGACGCTGGTCAGGATTTGCATGGCTTCGTCGTAGTTTTTTTGTTCAAAAAAGAGCATCGCCATGCAGTATTGGAAAATATTTTCGCGGGTCTGCGGGTCTAAAAAACGTTTGGCATCGTGCAAAAAACGCTCCGTCCAAGCAAATTCTTCGAGGCCAAGACCGAGCCGGGCGATGTTTTTGTAGGTAAAATCGGTCATGTGGCCGTCGCCGGGCAGCACGTTTTTTTCGAGGCCGTCGCGGTAAAGTTCAAAGGTTTCGCGGATGAAATTTTTCTCTCCTGAATTAATTCGCCGGATGCCGTAATTGATGGCCAAAAGCCAAATATCGCTGGTTTCGGACAGCGGAAATTTGCGCCAGTGCTCACCCAAAAAAGTTTTTAGTTCAAAAAAATCCGCGTCGCCGCCGCTGCCGTCGAGCAATCGATAGCAACGATAATATGCCGCGACGGCTGGCGAAAGTTCTGGGTCGGGCAGGTTTTCATCCAAAAATTGCAGCACGTTTGGCAACATTTTCAACTGAAAATGTTGATTAGCGACCGTCGCACGGGTCAAAGCCGAGCAAGCGTAACGCAACAAAGTTGCGATGTAAAAATCGCCCAGCGTGTCCAAAAGTGGTTGGAGCGGGAGTTCCGCCGAGCGGCTCCGGCGGCTGAGGTGGTCGTGCTGCTCGGCGTGAAATTGATAACGCGCGAGGTGAAAATCGGCATCGGCGGCGTGCGGGTGACGGGCGTGAATTTCGTCGAGCGTTTGCATTTCGCGTTCAAAATGGACATCTAACTGCCTCTTTTTCAGGCTTTTGCAAAGGTAAAGTTGTTCGCGCTGCGGCTCGTTTTGCATTTCTGAAAACGCCAAAAAACGCTGGGTCAGCCGCAAAAGATAATGCGTGGTGTAGTGCATTTTTTTGGAATCGTAGCGTTCGCCGGGGGAAACCGCTGCCCACGCCTGTTCACTTGAAATGTCGCGCCCCGCAGTTTTTTCGAGGTTTTTGTCCAAAAAATCGAACAGCCGCACGACTTCCTCGCGGCGGTTGTTGGCCGGTGAAATCAATGAAAGTCGCAGGTTGCGGCGTTCCTTGGGTTTCAGGGCGGCGAGGTATTGCCAGATTTCGGTGTTGCGCATGATTTGAATTTTTAAAAAAAAACCAGTGCAAATTTCGTGTTTTTTAAATCATATTTTTACTCAATTTTTTGAGTAAAACTTATTCAAAAAATTGACTTTCAATAAGTTAGAAAATAATTTTGGTGAGTTGTTGCTGTAAATGTATTTCACCGCCCCCGTTTTCTGCTGGACATTTGTTCTGTTAATTCGCATTTTTAAACTAAAAAAATTCCACGACATGAACATTTTCCGCCAATCTGTCGCCCTTTTATTCCTTTTGCTTTTTTCAAAATCCGCGTTCGGCCAAGAATGGACGACGTTTTTGCCCAAAACCGGGAAGCCAGTCATCGAAGCCATGCCCGACGGCAACCTTTTCGTCGCCGAATCGCGGGGATCGGTCGACACGCTGACGGTTTACAAAATCACGCCCGCCGGCCAAATTCTCTGGGAATCAGATATTAAAAGTGGCGGTTCGCCGACGCCCGGTGGCAGCCGGAGAAACGGTTGCGTCGGGATTTTCCCCGACGCGAACGGCTCTGTGAAATTGGTCACGCACAGCGCGACGGTCAATGCGGGCATCACTTTTTCGCAATTGGATGGGGCTGGCAATGAAATGTGGCGTTTCGACACCATTTCTGCGGGTTCTGGCTGGACGTTGGATGCTGTCCGGGACGCGAACGGCGATTTTGTTTTGACCCGAAATTATGGCCTCGGCATCACAAAATATGACGCAAACGGCCATTTCAAATTTTCAAAAATCCCGCCCGGCGGCGGCGGAAACTGGACGGAATCCATTTGCAAAACCGACGACGGTGGCTACCTGATTGCCGCCGACTGGTTTTACATCGGGAGCAAATCGTACAATGTTTTCCACTTGAACAGCCTCGGCGACACCTTGGGTTACTACAAAATGCCCTGCAACAGCAACGATAACTTGGTTTGCAAAGGCGCGGACGGCGCGTATTGCATGGCTGGTTACACGTCGAGCACGATTTGTTGGAAAGTTTTTCATTTGGATGGCACAGTGGTTTTCGAAAATTCACTGCCCGCGACCGGCGTGGCTTTCAACGACCTCGTGGCCTTGCCGGATGGCTACGTCATCGGCGGGAAACGGAACAACGTGGCCACGATTTGGCGGCTCAATTTGAACGGCGATTTGATTTCCGAGCGGTCGTTTTTTCCCGGTGAAAATTCAGTTTTCAGGGGGCTGGCATCGGTTCCCGGCAGCCAATTGGTTTACGCCACCGGCACGACCGAACCCTCGCTTGGCAACACCCAAGTTTTTGCAATGTGCATTGATGCTACTTGGCCGGAAAACATCGGTTTGCTGACCGGAAAAGTGCGAAAAGACGACGATGCCGACTGCGCCACCGACCCGAACGATGCGCCTTTTGTCGGTGTCCCGGTCGTTGCCACGGCTCCCGGCTACACTTTTTACACGTTGTCGGATGCGAACGGAAATTACCGTTTTTGGCTCGAAGCGGGCGATTGGCAGGTCGAAGCCATCAACAATCATCCATATTGGGCAGCCTGCGCTGCGCCGCAAACGGTCGCGGTTTTTCAAGATGACACCGTTTCAGCAAATTTTTGGTTGAAAAAACTGCACGATTGCCCGTTGATGCAAGTCTCGATTTCCAATTATTCGATGATTCGATGTCTCGATGTTTTTTATGCCGTCAGGTTTTGCAACCTCGGAAATACGACCGTCGACGACCCTCAAATCACGGTCGTGCTCGACCCGAATTTGAATTTTATTTCAGCCGACATCCCCCCAAGTTTGGTCACCGGCGACTCGATTGTTTTTGATTTGGCCAACATTCCCCCAGATTCTTGCGGCGTTTTTTTGATAAAAGTCGGCATGGACTGCCCAGAAACGCAAATTGGCCAAACGCTTTGCACCTCGGCACACATCACGCCGAACTCGATTTGTGGAAATTTCAGCAATTGGTCGGGCGCGAGCATGGCCGTCGGGGCGGAGTGCGACGGCGATTCGGTGCGCCTGTTCGTGACCAACCGGGGCAGCGCAACTACCTCAGAATTAATGGATTACGTCATCACGGAGGACGATGTGATTTTGATGAGGGACTCCATCGTTTTTCCGCCGGGCCTCACAAATTTGGTGGCTTTTGCGGCCAACGGCTCGACTTGGCGCATCGAATCGGAGCAGGAACCGGGGCATCCCGGGTTTTCCATGCCTTCGGCGGCTTTGGAAGGTTGCGGGGAAAACGGGACGGGCAGTTTCAGCATGGGTTTCATCAATATGTTTCCGCCGGACGACGACGATTTTGCGGACGATATCAACTGCACGACTGTCGTTGGTTCTTGCGACCCGAACGACAAAGAAGGTTTCCCAAAAGGATTTGGCGCAAAAAAATACATCGAACGCGGCATTGATCTCGATTATCTGATCCGTTTTCAAAACACGGGGACTGCCCCGGCGTTCACCGTCGTTTTGCGCGATACTTTGCCAGAAAGTTTGAACCCGGCGAGCATCGAAATTGGCGCGGCGAGCCACCCATTTTCTTGGTTTTTGGAAGGTCGCGGCGTGCTGGTTGTCCGTTTTGACAACATCCTTTTGCCAGATTCGACGGCCAACGAACCGGAGTCGCACGGTTGGATAAATTTCAGGATTGCCCAAAAACCGGATTTGCCGGACGGCACCGAAATCGAAAACCGCGTTGGGATTTATTTCGATTTCAACGACCCGGTCATGACAAATTTTACTTTTCACACGATTGGAAAAGATTTTATCCCGGTCGTTTCGATTCAAGAAATTGACAAAAAATCTTTGGGAATTGTGCGCATTTTTCCAAACCCGGCGCAGGCTGGCAGTTGGCTCGTTTTTGAAAAAGAAACATTCAACGGCTTGACTTTCAGGCTGTTCGATGTTTTTGGACGGGAAATTTTTACGGAAAAAATTGAGGCCAGGCGGGTGTTTTTGCCCTCGAAAATGGGCGAAGGGATGTTTGTTTTTCGGGTTGAAAAATCTGGTGGAATTGTTGGTTCTGGAAAATTGGTGGCGAAAGCACCATGAAATTGATTCGAATTTTTACCACATAGGCACATAGAAAACATAAGTTTTAAATAAAAACCTATGTTTTCTATGTGCCTATGTGGTAAAAAAAGGTGGTAAAAAATCAAAGTGATTTCAACTCGCCCACCAATTTCGTCAAACTGTCTTTCGCATCCCCAAAAAGCATCTTCGTTTTTGGGTGAAAAAACAGTTCGTTTTCGATGCCCGCGTAGCCTGCCCGCATCGAACGTTTCAGGACAACCACATTTTTTGCGTTCCAAACTTGGATGACCGGCATCCCATAAATCGGGCTGGACGGGTCGGTTTCGGCAGCCGGATTCACCACGTCGTTCGCGCCGACAACAATAACAACATCAGTGCGCGCCATGGTCTGGTTGGCTTCTTCCATTTCCTGCAATTTATCGTAACTCACATCGGCCTCGGCCAACAAAACATTCATGTGCCCCGGCATCCGACCCGCGACCGGGTGGATGGCATAACTCACCTCGACGCCTTTTTCTTCCAATTGCCTTTCCAATTCATGGCAAATGTGCTGCGCCTGCGCCACCGCGAGGCCGTAACCCGGCACGATGACCACTTTTTGAGAATATGCGCACATGATTGCGGCATCGTTCAGGCTCACTTCTTTGGCAACTTGTTCGCCGTCCGCCTTTTTGGAAGACGCGCCGCCACCCCCGAACGAACCGATAATCACGTTCAAAAGTGAACGGTTCATGGCTTTGCACATCAAAACCGTCAAAATCGTGCCCGCCGAACCGACCAAAATACCGCCGGTCAACATCACCTGGTTGTTGTACAAAAACCCGCCGAACGCCGCTGCGACCCCCGTGAACGAGTTCAAAAGTGAAATCACCACCGGCATGTCCGCCCCGCCAATCGGCATGACGAAAAACACGCCGTACACCAAAGCCAAACCGAGCAAAATCCAAACGCCCGACGGCCCGAAAAAATCAGGATTGGAAATCAGCAGTCCGGTCAAGCCAATCAAAGTGGCCAAACAAAGCAAGCCCGCATTGGAAAATGCCCTGCCGGAAATGTCCTTGATTTTTTCGTCCAATTTTCCGTAGGCAATCATGCTGCCCGAAAACGACACCGCGCCGATGGCCAGCCCTGCGAAAATCACGAAATTGTGGCCAAAACTTTGCGCCGCGCCGTGTTCTTGCCCAGCCTGAAATTCAATCAGCGAAATCAAAGCCGCGCACGCGCCGCCCATCCCGTTGAAAAAAGAGACCATTTGTGGCATCGCGGTCATTTTGACTTTCATCGCCATTTGCCAACCGATGGCCGTGCCGACGCCCATCGCCGCCAAAATCCAACCGATGTTGCCGATGGCGTGGCCGTCTGAATTTTTATGAAAAAGAATCGTCCCGACGATGGCCAAAGCCATGCCCGCTGCGGCGACCAAATTGCCCTGCCGCGCCGTCGCCGGGCTGCTCAATTGTTTCAAACCGATGATGAAAGTGATTGAGCCAATCAAATAAGAGAGTTCGAGTAGAAAGTTGGACATCGTTTATTTTTTCTTTTTAAACATTTCAAGCATCCGGTTGGTGACCACAAAACCACCGACCACGTTCAAAGTGCCCATCACGACGGCCAAAAAACCGAGCGCAAGTGCCAGATAATTGTCCGGTTCGGAATGTCCCATGACGATAATCGCACCGATAATCACCACGCCGTGGATCGCGTTCGCGCCCGACATCAACGGCGTGTGCAGCACCGCCGGAACATTTGAAATCACCTCGATGCCGAGAAAAACCGACAGCACCACTATGTAAATCATCTGTTGGTTTTGGATAAAAAAATCAGACATATTTTGGATTTTAGATTTACGATTTACGATTTTGAAAACTCAGGATTTCAAATTTCCCACAATGTCATTCCGTAGGAATCTGCCCAAGAATTGACCACTTTTTCAAAAGTATCCCACGCTTTTTTTGCCCGATTCCTACGGAATGACATTGTGGGGAACTTGAAATTTGTTATTTTTCAAAAAAATTAACCCTGCAAAACCTTTTTCAGCCGCTCGCTGACCACTTGATTTTCGTGCGAAATGCAGGTTGCCGCCACGATATCGTCCTCGAAATTCAAAGTCAATTTTGATTTGATGACAATCAATTTCAAGAAATTGACCACGTTTTTTCCAAAAAGCATGCTCGCGTCGCGGGGCATCGTGCTCGGCAAATTCGAGTCGCCGATGATGGTCACGCCGCCGACTCGAATGGTTTTTGCGTTTTCGGTCAACTCACAATTTCCGCCCGTCGAAGCGGCCAAATCCACGATAACTGCCCCTGCCTTCATCGCCCGGACGGTTTCAGATTTTATCAAAATCGGGGCGCGGCGACCCGGAATTTGCGCGGTACATATAATAATGTCTGCCGCCGAGGCTTTTTCGTGAATCAATTGGGCTTGTTTGGCTTTAAATTCATCGGTCTGTTCGATGGCATAACCGCCTGCGGCTTTGTTTTCGACCGCGCCGGGGACTTCGACAAATTTTGCCCCGAGGCTCAAAACCTCTTCTTTCGCCGCCGAGCGAACATCGAATGCTTCGACAATCGCGCCCAAACGACGCGCCGTCGAAATGGCCTGCAAACCGGCCACGCCCGCGCCCAAAATCAAGACTTTTGCCGGTTTGACAGTCCCGGCGGCGGTCATGAACATGGGCATAAAATTGGGCAAACTCGACGCGGCGAGCAAAACGGCTTTGTAACCTGCGACCGTCGCCATCGAAGAAAGCACGTCCAAAGCCTGCGCCCGCGTGCTGCGCGGAGCCAAATCGAGGCTAAAACAAGTGATCCCGAGTTGGCAATACGCCTCGACTTGGTCAGTTTCGGTGAGCGGATTGAACTGCCCAATCAATATTTTTCCAGCCGAAAAATGTGGAAAAAGATTGGGCGACGGCGGCTGGATGCACAAAATCACGTCCGATTGCCGGATGGTTTCGGCGGCGGTGGCGATTTCCGCGCCATTTTTTTGGTACATTTCGTTGCTGAAAAACGCCGAATCCCCGGCATCGATTTCAACAACCACTTTTTCAAAACCCATTTTCAACAATCCCGCGACCGCGTCGGGGGTCATCGAAACGCGCTGTTCGGGTTCGTTTTCTTTTAAAATGCCGAGAACCATGTGTATTTACAATTTTGGATTTACGATTTTCGATTTGAGTGGGCAAAAATGGTTTAAAAAATTGAAACGCCGCCCACGTCTTTTTTATAATTTTCAGTTTAGAATTATTTGAAACCCGCGTCAATCGTCAGCAGTTTTCCAATTAAAAGAAAAGACATTTTTTTAAAAAATGTCTTTTCTGGCTGCCGTCTGCGATTTTCAAAGTGGAAATTCCATTTTGATATTCGCCCGTTTGTAAATCGCAGAGCCCAGTGAAATTTCCAAAAAACCTACTTTTCGGTACAAATTCACGGCAGCCGCCGAGGTAATTGAGTTTGAAAAAAGAATCAGCCGCGCGGCTTTCAGATTTCGCGCTTCGTCGATTGCTGCCAACATCAATTTTTCGCCGAGGCCTTTTCCGCGAAAACTGGTGTTGACCGCCATTTTTGTCAGTTCAAAAATGCCGTCGACAGTGTGCCGCAAGGCCACGACGCCCACCACTTCGCCGTCCAAAACTGCCGACAAAATCGAGCCGCCGCCGTTCAAAATATGCGATTCCGGGTCGGACAAAACAGCAATGTCCAGCGGTTCGAGTGGATAATCCACTTCGATCCATTGTTTGTTCAGGGCAAAAAATGCGGGTTGAAATTCAGGTTTCCAGCGTTCGATTTTGATTTCAGATTTTGCGGGAACCTCGCCGCCGACCGGGCCGTAAAAAAATACCCAAGTCGAAAAATTGTCCGAAAAATCGGTGAATCGGTGCGCGACGTGCGCCGGGGCGAACAAAAAATCGCCCGGTGCAAAATCGAGCACTTGGCCGGCGGATTCATATTTGCCCGTGCCAGCAATCACGACATAAATTTCGTCGCGGTCGTGCGGCTGTTGTTTATCCGTTTTTTCGGGTTTGTAAATTTCAACGGAGAGTGTGCCGTGCCGGAAAAGGTCGGTGAAAAGTTTGCCGCTGGCCGCGAGATTTTGGAGTGCTTCGGTGGGTGAGATTTTGATTTTCATGGGTCAAAAGTGGCAAGTTTTTTTAAAAAATTTTGTGAAATCTTGCCCCAAAATTTTCAAACTGCATCTTTTCAAAAACTTCTTTTTCACTTTTTCAACTTAAAAATTTTATGAAAAACGTCCACATTTTCCTGCTTTTGATTTTACTTGTTCCCCAAATTGGCTTTTCACAATTGAATAAAGGTGATGCGTTGATTGGCGGCACAATTGGGATTTCAAGCTCCTCTTCAAAAAACGATTTTGACAAACGCAGCGATTTTTCTGTCCATTTTGCCCCAAAAATTGGCTTTTTCGTCCTCAACAAACTTGCGGTGGGGACAGATATTTTGGGCAGTTATTTTCACAACGATTCGGATTACAATTCAACTTCGATTGGGCTTGGCCCGCTGGCTCGATATTATTTTAAGGATGGAAAAGTTGCACCGTTCGGCCAAATTTCGGGCAGGATCAACTGGAATGCCTACGATTCTTTTTCTTCGAGCGGCGGAAAAGAAACCATCGAAAGACAATCCTACAATTTGGGTTTGGCCGCCGGGGTCAATTATTTTTTCAATGAAAATGTGGCGTTGGAGGCTTCGTTGAATTACGGCTTCCAGAAATCAAATGATTTATATTCGCGCTACAACACATTAAATCTTCAAATCGGCGTCGCCACTTTTATCCACTAAAAATGGCCGTTTTTCAAAAAAATCAATGTGAAATCACGTCCCGCGCAAACAAAATCCTCGGTTTCCAATAACTCGAAACCGACACGTTTTCGACGATCACTCCACGACTCGACGTGCTGTGGACGCAAAAAATGCCTTCTTTATTTCGTTTAACGACCATCGAAACGTGGTCAATTTTGGCCGAGGTTTTTCCAAAAAAAACCAGATCACCCGGCTGCACTTTGTCCAGCGAAATCTGTTTTCCGGTTCTCGCTTGTTCTTTTGACGCGGGCGAAACTTCAATGTTGAATTTTTTGAAAACGAAAAAAGTGAATCCGGAGCAATCGAAACCCGTCGCGGGTGTTTTTCCGGCGTATTTATACGGTGTGCCGACTTGTTTTTCGGCGTAGGCCGTGATGCTTTTTCGGAATGCCATCGAGGTGGAATTTCCTTTTGCCTCGGTTGTTGTCGTGGTTTTTGGTTTTTTTCGGAGGGCGGCGCAGCCGGTTTCGATTAAAAAACCGACTGCAAAAAGTAAAATGAACAGGGAGGATGAACGCATTGAGATGATTTTGGTAAAAAAATATGAAACGCAAGACCAATTTTTGGGTTGCGAACTGCATTCAAACGTCTTTTCTGGTGGCAGATATTGAAATAGTTGGGTGGCTTTTTGATTTATTTAAATAAAAATCGTTGCCAAGCCTGCTTATAAAATTCAATTTTTAAATTGAAAAGGTTAAGATTTCCTCAAAATTGGAGTCGCGAAATTTTTCCTTGCAACCACTTCGATTAAACCCAACCTTCATTTTCAGAGTCTCTAACCCGAACACATTTTTTTTCACACCAAACAAATTTTTAGTTCAAATGAAAAAAGTCATTGGATTTTTCTTGCTCCCGGCCGTCCTGCTTTTCAGCATTTTCACGGCTTGTAACAAAACGGCTACGACCGAGGACACCGCCGATTTGATTGACGAAACCCTTTATTCCGTGCAAGATCGCGGCGGATTGGGCAAGTACGGCTGCTACGAATTGGTTTTTCCTGTTGAATTTACCTTGCCCGACAACTCGGTCGTCACCGCAAATTCTTACGACGACATCAAGGCGGCACTCAAAACCTATTTTCAGGCAAACGGTGGCCCTGGGCATGGTAACCACCTCGGTTTTTTCAAAAAATTCGCGTTCACCTACCCAATTTCAGTGATTGACGAGGACGGCGCGGTAATCACGGTCAACAGTGAACTCGAACTCGCGGCCCTGCGCGCTGCCTGCGGCGGTGGTTCTTTTGGAAATCACGGCCACCAGGGACACGGCCAACATGGTTTGTCTTGCTTCACTTTCAATTTCCCGATTACTATTTCATTTCCCGACGGCACGACGCAAGCAGTTGCCAATCGTTTGGAGTTGAAAACGGCCATCCGTTCTTGGCAAGCCGCCAATCCGGCTACCAATGTTCACCCAGAAATCGTTTTTCCAATCACCGTGACGATGACTGCCGACAACACGGTGGTGACTGTGAACAGCAAGGACGAATTGCGGCAGTTGAAAAAAGATTGCCAATAAAAAGGGATGAGGAATGAGGAATGAAAAAACGCCCGGCGAATGTTCGTCGGGCGTTTTTTTGTTTGCAACTTTTGGGGCATGGAAAGTGTCATTCCTTTTATTTTTTCATTTTGACGGTATTTAATTCCCGCTTTATTTTAACTAAACAAAATTTTTCGCATAATTTTATCTTTGAAATCAAAACCGAGTTTTTTCACTAAAATATCATTTTTATGAATGCTATCCTGAATTTTGGGAAATACCTGCTTTTCATACCGTTGATAGGTTTCGGTTTGAAACATTTGTACAACGCGCAAGATTTGGCAGGCATGGTGCCGGTTTTTTTTCCCGGCGGTATTTTTTGGATTTACCTCACCGGAATCGCGATGCTGCTCGCCGTTGTTTCGAGTTTGGTTGGGAAATATGACAAACTCGCCTTTTTCCTCGCCGGGCTGATGATCTTGATTTTTGCTTTGACCATCCATCTTCGTGGCGTGCTGGAAGGCGGCAACCCGATGGTTTTGTTCAATTTGTTGAAAGATTTGGGTTTGGCGGGTGGTTGCTGGATGTATGCCGCACGGTTTTCGCGAGACCCAGCGATTATTGGTTGATAAAAAACGGTTCAAACTGGAAGTTGGAATTACAAAAAAAACGCCCGGCGATTGTTCGTTGGGCGTTTTTTGTAACTCCAAAATCTTTTTGCCGCCCCAAAAACTTTACAATTTCTTAGACTGCCCAATTGCCGAACCTGCCTACTTTTATGCCCATTTTCATAAATTTTTTTGAAAAACTCAACTCATGATTCTATCCTTCATCGGTGATTTATCCGCCGGACACTTGGTTTTGTTTATCATTTGCCTGCTTGCCGTCTGTTTTTTCGAGGCCATCAACGGTTTTCACGACACGGCCAACGCGGTCGCCACCGTCATTTACACCAAAACTTTGAAGCCCATGCAGGCCGTCGTCTGGTCGGGTTTCATGAATTTTTTTGGCGTTTTTTTTGGCGGCATGTTCATGGCCTGGATTTTAGGGGTTTTCGGCAGCGCGAACGCGGGCAGCGACATCGGCGTGGCGATGGGCATCGTAAAAATGATGCCGCTCGACGAAATGATGGTCGGCGAAGCGGGCGAAACCATTTCTTTGGTCATCGCCGTGCTGTTTTCGTCCATCATTTGGAACCTCGGGACCTGGTATTTTGGCATCCCGTGTTCGAGTTCGCACACCTTGATCGGGTCGCTGCTCGGTGCCGGTTTTGCCTTTTCGACCATCCACGAAGGCGTCGGCGTGAACTGGAAAAAAGCCCTCGACATCGGCCAATCGCTGCTCGTTTCGCCGATGTTTGGCTTTGGTTTGGCGGTGATGTTGATGTATATTTTACGGGTGACCGTGAAAAACAAGGTCATTTTCAACGAACCTGAAAAAAAGAAAACCCCGCCCGGCTGGATTCGTGGGATTTTGATCGCAACCTGCACCCTCGTCAGTTTTTTCCACGGCTCGAACGACGGGCAAAAAGGCGTCGGTTTGATGCTCGTGCTGCTCATCGCTTTTGCCCCGATGCAATTTGTTTTGGATGAAAAAGTGCCGTTTTCCGACCTGAAAAATGCGTCATATAATATTGAGCAAATCCTAAATAGAAAGGCAGAAACAGGGGTAAATGCCTCCATTTTGAAAGGCCTCGCCACCGAAGCCAACCACCTCACTGCCCTGCTCGACACCGTAAAACGCGACTCAAAAGCACATTTGATTACCCTTCGGAAAGAAATAAAAGGCTTGAACGAAAGCCTAAAAGGACAAATCGCGGCTGGGGTTTTGACTGGCGACGAGATGAAACCGCTGAAATCGGAAATCGCAATTTTGTCTTCATCTTATGAATTTGCCCCGTTTTGGACGATTGTCATGATTTCGATTTGTCTCGGCATCGGCACGATGGTCGGATGGAAACGCATCGTTGTGACCATCGGCGAAAAAATCGGAAAAAGCCACCTAACTTATGCCCAGGGCGCGAGCGCGGAACTTTGCGCAGCGGCCACGATTGGGGTCAGCACAGGTCTCGGTTTGCCGGTTTCGACCACCCACGTTTTGTCGTCGGGCATCGCCGGGACGATGGTCGCGTCGGGCGGCGTGAAAAATTTGCAGAAAAAAACCATCCAAAACATTGCCCTCGCTTGGCTGCTCACGCTGCCGGTGAGTTTTGTTTTGGCGGCGGTTTTGTACTTTTTTATTCGGGTGATTTTATAAAAACCTCTTTTCCAAAAATGAAAAATGCCCGGCGGTTTTCCGTCGGGCATTTTTTTTTGTAAAATTCATGGTTCAAAATTTAAGTAAAAATTACTCAAATTTTAAGTAGTTGAAATGAAATTTTCGGGCAGTTGAAAAAGCGGCAGAGCCGCCAAATATTTGTAGCAGTTCAATAAGACAACAATCAAGGTGCGTAGCACCGGAATATTTCGGTGCTACGCACCTGCAAAAATCTCGTTTGCTCACTACAAATATTTGGCGGCTCTGCCGCTTTTTTCAAATACCCTAAAACTTAATTTCAAATACTTAAACTTGTCAAAGCCCATCCAAAGTTTTTTGCAATTTTGCGATGGTCGAATCCTGCACAATCTGTTGAAAATCAATGCACGACGGCTCCCCGCAGTTGAAATTAAGGCGGTAAAAAACAACCGGTTCGTGCTCAAATTCAAATGCCCCGTCCTTGTCCCGGTCTTCCCCAAAACTCAAAACCGCAAAATCTTTTACGTTCCGAAGCACCGCCAAAACGGACTTCCCAGCGGCATCCAAAACCAACGGCTTCTCCCAGCCGGGCATCCAAACCGCAAGTTTTTGGAGGTCGTGCTTGTCCAAAATTTTGTCCCTATTTGAATCCGAATCCGAGAAAAAGGCCACCACCGGACTGCCCGTGGTTTTTCCCAATTGTTCAAAATAACTGATGCTCAATCGAGTGTTAAACAACGGTTTCACCTCGCGGGACAGGCCGCGATAAAACACTAAATTAGAATAATTCGCCCCGCCATCGTATCCTTTTTTTACCATTGAATAACTTCCACGGCTGAACATCTACTCATCATTTTCAAGTTTTGCCTGCCCTACCGGCATCAGAAATTCCTGTTTTGTCGAATCCAACAAGAACAGTTTATTTAGCGACACTACCTGTTTTCGAACACTGTCGACGACAAATTGCTGCGCCTGTTCGGTTGAAACAATCGCCCCGCCCTGCCGATTCGACGAACTTCCGCAACCCCTGAAAATGTCCGAAAAAATCACCACTCCGCCCACCAAACAGAAAATGATGAAACCCACGCCAATAATTGAAATCAGCCATTGATTGAACCTTGATAATTTATCCATAATTAAATTTTAATGATTTTATACTTAAATTTTACTCAAATTTTAATCTTCGTCAATTGCTCAAACCACCATTTCCGACTTGGTTTTTCAATTTTCAAAAAACTCAACCCAGAAAAAACCAGCAGCAGAAAAAGATAAATCCCAAAAACTCCCCACCAATTTTGACCACCTAAGGATTGCCCAAAATCATAAATCCCCACCATCGAAAACCCTTTTTGCAGCACCAAAATCAAAGGATAATGGATCAGATAAATGGAATACGACACTTTTCCCAACCATTGAAACGCTTTTTTTGAAAGCCAAAAATCCAGTCGGCCATCATTTTTGGAGACTGAAAAAATCAAAAAAAGAAAGGCACACCAGATTGCCCAATCTGCCAAACCAAAATGCAAGGCCAAAAAAGTAAAGAAAATCGCCATCCAACCGACCCAGTTTTTGGAAAAAAAAGCCGTCGCCGCCCCACCCTTTTCCCAAAATTTGTACAAAATCAGTCCTGCCAAAAACCCGAAAAGGCATCGAACAACTCCAAAATCGAAGGTCACATCCAAATTTCCATGCCGTGAAATTTTGGTAAAAAGCACTACCCCACCCCACGTCAAAACCAAAATCAGCAACAGCCCGCCCGCCCGATTTGCTTTCAAAAACCGCCACAAAACCGGAAAAAGCAGGTACGCAAACCACTCCGTGCTGATTGACCACGCAGGTGTGTTGAACGAAACCGTTTGGTGGACACCCCACGATTGAACCAAAAAAAGATTGGAAAAAAACAGCGGCCAAGTGTAAACCCGCCCCGTTTCGATGCCTCGAAAAACATTGGGCAGGAAAAAAACCGAGGCCATAAAAAGCAAAGTAACCAAATGCAGTGGGTAAATCCTTGCCACTCGTGCCGCCAAAAATTTGCGGAAAACCTGCCATTCGAACCCTTTTTCAAAATCATTTCCATAAATATGTGCGATGACAAACCCGCTCAAAATGAAAAACAGATCCACCATCAAATAGGATTTTTCGATGATTTGCGAACCGGAACGCGGGATCATTTGCCCACCGAAAAGTTGTTCAAAATGAAAAACCGCAACCAAAATTGCTGCCACCCCGCGCAAAGCATTCAAACCGGAAAAGAAAACCAGCGGTTGGTTTTTCATTTTTTGATTAAATTGTACTCAAATTTTAAGTAAATTTTACCCATATTTTACACCAGGCTAAACTCTAAAATCAACCCCTAAAACCCTACCCCATCGCTTTCAATTTTGCCTCCACCGCCGCGATTTTTTCCGAAAATTCATCAATTTTCTTCTGAAAAGCATCCGGGCGGAGTTCGACCATGCTGTTTTTCATCCACTCGCGCAGCGTCCGGTCTTGCCGAAAATCTTCCAAATCCAATGGTCGAGCCATTGCATCTTCTTTTTGCCGGATATAGGTTTTTGCCATCGGGTTTTGTCGAAGCAAATCCATCGCGTCGTCCGACAATTTTGGGTCGTTTTTCGTGATTTCCCGAATCATTTCATTGATAAAAACGCCCCGCTCGTCGGCCAACATTTCGAGTTCTGATTGCAAGGCAAGACGAGTTGCGGTGTTCATTTTTTTCTTTTCCTTTTCCTCCACCGGGTCGGTAAATCCCTGCCGGACGGCCTCGATAAAAAAGCCGGAAGGGTTTTTCAAACGGCCTTCTTTTGCCGCCCGCTCGGTTACGCGAACCGATTGTTTGAGCAATTCTTCGACCGTTTTTTCATCGTATCGGGCAAATAATTTGTCCAATTCCTGCATAAAAACCGTCGGCGAAACCCCAAACCCATTCACCACTTTTGGTTGAAAAAGCAAAAACAGGCGGTCTTTCAATTCCTGCGCCACGTTCGGCGAAGCCACCGCAGCACGTTCAGCCGGCATTTCTGGAAATGGAATTTCGATGGGCCGCCCAACGATTTTAGGGTCGTCCCACATCCTCCCGACCTGCTCGGCATCCTTTTTTACGATGGCAAAACGGAGCGCGACCACCTTTTTCCCCTCTTTTACCCGCTCGATTTCATGGATGGTCAAGTCCGTGTGCAGGTTGATATCACGGATAGCGGGCTGCAAAACTTTCTGGTAAAAATTGGGAAAACGCGGGTATTCGGTCGTCAATTCGAACATCTTTTTCAGTTCATCAATATATATGGTGCGCTCGCCGATGCTTTCGTATTGCTTCAACAACTCATAAACGCGCACCGGGTACGTCCCCAATTTCTTGACATTTCGAAGGTCGTAAGCTGTAAAATTCTTTTGCAATTGGAGCAGCAACGGCATCATTTCGTTCTCGACCGTCACGTCAATATATTCTTGATTTTCGACCTGTTTGTTTTCCTCGCCTTCTTTCATGTAGTCAATTTTCCGCAAAATGTGGTACTGCACCTCGCGTTCGATGCCCTCGCGTTCATAATTGACATAAAACGATTTCTGCATCAAACTTTTGGCCGCCTCGCGCAGCAATTCGTAGGATTGATTGCTTTTCAGCCCAAAAGTTTTGACGATATCGCGGTACCAAATCCGGTAAACCTCCAATTCGGAGTCGTCTCGCCGGATTTGCGAGAGCACGGAAAGGAAAAACCGGGTCTCCCAGATATCAAATTTATACCGCGCCTCAATCAGTTGATTGGCCTTTTTGATGATGGCGATGCCCCGGTTGCCGCCAGTTTTGCGTTTTTTTGCCATTTTTGAAGTAATGCCAATCTCCAGATTGGCCTTTTGTGCTTCGCCAATCTGGAGATTGGCGTTACTTTGAATAACCAAATTGGGAAGAAAAGCAACGGATTTGGGAAATCGCAACCAATTTGGGAATGTTTGGCTTTGTACCTACCCATCCTTCCCAAATTGGTTATTTTAAAAGATAAAAACTTCGAACCGCAACCAATTTGGGAACAAAATCAAATATTTAACTCCCAAATTAGTTGCGGTTTGGGTTTTCAAGTTTAAATCTTCCCAAATCGGTTGCGGTTTTCCTAAATTAGTTGCCCTTTTTCCCAAATTGGGTGCTTTTGACTCCCAAATATGTTGCCTTTGCTCCCAAATTAGTTAGTATTTTTCCCAAAAAAGTTACAGGTATTCCCAAATTGGTTGCTTAATTTTCCACAACTCATTGAAAATCAAAATGTTAGCCGTGTCTAAAAAAGAAAAAGAGTATCAAAAAAGAAAAAGATTTTTAAACATCAACAAAAGAGATTTGGTGATGATGATGCTTTTTTAAATTTTTTTTTGAAATCAACTTCAATTTGCGTTGCTTAGGCAACTTTAAACACCCGAAAACTTCATGTTGGCTACTTAAAATCAAATCTTGCCATACTTCAGTGCATTTGCCCAAATTTGAAACTCGCATTTACATTTCAAGGAGTACTCGTTCACTTTTTTAAGATAACCGATTTGGGAGTCCAAATCCGTTACCTGTAACCAATTTGGGAGATGATTTGACTTTAAAAATTGGACTCGTGTCGAAAGAGATTTTTTATCGCGAAAATTTGAGTAGAATTTGAGTATATTTTGAGTAAAATTTAAGAACTACATTCGCCTTAATTTTTTAAGAATTAAAATTTGATCAAAATTTAAGTAAAAAATACTCAAAAATTGCACGACAATACTTTCGCCAAATTATTTCCATCCTCCGACATTTTGTTTTAAAATCACAGACTGGTTCAAATCGCAGGAAAAAGTCGCGGAAAATCAAAATAAGCCATGTTTTTTAAACATTCCGGCCTCCCACAAAAGTTGAAAAAGGAGCGGCAGCCTGAAAATTTAAAATTTTTTGTTTTTCATTAAAATTTAAGTAAAAAATAAGTAAACCTGATTTTTTCGGCAAAAATCGGCGCAGTCAAAAATATCCATGTTTAAAATTTACTTATTTTTTAAGTAAATTTTACTTTTTTAAGTAGTTTGAAATACCAAAAACGTGTTGCACATTTGCCCGGTCATTCAAAAACATGACGAGAAACACCATGATTTTATCAGTCCTCAATTTGAAGGGTGGGGTAGGGAAGACGACTATTTCCACCAACCTCGCAGTAGGTTTTGCGCTCCGGGGCAAAAAAGTTTGCTTGGTTGACACCGACATCCAACAAAAATCGGCTGCCGACTGGCACGAAAAACGCGATACCGAACTCGAACCCAAAATCAATGTTTTCAGCACCTCGAAACCGGGTCAGATTGACAGTGGGGTGCGCGAACTGGCAAAAATGTACGATGTGGTTATCGTGGACGGCACGCCGCAGGCCGGGGAAATCACAGACCGCGCCATTTTGGTGTCCAATGTGGTGGTCATTCCACTCGAACCGAGCATTTACAGCCTCGATTCTTTCCATAATTTTCACGAAAACCTGCAATTTTTGCTGGCCAAACGCGAGATGGTCGGCGACCCGGTGGCCGTGCGGATTTTGATAAACAAAGTGATTCAAGGCACGAAAGTCAGCAAGGAAATCAACGAAGCACTGGCAGATTACGGCGTCCCGATTTTGAAAACCCAATTGATAAACCGGACAGTTTATGCAAGAAGTGCTGCCGAGGGGAAAGGCGTTTTGGAATGGACGGATGAACTGGCCAAAAAAGAAATCAATGCGTTGATTGACGAGTTGCTCAAAATTTGAGTAAAAAATAAGTAAAATGTACTTAAAATTTAAACTTCAACATGAAATCTAAATTGGTCAGACAAAAAGAAGAAGAACCGCATGACGCTTCGGCACTTGATATTGAACAGGTTCTCCGCGAACGGTATCAAAAAGATGAGGCCCAAACAAATTTCCAAAATGCCCGAAAATCTGGGCAACCGACGGCAACATCACAGGTTTTGAAGCCTAAAATTGCCGTCCCAAAAGCAATCCAGCCGCCCCGCGTTGTTCAAACCAAAACGGCTCGCGTTGCAGGTTCGGGCGCGACCGGTCGAAAACGGAATGTTATCCGAGTTTCGGTAGACTTTCCGGTAAATTTATATGAAACGGTGGTGGCTGCGAGCAACGAACAGGAACAGACCATTCGTGAATTTATCCTGAATTTGGTTCGACAACGATTTAACAGTTGACAGCATCTGGCTTTGAAATTCCAAATTTTGAAATCCAAATTTTCCAAACTCACTCAAAATTTGAGTAAATCATAAGTAAATTTTACTTAAAATTTCATTTTTATGAACCGTCGCTCGTTTTTACAAAATTCAACCGCCGTTTTGGCTGGAACTGCACTGGCTGCACCATTCCAATCCGCAGCGGCAACTTCAAAAACCATTTCTTCCAACGATAAATTTCGAGTTGCCCTGATCGGTGCGAATGGTATGGGTTGGACGGATTTGTCTGCATTTATGAAAACGCCAGGCGTTGATTTTGTCGCCATCGCCGATGTTGACCAATCTGTGCTGGACAAACGTGCTGCGGAGGCCGAAAAAAATTGGGGCAACCGACCACAACTTTTCAAAGATTATCGAAAACTACTGGAACTGAAAGAAATTGATGCTATAATAATAGGTGTGCCCGATCATTGGCATTGCCTGATATTTTGCGACAGCCTTGCAGCTGGGAAGCATGTTTATTGCGAAAAACCGGTCGGAAATAGCATCAAAGAATGTCAAGTGATGCTCGCTGCGGCCAAACATCATGGCAAAATGGTTCAAATCGGACAGTGGCAACGCAGCGGGACGCATTATGCCTCGGCGATGGATTTTGTGCGTTCCGGTAAATTGGGCAACATTCGTTTGGTGAAGTGTTGGGCCTATCAAGGTTGGATGAAACCGATTGAAATCAAACCGGACGGCCCTGTGCCAGATGGTGTTGATTATGATATGTGGCTTGGCCCGGCACCAAAACGACCGTTCAACCCGAACCGTTTTCACTTTGATTTTCGGTGGTTTTGGGATTACGCAGGCGGCATGATGACCGATTGGGGCGTGCATCAGGTGGATATTGCGATGCTCGGAATGGATGCGCGATATCCGAAAAGTGTTTTGGCTTCTGGCGGAAAACCCGGTTATCCAAACGATGCCTCGGAAACGCCCGACACGATGCAAACTGTTTTTGAATTTGACAAATTCAACCTGCTTTGGGAACACGCAACGGGCATTGATGCCGGGCCTTATGGCCGCACGGAAGGCATTTCTTTTATCGGAAACAACGGGACTTTGGTGGTTGACCGGGGAAATTGGGCGGTAAACCCTGAACTTGAAAAAGGAAAAGACGGCATTTTCAAATACAAATTTGAAGATATGCCTGATCAATATCGCCCCGGCGGAGTGGATTATGTCCAGTTGCACACCCAAAATTTTATGGATTGCATCAAAAATAACACGCCGGAAAAACTCAATTGCAGCATCGAACGAGGTGTGAACACGGCCATTGTTTGTCAAATGGGAAATATTGCGATGAAAACCGGTAGGAAACTTTTTTGGGACGTTGAAAAACAGGAATTTAAAGATGACAGAGCGGCCAATCAATTGAAAGAAAAAGAATACCACAACGGTTGGAAATTGCCCAAATTTTGAGTAATTTTTAAGTAAAAAATACTTAAATTTTAAATACTCGATTTATGAAAAGCCCAAACGAAAAATTTCGGATCGGTTTGATCGGCGCGAACAACATGGGCTGGTCGGATTTGAATGCTTTTATGCGCACGCCGGGCGTGGAATGTTCCGCTATTGCCGATGTAGATCAATCGGTTTTGGACAAACGCGCCGCCGAAACTGAAAAAAACTGGGGAAATCGCCCACAACTTTTCAAAGATTATCGAAAACTGCTCGAATTGAAAGATTTGGATGCAGTAATAATAGGTGTGCCGGATCATTGGCATTGCCTGATTTTTTGCGACAGCCTTGCCGCCGGGAAGCATGTTTATTGTGAAAAACCGGTCGGGAACAGCGTCGAAGAATGTCAAGTGATGCTCCGGGCGGCACGGCATTTTGGAAAAATGGTGCAGGTCGGGCAGTGGCAGCGCAGCGGGACGCATTATCATTCGGCGATGGAATTTTTGAAATCCGGCAAATTGGGGAATATCCGTTTGGTCAAATGTTGGTCGTATTCGGGTTGGAAAAAACCGATCGTTTTTCAACCGGACGGCCCCGCGCCGCCGGGCGTGGATTATGAAATGTGGCTCGGCCCCGCGCCCCAGCGACCGTTCAATCCGAACCGTTTTCATGGCGATTTTCGGTGGTTTTGGGATTACGCGGGTGGGATGATGACCGATTGGGGCGTGCATCAATTGGACATTGCGATGCTCGGGATGGGGGCGGCTTTTCCAAAATCCGTTTTGGCGGGCGGCGGAAAATTCGGATTTCCCGACGAGCCTTCCGAAACGCCGGACACGATGCAGGCTGTTTATGAATTTGAAAATTTCAACCTGCTTTGGGAACACGCAAAAGGCATTGACGCTGGGCCGTACGGCCGTTCGGAAGGCATTTCGTTTATCGGAAACAACGGGACTTTGGTGATTGACCGCAACAATTGGGCTTTAAACCCTGAACTTGAAAAAGGAAAAGACGGCATTTTTAAATATAAAATAGAAGACTTGCCCGACCAATTTCGGCCCGGCGGCGTGGATTATTTGCAATTGCACACCCAGAATTTTTTGGATTGCATCAGAAACAATTCGCCTGAAAAACTGAATTGCGGCATCGAACTTGGTGTGAACGCGGCCATCGTTTGTCAAATGGGGAATATTGCGCTGCGAACTGGACGAAAACTTTTTTGGGATGCCGAAAAACAGTCTTTCAAAAATGACAAAGCAGCCAATCGGTTTTTGAAAAAGGAATATTTGAACGGCTGGAAAATGCCTAAATATTGAAGAAATCTCTCCTGTTTTTAAAATTTACTCAAAATTGGAGTAAATTTTAAGTAAAATATACTGAAACACCCAGCACGCTGTCCTGCATTTCCGGGTGTTTTTTTCAAAAAATCTTCCCGCTGTCCTTTGCTTTCAATTTGTACTTGGCCGAAAAAAGCAGGATATCAGTTTTTGGGGATAGACTTTTAAAAAAAATCGTGGGCAACTTTCCAGCCTCCCACGATTAAAAATCTATTGAAATTGAAATAAAATCTTTTGAAAAGGAGGGCAACTTCCCAGCCGCCCAGCACAAATTTTTAACCACGTTTACAATTTTATCGGAACGTCATTTCCAAGTTGGACCGGCCCAACCACACAATTGCTACCTGCGCCCGTGCCTGTTGTGAAAACCACCATGCCCGCATTCGAACTGTTGTTGTGCTTGATGACTACCGAATATGTCGTCGAATTTGCCAATTGGCTGCCTGCAAATTCGACCACGTTCTGGGTGCAAGGAAAAGTGGCGATGGGGTTGCCGGTGCCGGTGGCATTTGGATAAATGCTGTACGAAAAATTGGAGTTGTAAAAACTGATGGACGCACCGGTGAGGGTGAGTTTGAAACCGTGCCAACGTTTGAAACCGTTTTGCCAAGTGCCGCAGGTCTTGCCGACTTTGCAATAAAGTTGGGTGCTGACGGTGGCGGTGATTAATGGGCCTTTTTTGGTCAGTTCAGGTTGTTCGAGGGTAGTAAAGTTCAAAAACAAAGGCATGATGCCGACGAGAAAACAAATTTGAAAGAGCGATTTCATTTTTTTTAAATTTAAAGGATGGAAGAATTTTTTTTGAGAAAGAGATTTGGGGTCAATTTTTTTGGGGAAGTTTTTTTGAAAAGCAGGGCGACTTTCCAGCCGCCCCGCACACATTTTCATCACTATTAAAATTTTGTCAATTGCTGTGCTGCACCGCTGCCGACTTTGACCGAGTAAATGCCTTGTGGCAGATCGCGGAGGTCGAGCGTGGTTTGTTCGGCCACATTTACGGTCGTGGTTTTCAGAATTTTTCCGGTCGAATCCATGATTTGAACCGTTTGGTCGGTACCGTTTTTTTCTGAAAAAGTGAGGTTTACAAAACCGCTGGCTGGGTTTGGGAAGATTTGAAAAGACGATTTGGCAGGTGTTTCAAAATTTTGGCTGCTGCGGTTTTCAGATTTTGCAGGCAGATTGGCGATCAACATTTCAAGTTTTGCCAAGCGTGCTTCGAGGTTTTCGATCTGACGGTCTTTTTCCAAAATTTGGGTTTGCATCACAGCGATTTCGGTGTCTTTTTCGGATTTTAGTTCTTTGATTGCTTCGTTCAGGACAGGAATCATGCCTTCGTATTTGATAGAAAGATAGCCGTCGGCACCTTCGTTGACCAATTCGGGCAGCACTTCGCGGAGATCTTGGGCGATGAAACCGAGCGTTTTGCCTGCTGCAAAATTGCGATCCGTGAATTTTTCTTGGTCAAATTCGTAGCGGGTTCCCGACAAGCGATTGACAATGGCCAACGCGCCGTCAATTTGATGGATGTCTTTTTTGAAGCGGCGGTCGGACGAGGTCCAGACCCCGGCAGAGCAGTAGGTTTTTCCGACAAAATAAGCGGCCCAGGTGTTGGCATTGTTGATGTTGTCCACTCCGGCAACTGCCGTGACGAAACCGTTTTGGGGATAACTGGCTGGTGCGCCGCTCAAATAACCGCCCACGCCCGACACTTGGACTTGATTTCCGGGGTTGCTGGTGAGGCTTGCGCCGGCCAAACTGACCCCAAAAGTGCCGCCTGCCCCGATGGAATTGCTGTAACTCGTGTTCAGATTGGTGACGGTAGAATACCCTGCAACTGCCGTGACCGCACCGCCCGCGCTCCAATTGTTGCACTGCGCGAGCCGACCCTCGGCAGTGCCGCTGGCCGAGCCGCCGGAAGTGGAGGTTTTGGCGACCGCCCCGAACCGTGCGCCGTAGGTAACGGTTGGCGATTGGATGTCGAGTTGGGTGAAAACGTTGGGGTCAGAAATTTGACTGGTCGTGCCGCCGATGATTAAATTGGATTGGCCTGTCGGTGCGAGGCGCATTTTTTCGATGGAATTGACTTTGAATTTGAGTGGGTAAGCGGCTTTTGTGCCCAACCACCAATCGCCCGACATCGAAGCGGCGGTGAAAGTGTTGCCACCCATTTTCCAGGCGGTGGTTGCAGTTTGTGAAAAAGCGACGTTTGTCGTGAAAAGAACTGCCAAAAGGCAAGTGAAAACGGTGGAGAAAATTGAATTTTTCATTTGAAAAATTGAGATAGAAAATGAATTTGTGTGCCTACTCTGTTCAGGGAATTTCGGCGACCACCCTTTTTTTATCGGCTGCGAGTTTGTGTTTTTCGCTTTCGATGACTCAAAGGTGGGGGGGCGGCCAAGCCCCAGAAATTACATTTTCAGCCGTTTTACCATACAAAAAAGCCCCGTTTCGGGGTGTCCGAAACGGGGCTTTTTGCCTCAAAATAGGAGGTTTGTGGGGTGGGGGAGGGAGTCGTGTGTTTTTAAAAATTGTTTGTAAAAAATTGAAAATCAATGGTTTAGCCCAAGTTCATCGTTCACTGTTCCTCGTTCAAAGTTCACTTACCGTTTTAGCAGATTTTCCATTTTTTCGAGCAGCCAATCACGGTCGGCGACGGTTTTTTTTTCGTTTAATTCTGCGATTTTTTCCAAAATCTGCTCGCGTGGTTTGGTAAACTTGAATTTGAGCAGGCTGGACATGAAACGAAGGAAGGCAAAATTCACCTCCTTCCTCGCCGGGGTGATGATTTTTTTCTCCTCGCAAGCCCGATGGATATAAACCCGGAACGTGTTGATTTCGGATTCGAGGCGGTCGAGTTCGTCGGTTTCGTACCAGATTTTCATCATCAGGACACGGCAGACGATTTGATATTGGACATCTTCAAAATCGTAGGACGGGATGATTTTGTCTGCTTCTTTTATTTTTCCCTGGGCGAAAGCGAGCAGGGCTTTATTATAAGCTAGTGCGCGTTCGGGTGAGTCTGCTCCGATGATGTTCGTGCTGACAGTGGCGAGGGCTTTTTCGACTTCCTCGAAACGCTTTAATTTGATGCCGACGGAAACAAGGCTGAGCAGTGCGCCTTGCAAAATTTTGCCATTTTCAGTTTGCAAATATCTAAGTTCGAGGTGTTTGGTTTGCAATCCGAACATTTTGCCCAACCAAGATTCGTCACCCAAAGTCAAAAATTTTCGGCTGCAAAAAAGACGCAAATGGGCGGCCAATTCGCGCAGGTCATCGAAAGAGAGGTGGTTTTGGTGTTCGTCCATCAATTCGCAAAGCCGCATAAAATCTGTTTCTTCACCAGATTTGAACATCCAAAGTGCGGTCAACCAAATTTCCACAGCGGGCAGGTGGGCATTTTGGCGGAGGAGTTCGGCGTCAGGTTCGAGCCAATCACGGAGGGCTTCATCGGTTGGTGACAACTGGTTGTGGGCAGCGAGGCCACAGGAAAGTCGCAGTTTTGAAATCAAATAAAACAAATTCAGGTGCTGAAAAGCAGCCGAAAGATTGGGGTCGTCTTTTTGGAGATAAAACTTGGAGTCGCGTTCAGATTGCAAATCTTCCAAAAGAAAAGACTCGAAATGGGACCAGCGGTCGGGGATGCTTGCGGATTCCAATTTTCGGCGAATTTCGGCAACGGTCTGTTTGAAAAATTTTTCAAGGTCATTTTTCAAATAAAACTGGGAAAGCAGCATCAGGCGGTCAAATTCTTTGGTTCGGGTAGGTTCTTCACGAATGATAAATTCTTTGACCACCGCCAGGGCATCGGAGGCGATTTTGCTGGCCTCGGATTTGTCAAATTCTTTTTTTCCAAAAAGTACTTTCCAAACATAGGCAAGCAGGAGTTCATCGCTTTCGGCATCCGGAAAAACTTGTACCAAATGCCGAAGAAGTGCCTCGACATGGATGCGCCGCGACCCTCGATTGACCAAATCGGAGGCGGCAAACCGCTTCATTTCCTTCATTTGGTCAGCGCGGAGTGCGAAAAACGTCTGAACCAATTCGCTTTTTTTCATGGGGTAAAAATAAAAAGGCCAGAGGCAAACACGCTGCTCCTGGCCTTTTTTCACCAAATTGAAATGCTACATTTTTACCATCGAACAATTTTGGGTGCCCATTTCAGTACGCAACACGCAGCGGTAAACGCCCGGCGGCAATTTGGAAATGTCGGGTTCGAGTTCGTGGGTTCCGGCCTCGTGCCATTCGTCGGTGATAAATTCGCGGACAATTTTTCCAGCGGCATCGAATAGCGTGAGGGTCACGGCCTGTTCCTCGGGCAGTTGAAAACGAAAAATCGCCGCGTCGTTTGTGGGATTTGGAAAGGTCTCGACCGCCAAAGTGAGTTCGTGCGGAGCAAGGTTCAGGGTAATTTCATCGGTAAAAATATCGTCGTCTCCGCCGAGTGACGGGGGAAGGGAGCAGGTTTTGCAAAGCCAATATTGGAGTTGCATGCCTTTGCTCGCGAGTCGCGTGATGTCCAATTGGAACGAAGTCGTGCTGCTGGCGGCCAAGAAATTGGCAAACCTGATGTAATCCAAATCGGTTGCGACCGTCCCAGCAGAATTGGTTTTTCGGAGGTAAAGTTCGCTGCCATATTGTCGAATAACACTGTAATACGCGCTTGCCGCAGTCTGTTTGAATTTGGCTAGGCCGCTGTTTGGTTCAAAGGCCAGTTTGAATTCGACATATTTTGCAGAAGTCGGCGGCGGGTTGATGGCCGTGTCCCAAATCTTGAATTTATAAATTTTCCGGGTTTCACCATTTAGAAAAGTAATATTTTGGAATTGCAGGAGGTCGTTTGGCTTTGAAATATTGTAAGTCGGGTTAGAGGAATTTGGAGAAAGTGGACAGTTTGCATCTTCAAAACCACAATTGCCACCGTTGTATTGGACGACTTCGTCAATGATAATCACCTTCACTGTTCGCAAACTCACATACGGACTAATGCCTCCATTCGCACATTTTGAAGCGACGGTCGCCGAATAGGTGTGCCCCAAAATGGCATCGGTGGTCTGGAAAGGGTTCATCGGGTTGAAAGTCTGGACGATGCCGGTGTTCAGGTCGGTCACTTTCAATTGATAGCCGATCGCGCCCGGCATTGTGTCCCACGTCCATGAAATCAGTGGCGGCGCACCCGGCAAAACCGTGCCTTCAAAATGGGTCGGTGCTGGCAGCAGGCAAATGCTGAAACCCAGCCACGACACGTTCGAACTGACGTTTCCGGTGGAGCACTGCACCCGCACATTGGCGAGATAGGTGGAATTGGTGTTCAGCCCAGTGACCGTGCGGGAAGTGCCGTTGACCAAAACATTGTTCAAAATGATCAAGCCGCTGTCCGTTTCGACGGTCAGCCGATATTGGGTGAAGGACGACACCTGATTCCACGATAATTTGGTGGAGGTGTTCGAAATGGGGGTCGAGACGAAATTGGCAGGAGCGTGCGCGATGCACTGCGAAAATGTCCGGCTCGTCGGCATCGTCAGCCAAAGTAAAATGGGAAGGAGGTAACGAAGGTGATTCATGTGTTGGAAAATTTTCAAAAAATGAAAATGTGGAAATGCCTACTCTTTTCAGTTTTCGGCGACCCTGTTTTGGTTTTCGGTTGTATTTTTAAATGCTCGGATTGATTGTATCGAACCGAAAGATTACCGGTTTTTCACGAATTTCTCCACCGCCAAAATTTTCCCCGCCGAAAAAACTTGCAAAAAATACAAGCCTTCCGGCAAAAAATCAGCCTCGATGGTTTGCCTTTGGCTTTCGAGGTCAATATTTTTTTCAAATAAAACACGTCCGGCGAGGTCCGAAATTTTCAAAAACATCCCCGGCAGGGTAGGGTAGGGCAGTTCAAAATTGAAAATGCCGGCGTTTGGATTGGGAAAAATTTTAAAATTTGAAAACTCGAAATGTTCGCCACCGCGGTCGTCCACCGGAGCGAGCGGGATGTTGGCACCAAAAATTTCTTCGGTGCAGCCGTTGAAATCTTCCACAAAAAAATCGTGCACCCCCGGCGAAACATTAAAATAAACAGAGGTTTGCCAATCGCCGTTGTCGGCTCGGTACTGTTTTGGCGCGGTGCCCCCGGTGCTCGCCAACCGCACCCGCCGCAGCCCCCCGGCAATATTCGTGATACTTTGAATGGACAAAGTGAGCAGCGCGGGTTGGGTCATCGTGACCGTTTTTGTACGGAGGATGCCGCAATCGTTGGTCACGCTGACGGTGTAGGTGCCTGCAAAAAAATCAAAAGTTTGGGGCGATTGGACATTTAGAAGTTCGCCGCCATCGTCGCCCCAGTCAAAATCAAAAATTTGCGGTGTGCCGGAACAGGTGATGGTGATTTCTCCGCTACCACCGAAACAATCCGGTTTGACGGTGGACGAAGCGACCGTGAAAGTCACGGCATCGAACCCGTCGCAGTTTTCGTCAATGCCGTTGCCGCAGGTTTCGGGGGCGTTTGGGTGGATGGCATTATTGAAATCGTTGCAATCGTCGGGCACGGCATACCCGTCGCCGTCGGCATCTGGATAGGCCGCGCAGCCGGGCGGCGAGGTCAAAAATGGAACGGTGATGATGTTGTTGCCAAAAATCGAACCGCCCGCCGCGCCCGGGCCGCTGGCCGCGCCCCACCAATTGTTGGTGGCATCAATGGTTTGGGAAGGGTTGGTGGTGTTGGAAAGTGCGGTGTTGTTTCCGGAGAACGAATTATTGTTGACCGTCCGCGTTCCGGTTCCGGTGTTCTGAAATTGGAGCGCGACATTGTTGTTTTGAAAATTGTTGCAAGTGAGCGTGGCCGCCACCGCGTCGCCGCCGCCGGAAATCACGATGGCTTCCGAACGGTTGACGAAGTTGTTGCCCGTGGCCGTAAAATTGGGGGATGCAAAAACCACGATGCCGTAGCCGTCCTGCGCCCCGGATTTTAGGAAATTGATGCCAGTAACGGTTGTATTGGGGCAGTTGTCAATCCACAACGGGATTTTGAGGCTGAGAAAACTGTTGCCGACGCGAATGTTCCCAGTGTTTTTTCCGATGGTCAGATTGGGGCAGTTGTATAAATTGATACCCGCCAGACCGGTTCCGCCGAAGGTGTTGGACTGCACGTCGAGCGTCCCGGTAATGGTGTGCAGGAGCATGGCTGAGCCGTTTTGCACCCCCGAATTGGTGAAGTTGTTGCCAGTAATGTTTACGTTCGAGCAGGCTTGGAAAACAAGGCCTTGTTTTCGGTTGGCGAGGTTGCAGTTGGTCAGCGACAGGCCGTTGACGTAGTCTGCGGTCAAGCCGTAACTGCCCACCGTGCCTGTTTTTCCCAAGTCAATACCCGTGATGGTGATGTTAGAAGATTGGGTGACGCGCATCCCAGTCTTGACATTTTTCAGGCCGGTACCCACTTGGATGTCGCCCGTGTTGTTGCCGATAGTTCGGTTGGACGCGTAGGCCAATAAAATGCCCAAGACCGTTGCCCCGCCAAAAATATTGGAATGGACAGCCATCGTTCCCGTGATGTTTTGAAAAGCCATTGCCGCACCGGTTTTCAGGCCAGTGTTGGTCAGGTCGTTTCCGGTGGCGGTAATGTTGGAGCAATATTCGAGGGTAAAAGCATTCGTTCGATTTGAGAGGATGCAATTAGTCAGCGACAAATTGTCAACGTAAGAAAAAATAACGCCGTAGCTGCCCGGCGTGCCCGTTTTCCCCAAATCAATCCCGTTGACTGTGATGCCAGAACCGTGCGCGATCCAAAGTGGGAGTTTGATATTTTTCAAAAAAGCCCCGACCCGCAGGTCGCCGCTCGCTGCCCCAAAAGTTTTGTTGGAGGTAAAACCCATGTAAATTCCCTGTGCCGTCACCCCACCGAAAGTGTTGGATTGGACATCCATCGTACCGCTGATGTAGTTGAAAGTCATCGCCCAACCGCCCTTCACCCCAGAATCAGTGAAATCGTTGCCAGTCACCGTGACTTGCGAAGCACCTTGGATTGTGATCCCGCCCCGCCGGTTTTTTATCCAACAATTTTGGATGGAAATATTTCCGTTCGATGAAGAGGTCAAACCATCGCCTGCCGAGGTGCCGACTCTTGAAAAATCCAAAAATTGGACGGTGACATTGGCCGCGCCGGTCTCAAAATTCATGACAGTTGCAGTGTAATTTGAGCCAATTTTTATCAGTGGCGTGCCCGCGAAACCGGGCTGGGTCGAGCCGTCAATTGTCAAATCCCCGGTGATATTCAAGATTGAAATGACCGAAATTGACTGCGCCCCGTTGCCGATGGCAAAAGTGATCAAATCCGCTCCCGGATTTGCATTTGCATCCAAAATGGCCTGCCGGAGTGTGTTAAGACCGCTGTTGCCGGTCGCGGTGACGATAAAAGTGTTGGCTTGCGCCGCAGTTTGGACGAGCAGATTTGCCAAAAAAATGGGCAGAAAGAGGAAGTGTTTTTTCATCGAAAAAAATTGAAGGGTGAAAAAGAAAAATGTCCGTCAAAGATAGTGTCCGGTTGTAGCCTCGAAATTTCTGATTTTTCGTTTTTCAGATGTTTCGATGGCCAAAACCTCGCACGTACTTTGACGGACAGATTTCACTTTTTGGGTTTTTAGGCGTCAGCCGCCGGTTGCGTTTTTGTCAATTTTTTGATTTGGTAAAAATGACCTGCCCCGAAAAAATCGGGACAGGTCTCTCCATTTGAGTACACGTGGCCATTGTGGGATTAGCCGTTTTTCACTTTATCAAAACATTTTTCACTTACATTTTTGTCATTTTCTTGCCCTCGCCGTCTCCGATTTTTACCAAATAAACGCCTTTCGGCAAATCGGCGATGTCCACCGAACTTTCGGTCGTGCCCTCGGTCATGGGTTGGGTTTTTACCAATTTTCCGGTGAAATCGAAGATTTGGATGGACTGGCCGCGAGCGGTTTCTTCATTTGAAAAAATGATTTCGAGCACGTCGTTGGCTGGGTTTGGGTGGATTTCGAAATCACTGGGTTCCGAAATACTGTTTTTTCCAGTCCGTTCTTTTCCAGCCGGTTTGTTCGAAATCGAGCACACATCGGCAGATTGCCAAGTTAAATTGGCGTTGCAGCAGTGTGGGGTGACCGTGAGTTGGACTGGTGATGTTGTCCATTGCATCTGGGTCACTGCGAGCGGCATATTCGGGAGTGCAATTGCTGTTTTTGGATCACAAGCGTCAAGGTTGGCCCCCTGATGGGTCAAAAAACCTTCGAGCAGTCCAAATCCCGGCGGTGCGGGAACGGTTTTGTAGGCAGCCAGTACTACTTTGGTGGCAGTACCGACTAGGCCAAGCCCACCGCCCACACCTCCACCGACACCGCCAAAATCATTGTAAAAATTGGTGGCACCCGAAGCGAAGGCATATTTGGTGATGCGCGGCTCAAACCCAGTACCGTTGTCAACGAAGCCCGCAGCGTATACGTTGCCGTTGGTCTTGTTCAGTTGCCCGATGCTGGTCCACATCATTTCCGGATTTGCGACGTTTGGCACCCCGTGCCAGATTTTTGACCACACCGGGATGCCGCAAGGATTGACGCGACAGGCGGTGGCTCGACGATCCGTGCCGGGAGGTTGGGCAGCACCACAGAGCAAAATATCGCCGTTGAGCGCCCGCGCGATGCCGCCATTCAAAAAGACCCAGCCTGCCGTGGGCTTCAAGCCTTTGGTGCAAGGGCCGATGTTGCCATTACAGTCCAGTTCGAGGAGAAAATTTTGCCAGCCGTTGGTGCTCGAATGACCCGAAATGATTGCGCCTCCGCCCGGTGTGGCAATGATGCCATAGGGTTCGTCGTCGCCCCCCGCTTCGTAGTCGTTGGCCCAGACCACGTTGAGGCCGTAGTCCAATTTCATGGCAAAAACATTGTCCGGCGAGCCGTTGTCCACCCATGAAGTAACGATGTACGCGCCCCCGCACGCCACGTTGCAATCGGTTACTTTGGTGATGCGCGGCCTCAACTGGCGAAAACTTCCCGATCGCGCAATTATTTTTGACTGCAAAACTGCACCTGTGATGGCATGGACTTCCGCGACGAAGTACCGGTTGTTGGCACTGCTGTTTACACCCGGGAACACATTTCCCACCACGATCAGGTTGCCGCTGACAGACTCTTTGATGTCGGAGAGATTGAGCGATTCGCCTGCGGGACCACAAAGTTCCTTGACCCAATTTATCGTACCGATCGCCGTGGACTTGATACTGGTGATTTGGGCAGAATACGTGGTCGGGTTTGGCGCAAGGTGGTGACCCGTCGTGTAATAACTGGTACCCAGTGCCAGCACTTCGCCAAAACTTTCATTCATGGCAGCAGTGCCATAAACATTGGCGATTTGTCCATGAATTTTGGTTGGCGAAAAACCGACCAGAAAAATTGCCAAAGCGGCAAAGGTGAGATTGAAAAATTTTTTCATCGTAAAAAATGAGGTTGAAAACGCACCATCCGGAGTACGTTTGTGTTTAGAAAGAGTGCTGGCTTGCCCGGACGCAGCCAGTGCCAATTCAACCAGTCCGCTTGTTTGCTTCGTCGGCGCGAGCGGACTTTTTGTTTTTGGCTGGAAAAAATTTGGGTGATTTCGGCGTGGAAAAATCATTTTCCACGCCGTTTTTTTTAAGCAATTCTTGGAGTGGATTTTTGCGGATTCCCGTTTCGGTCAATTCTTTTTTACCGTATTGTTATCAACTTTCTGAATACAACTCGTGCCCGCGCCCGCGCCCGTTTTGAAAGTCACGAGGCCGTTCGAGCCGCTCGCATCGATGAGTACCGAATAATCAGTGTTGTTTTTAAATTGGCCACTGGCAAATTCCACTACATTTTGTGTGCAAGGAAAAGAGGCGACCAGCGGCGCAATAATTTGGCTTGTCCCCATGTATGGGTCAGTGCCTTCATAAACATTGTACACAAAATTCGAATTGTAAAAAGTGATGGACGCACCGGTGAGCGTGATTTTGAAACCGTGCCTTTTTACCTGGGCCATTTGCCAATTGGCGCAGGAATTTCCGCTTTTGCAATAAGTCGAGGTCGTGACCGTCGCCGTGATGAGCGGCCCACGACCTGCCATTTCAACCGATGATGTGGGGCGGGTAAAACTCGAAAACAAGGGCATCAGCCCGAAAACCAAAAAGATTTGAATGATGGATTTCATAATTTTAAAAAAATTTTTGAGTGAAAAAAAAACTTAGGTTTTTGAAAATTAGCAGGGCACGTTGCTTCGGAAGAGAAAGCATTTGCGCTGTTTTCGAGAGTTAATTGCATTCCTGACGGCAGGTTATCAGTTTTTCAAAAAAACATTTTCGGTTCAAAATGCCGGGACGATTTTTCGGTCGCCCCGGCAAATTTTTTGAGTCATTCGGGGCAATCATTCCCCTTCACCATCAAAAAATGCTTCATTGTTCGTCTCGTCCGATTCGAGTAAAAAGTTGTCGGGATCCACCGCAATTTCGATTTTAAAAAAGGATGCGTGGCAATTGCAGCGCGAATTTTCAGGTTTGAGGTTGATTCGAAAAACACGTTCCCGACCCGGCACAATCGACGGAACGATGAAAAGTGTTTGACCCAAACACCGCTCAGCCTCAGTTCCGAGCGGCTTGATCAATAATGTTGAGGTGGCAGATTTCTTGGTGCCGATGTTTTTTACCCGAACCGTAAAACTCCGGTTCACATTGCAGCGCATTTTCATGTTTCCGATAACAAGGTCTGGCAGTAACGACATTTCATTTGTAACTGGTTTTTCATGTTTTTCGGCCATGCGAAAAGCCGAAAAACCCATCGCGACGAGGCTAAGAAGCCCGAGAAAGAACATTTTTTTCATCGTAAAATTGAGGTTGCAACGCACCGTCCGGTGTGCGTTTGGTTTTGGGAATGTTTGCTGCCTGCCCGAACTCAGGCAGTGATTTTTTCAAAATAAGTCCGCTTGTTTGCTTTCGTCGGCGCGAGCGGACTTTTTGTTTTCGCAGAATGTGGGTGAAAAAGTTGATTTTTAGTACTCTATCGTGATGCCAAAAGAGAATCTTACCCAGTTTTCAAAAATCTTTTTCGAAATAATTTCATTGAAAAAAGAATGGAAATTGGACGGGACACGATTAAAGACGATATGCATTTTGGAGATTGATTTGCATTCCTGACGGTCGGTTATCAGTTTTCTAAAAACATTTCAAAAATTAAAAACTGGGCGATACAAAACTGCACATCCCTGCCGCCAAGCCACAAGGACATTTCTCTCAAAAAACTGAACTAAAATATTGGCTGTTTAAAATTTTGAAAATCAACGACTTGCGTTGTGAAAAAATGATGGGTAGGACAAATCTCTCAGCCATGGATTTTTTTATCTGAACTAATCTTTCAGCAATTCCGACGGATTCAAACCGAACTCTCGCGTGAAAATCCGTGAAAAATAACCAGGATCGTTGAACCCCGCGGCAAAAGCAATTTCCGAAACATTCAACCCCGGATTGGGGTGGGCGAGCAAATTATGGGCAGTCCGCAGCCGTGCATCTTGGATAAATTGGACAGCCGTTTTGTCGGCCAAAGCCGAAATTTTGCGGTGCAGGGTGGGGTAGGCCATGTTCATTTTTTTGGCCAAAGCCTCGACATTAAATTTCGGGTCGCGGTGGTTCGTTTCGATGTGCTGGATGACTTTTTTGAAAAAAGCATCTTCCATTTGGATGGTCGCTTTTTCTTCGGCAGGCGCGGCGGCGGGGATTTCTTGCCATTTTGCAGGCGGAAAATTGTAGCGTTCCCGCAGTTTTTTGCGCAGTTCGACCAGCCCAGTTGCGTGCAAAACCAATTCTTCCACATTAAATGGTTTGGCCAAATACACGTCCGCACCGCGCCGGATGCCTTCCAAACGGTCGGCGATTTCGGAGCGGGCCGTGAGCAAAATCACCGGGACGTGGCTCACCCGCTCGTCGTTTTTCAAAAGTTCGCAAAGTTCAAGGCCGTCCATTTCCGGCATCACGACATCGCTGACAATCAAATCAGGCGCGCGTTCGAGGGCCATTTCCCAGGCCAGCCGACCATTTGCGGCCACGCGAACTTCGAATTTTTGGCGCAGGCAAGAAGCAATGTAACCCGCCATTTCCGGGTTGTCGTCGGCCACGAGTGCAAGCGGTTTGGGCTGGCCGTTTTCTGAAATTTCCGAAAAACCGGTGGGCGGCAATGCCGAAAAATGGAGCATTTCAATTTCATCCGGCACCGCGTCGGCCTCGGCAGCCGTCTGCCGGACCGGCAAAATCACCCGAAAAACCGAGCCGACCTCGACGATGCTTTCCGCCTCGATTTTGCCGTCGAGCAATTCGACCAATTCTTTGGTCAACGAAAGCCCGATGCCCGAACCCGTCACGTCGGGTTTTGCAATTTGGTGCGCCTGAAAAAACCGGTCGAAAACCTGCGGCAAATCCGCCGGCGCGATGCCGATACCGGAGTCTTTTATTTCGACAAAAAAATGCCCGTTTTTCTGCGCCGCTTCGATGATGACCCGCCCGCCCGCGTGGGTAAATTTGAGCGAGTTGGAAATTAGGTTGCTGAAAATTTGGACAAATTTTTCGCGGTCGTAATCCATGAAAACTGGCTCGTGCCCATTTTCAAAAATCAGCCGGATGTTTTTCGTTTCGGCCAGCGAATAAAAACTTTCGGCCACAAAACGGAGCAAATGCATGGCGTCGCCGTGCACAAATTGGACCGTCATTTTCCCAGATTCGAGCCGTCGCAAATCCAAGATTTGATTGACGAGGCCGAGCAAACGGCGGCCATTTTTTCGGATCAGTTCGAGCGGTTGGATCAGTTCGTTTTTTGACAAATTGTCAAAATTTCGGATCGCCTGCTCCGCCGGGCTGAGCATCAAAGTAATCGGCGTGCGGAATTCGTGGGTGATATTTGCGTAAAGCCGTGTTTTCAAATCGTCCATTTCGCGGAGTCGGCGGGATTCCTGCTCGGCCAATTTCCGGTTCAATTGGGTTTTCCAAAACCAATTGCCCAGCCCAGCCAAGGTCAAAAAATAAAACAAAATCGCCCACCACGTTTGCCACCACGGTGGCCGGATGGAAATTTTCAAAGTCAAAATCTCGCTCCAAACGCCCCGAAAATCGACAGTTTTTACCTCAAAATCATAGTCGCCGGGTTTGATATCTGTATAAGACGCGAACGTTTGCCGTCCGCCGTTCCAATCCTTGTCCACCCCTTTTAATCGGAATAGAAAACGGTTTTTGTCGGGGTCGGTAAATTGCAGCGAAGCAAAATGGATGGTCAGAAAATTCTGGTCGTGCGCCAGTGAAAGTGACCGTTCGAAGTTCAAATCCTTTTCCGGGAAAAAATCCTTGCCATGCACTTGAAAACCCGTCAGCCAGATTTTCGGCAACGGGATTTGGCTAAATTCCTTCGAGGTTTTGAACCAATTGATGCCGTTGTTTTGGCCGACAATTACTTGCCCGTCGGGCGCGACAGTCAATCCTTGGGCATACAAATAGTCGCTGACCAAGCCGTCGTTTTGTTGATAAGTTTTGAAACGCTGCGCCGCCTCGTCCCAAAAACACAGGCCGCGCTCGGTGCTGACCCACATTTTTCTGTTGGGGTCGGTAGCCAATTTGCAACATTTCCGGGCAGCAAGACCTTCGGCGAGGCCAAGTTGTTTTGCGATTTGTTCATCTGGCAAATTTGGGTCAAAAACCTGCACACCGAACCCATCCATCAAAGCCCAAATTTTGCTGTCCGCCGCAACCGCAACCGACAAAAAACGAAAACCGGCGGTCGTCGTCATTTGCCGGAATTGTCCGGAGCGGGGGTTCAAAGCCCACAAACCGTTTTCCAAAGTTGAAAACCAAACATTTCCAGCAGGGTCAATTGAAAGTGCCGTCATCAGGCAGGGCTTTTTTGGCAAACGAAAAATTTCGGCCTTGCCCGCCCGCGAATCCCAACGGATCAAGCCATTGTAATCGGAAGCAATCCAAATGATGCCGCTGGTCGGTTCGCAAAAAATGTCGTGGATGGAATGTTCCTGGATTTGGAAAGCCGTCAATTCAGGTTTCAAAACGGGTTCGAGGGTGTTTTTTTCTGGAAAATATTGCAAAAAAGCAGGTTGCGAAGCACGTTGCCCGCTCCACGGGAGCGTCGCGCCGCCGACCCAAACCCGTTTTTCAGAATCGCAAGCGACGGCATGATAGGTATGGTTGATGGCAGAAATCCCAGTCGCCGCTCTGTCAAAAACAAAACCGTCGCCTACTTTTTTGAAAATATAAAACCCCCGGTCGTTGTTGGTGGTCGCGTACAACAATTTTCGAGCGGGGTCGAAAGCGAGATCGGTGGTCACGTCGGCATTTGGGTCGGGTTGTTGGATGGCCGTAAAATGGAAAGGCCGCGCCGTCGGGTCGAACAACGACAGGCCGTTGTCGTCGTTCATCACCCAAAGCCGTTGGTTCCGGTCGAGGAAAACGCCGCTGACCGATTGTTTTACCGAAGCAATCGGCACGGTGGGGATGGTGTAGTATTGGCGATTTTCGGTATTGAAAATGGCCAAACCCCGGTCGAGCGTGGCTACCCAAAATTCGGTGGGCGATTTTCGGACAAAATCCACCGCAATGTTGGAAAAAGCACTGAACGCTTGCCATCGCGCCGCATCCATCGGAAAATATTGGTAAAGGCCACTTTTTTTGTCCACCAAAGCCATGTCCGCGCTGAAAGTCGCTGCCCAAAGCAAGCCTTCGGGGCCGTGTTCTATTTTTCGGACGGAGTTGCGTTCGGTGTTCGGACGAGTGGACGAAAACGACGTGCATTGGCCGGTCAATTTATCAAAACGAACAATCCCCCGATTGTTGGCCGCCAGCCAAAGCATCCGTCCGCCAGGATCCTCTAAAATATCAAAAACGGTGTTGTACCAAAATTTTTCCTGGCCGGAAGGGTTTTTCATCAAGTAAAAACGCTGGAATCTTCCGGTTTTTGGGTCAAATTTGTTCAAACCTTCATCATAAGTCCCGACCCACAAAATATCTTCCGAATCGAATTGGAGGGCGCAAACATTTGCCCCTGAAATGCTCGTCGAATCCGTTGGGTCGTGGCGAAATGCTTTAAAAACAGCAGTTTTTGGGTCAAATTCAAAAAGCCCCTCGCCGAATGCGGCCAACCAAAGGTGGCCGTTTTTGTCCTCCACGATGTCCATGATAATGGCTTCCGGGAGTGAATGGGGGTCGCCCGATTCGGGCTGGTAATTTTTAAAACCATTGCCGAGATAAAGTGAGAGGCCATACTGCGTCCCCACCCAAATCAGCCCCCGCGAATCCTCAAAAACGCAATAAACATTGTTGTCGGCCAGCCCTTGCTCGGTCGTGAACCAATCAAAATGGGGGAGTTCCTGCGCCGCGAGTTTCGGTGCGGCGGCGGTGGTGAGCAAAAAAATGATTGCAAAAGTGAATGTTCGGAAGATTCTCATACCAAAAAAATGACCCACCAAATGTAAGTGGCTTACTGGATTTCTCGAAAATTGATTGCGGCCTTGCTTTAAAGTTACCAGTTTGAGGTAAGATTTACCGGCCAAACACGATTAAAAATATGGAACGCGGATTTTTCACTTTAAAATCAAGACAGCATCCCGTGACTGCAGAATACGTTTGTTTTCAAAAAACATCCCGCCCGAAAATTCCCTATTTGACTTGCCCAAGTAGTTTTGAAAAATATTTTAAAAACCATTTTCACCAAAATAAAACCCTACCGAATCGCCTTTGTTTGAAGTAGAAAAAACTATTTGTCCAGACATGAGAAATATTTACAAATGCCTTCGTCCCCGAGCAACACTTGTTTTTGGAATTGCTTTTTTTGCAATTGCCAACCTGTTTGGCCAATCCAAAATCGCCCCACTGCTCAAAAAATCACCCATTGTTTTGGCTGCCGACAGTCTTTCAAAAATTGGAAGGAAAACGGCCATTGACTTTTTAAATTCAAAAAAAGCAGATTTGGAAGCCGCCGACCGCCGCGAAACTTTCGAGTTCGTGGCCGTGCTTTTTGCGTCCGGCAAACAAAAATTTAGGGAAAAAAAGTACGACGTGGCCTTCGCTGATTTTTGGGCTGCCGCCGAATTGCTTAAAAAAATTGACCCGGCGAACACGCAAGATTTGGTTTTGCTGCTCGATTTTCAGGCCAGTTGCCAGAACTATCAAAATCGAAATATCGAAGCCATTCGAATTTTTGAAAAAATGCTGGCCTTGCAATTGTCCGTTTTTGGCGAAAATTCAGCCGAAGCGGCGCGGATTTTCCAAAAATTAGCGGCGTCCACCGGCGATTATGGAAAAAGTGTGGATTATGCTTTGAAAGCCATTCGAAGTTTGAAAAACGCAGGCCTGACCAATCATGTTGACTTTGCGGCTTATCATTTGAACCTCGGAAACATCCATGGATCGCACGGAAATTATGAAAAAAGCGCGGAATTTATGGAAATGGCACTCCCCATTTTTGAATCGCAATTGGGCGAAAGTGCCAAAACTGCGCTGTGCATCAGCATGCTGGGTTCGATTTATGTCAAATTAAACCAGCCCGAAAAATCGCTGGAATACCAAATGCGCGCCGCTGCCATGTTTGAAAAAGTGGAAGGCTCGGAAAGTCAAAACCTGCCGGCCATGTTTTGGGTCATCGGCACGTCGTACAATGCTTGCAAAAACCCCAAAAAAGCCATCGAATATTCACTTCGCGGCCAATATTTTGGTGCAAAAACGGGTGAACATCCACTGCCAGAACCTGAATTTTGCTTTAATTTTTGCAAAGCATATCGAATGTTGGGCGACCACGACCGTGCTTTGGCCTACGCCGACACCTGTTTGATGGTTTTGAAATATGTAAAATCGGCAGATCCAAAAACGCTCGAACACCCCGAATATCTTTGGAATGCCCTGCTCCAAAAATCGTCCGTTTTGGCCGAAAAATTCCGAAAAACGCCCGACCCAAAACTTCTGGTCGAAGCTGATGAATTGCTTAAAGATGCCAAAAACATTGTTTTTTCGCGCATTTCTGAGTTCCATTCCGAGCGTAGCAAAATGGCTTTTTACAAACAGGCGGTCGCAAATTTTGACCAAACCATTCGCACAAACCTGCAACTTTTCGAAGCGACTGCCGACCAAAAATGGCTCGTCGCCGCTTTCGAATATTCCGAAAACGGGAAAAGCCTTTTGCTTTTTCAACAGGTTTTGGAAAACAAAACGCGCCGCCAATTTTCGGTGCCACCCATTTTGACCGACGAAGAAAATGACTTGCGCCAATCCATCGTCGAGGTCGAAAAATCACTTTTTGAACTCGGCGAAAATGCTGCGGCTGCCGAAAAAGATGTCCTCGCCGACAAAATTTTCAACCTGAAAAACCAGCAGGAAAACCTGCGGGAAAAAATCAAAACCGTCTGCCCCGATTATTTTTCAGCGGCTTCCGAATTTCCAAAAATCAACCTGAAAAATGTGCAGGACGGGCTGTCCGAAAATCAAGGTTTGCTCGAATTTTTCACGGGCGATTCGGCGGTTTATGCTTTTTTGTTGCGCCGCGACACCCTCGTTTTTCGGCAAATTCCAAAAAATTATCCGCTCGAAAATCAAGTCAAAACGATGCGGACAGCCATCACCCAATATTTTACCTCGCCTGAAAAAACGCCTGAAATTTATCTTTCCTCGGCCAACGACTACGCCGAAACGGCTTTCGATTTGTATCAAAATTTGCTCGCTCCGTTCGGAAATTTGTTGCCCAGCGAACTGACCATCGTACCCGACGGAGTTTTGAACTATTTACCTTTTGAAGCACTTTTAACTGAAAAATCGGCGAGACCCGACCGTTTTCATTTGCATAAATATTTTTCAAAAAATACAATTTTGAGTTACGCCTACTCAATTTCAATGCAAAATGAAATGGAAAGTAACCCCAACCACCACGTTGGAGAACCCCAAAAACTGTTGGCCATCGCCCCATTTTTCGACGGCACCACCGTTTTTCAAGATTCATTAATTGCCATGCGAAATCGGACGCGGGCGGATTTATCGCCCCTGCCGTTCACCGGCGAAGAGGTTTTTAAAATTGCAAAAATCACCGACGGTCTCGCTTTGACTGGAAAAGAAGCGACGAAAACCGAGTTCCTGCGGTTGGCCTCCGGTTTTCAAATTTTGCACCTCGCCCAGCACGCAAAAGCCAACGACCGGGCGGGCGATTATTCATTTTTGGCATTTCCGCCGCCCGAAAAAGGTTTGGAAAATGAAAAACTATACGTCTCCGAAATTGATGGTTTGCGGTTGAACGCCGATCTCGTCACCCTTTCTGCTTGCGAAACTGGGCTCGGCGAACTGCATCGCGGCGAAGGTGTGGTGAGCATCGCTCGGGCGTTCGTCTCGGCGGGTGCACGGTCGCTTGTCCAAAGTTTGTGGGTCGTCAACGATTCCCAAACGCAAAAATTGATGTCGTTTTTTTATCAAAATCTGAAACGCGGCCTGCCAAAAGATGCCGCGCTCGCCGCTGCGAAAAATGAATATCTCCGCGAATTTCGGGGCGAAGAAGCACACCCATACTTTTGGGCTGGGTTTATTTTTTTGGGCGAAAAAAAGGCCATTTCGGGTTTTTGAACCTTGGAGGTCGAAATTTATTTCGACCATACTTGCTCGAAATAAATTTCGACCTCCAAGATTCACTGATAACCTTTCTTTCGCCCTGCAATCAACAACCGACCTTCCAAAATGGCCGCTTTTGACAATCCAGAATTTCTGTTCCACGCACTGAGGCTCGGCCAAAACGAGGCCTTCGAATTTATTTACCAAAAATATTTTCGGTCGGCCACCACTTTTGTCCGCCAAAATTCCGGCGACGAAACGGATGCCCGCGACATTTTTCAGGAAGCACTCGTCGTGCTTTTCAAAAAAACGCGGCAGCCGGAATTTCAGTTGACGGCCGATGTCGGCACATTTTTGTACGCCGTCGTGCGGAAAATTTGGTTGTACAAATTGCGGCAAAAACGCTCACATCCCGAAATTTTGGTGGACGATTCCACAAAATGGAGCGACGAAATCAGCGACGATTTTGGTCTCGAAGCCACTGAAAATGAATTTGAGGAAAAAACGCGCGCTGTGAAAAATGAAATTGAAAAACTCAAAACCGAGTGCCAAGAAGTTTTGGAAAGTTTTTATTACCAAAGACTTTCGATGGCCGAAATCGCGCAAAAATTGGGTTATACCGAAGGTTTTGCCAAAGTGAAAAAGCACCGGTGCATGGAATTTTTGCGAGAAAAATTGAAAAAAAATTAGGATGGAGGGCGAAATTTATTT
>JANNMS010000327.1:0-5081 GCA_031398055.1 Saprospirales bacterium | reverse complement strand
AGTGAACTATGAACTATGAACTATGAACTATGAACTATGAAATATGAACACCTAAATTAAAAAGTTCATAGTTCATAGTTCATAGTTCATAGTTCATAGTTCATAGTTCATAGTTCATAGTTCATAGTTCATAGTTCATAGTTCATAGTTTCAATAAGTTCATTTAAAATCATTGCCGTCGCGCCCCAAACGATGTGGTTTTCGACTTCAAAATAAGGCACGTCGGAAAGCAAAATGCCATTAGGCAATTGAATTTCCGTCAATTTTCGGGCATCGGGCGCAAAAAATTGGGCGAGCGGCGGGGTCAAAATTTGCTGCACTTCGCCGGGCTGCGGGGAAAAATCGGTCGATCCCCGCAGCCATCCGACAAATGGGTGGACTAAAAAATTGCTGACCGGAATGTATAAATTGGTCAGGCTGCCCAAAATTTCGACGTTTTCGCGGGGCACACCGATTTCTTCCTCCGTTTCGCGCAGCGCGACTTGCCCTAAATTTTCATCTGATTCTTCAATTTTTCCGCCAGGAAAACTGATTTGCCCGGCGTGGCGGTCGGCGGGGTGCGTCGAGCGTTCGATGAGTGCGGTGTGCCATGAACCGTTTTTTTGGAAAATCAAGACCAAAACGCAGGCAATTTTATGATTTTCGGGCGGCTCACCGTGCGCGTTTGGATTGGCGAACCGGCGCAAATTGGCCATTCGATATTGCGCCTCGCGCCCGGGCAAGGGTTCGGCGAGGCGGCTGGCGAGTTTTTTTGGAAAATCTTCGGCGTGGATCATTTGAAATCGGTTACTGGGAAATTAGTTATTGGGAAATTGGGGAATTGGTTACTGGGACTTCCAATTTTCCAATAACTAATTCCCCAATTTTCCAATAACCAATTCCCCAATATCAAATTTTCTCCAAAGTTTTCTCTAAAAAGTTGCTCAACGCCTCGCCCGAAAGCATTCCGTGATTCAACAAAGCGATGTCGGCGAGGTAGGCTGCGAGGTTTTGTTGGTCGTTTTCGTCCGTCAGTTCCAGCATTTTTTGGGCGATCGCCGGGTGATTGGTGTTCACCACCAAATTCCAAGAATCTGGAAATGCCTCCGGGTTCAAGCTTTGCAAAGTTTGCATTTCGCGCATCCGCCGCAAAAATTCAGGCCGCGTGATGCTCACCGGCAAATCTGACGGCGAAAGTGGTGCCAAGCGAATCTGCGAACCGGCGTGTTTTTCAGCGATTTTTTCAAAAATGGCTTGCACTTTTTGCTCGTCGGCCTCGGTGAGGACAGAGGTTTTTTGCTCGTCTTTTTGCACCAAATTATCGGCAGTGTCCGAGTCCACGCGGACAAAAGTGTAGTCAAATTTGCCCGAATATTCCAAGTTTTGCATCCAGTGATTGTCCAAAACGGCGTCCATTTTCAAAACATCGTAGCCGCGTTTTTGAATGGCTTTGACAAAAACGTTTTGTGCCGACGGGTTTTGGGCATAAATCGCGATGATTTTGCCGTTTTTGTCGGTCTGGTTGTCCTTGATTTTGTCTTTGTAATCGGCGAGCAGGAAAAATTCGCCGTCCACGTTTTCGAGCAGGGCAAATGGGATGGCGCGCTCGTTGAATTTCGAGTCAGAAATCATCCCGTATTTGATGAAAACGCCGAAATCTTTCCATTTTTTCTCGAAATCGGGGCGGTCGTTTTTGAAAAGTTCGTGCAGTTTGTCGGCCACTTTTCGGGTGATGTATTCCGAAATCTGTTTCACACTGCGGTCGCTTTGCAAATACGAACGCGAAACATTTAAAGGAATATCGGGCGAATCAATCACGCCGTGCAGCAAAAGCAGCCATTCCGGCACGATTTCGCGCACGTCGTCGGTGACAAAAACCTGATTCGAGTACAAATGGATTTTGTTGCGGTTGACTTCGAGCGCGTTCCCGATTTTTGGAAAATACAAAACGCCCGTCAAATTGAACGGATAATCAATGTTGAGATGAATCCAAAACATCGGCTCGGCAGCCATCGGGTACATCTCGCGGTAAAAATCGAGGTATTCGTCCTCGGTGATTTGCGAGGGCGTTTTTTTCCAAATCGGTGGCGTGGCATTGATGATGTTTGGGATTTCCGGGTATTTGTCCTTCTTTTTCGGCGCGTCGTAATCGAACTTCATCCCAAACTGAATCGGCACGGGCAGGTACTTGCAAAATTTTTGCAACAAATCTTCGACACGGTTTTTCTCCAAAAACTCTTTATTTTCTTCATTGATGTAAAGAATTATGTCCGTGCCTCTGTCACTCTTTTCCACCTGTTCGAGCGTGAACTCCGGATTTCCCTCGCAAGTCCAGCGAACGGCGGGTTCATCCGCTTTCCAGGATTTCGTCACCACTTCCACTTTGTCAGCTACCATAAAAGCGGAATAAAAGCCGAGGCCGAAATGGCCGATGATGCTCGAATCCTTGTATTTTTCCAAAAATTCAGTGGCCGACGAGAAGGCAATCTGGTTGAGATACCGGGTCACTTCGTCAGAGGTCATTCCAATGCCTTTGTCCCTGACAATCAAACGATTAGGATTTTTTTCGAGGATTACCTGAATCGTGGTATCCCCGATTTCGCCGGTCGGTTCGCCGCGTTGGGCAAGGATGTTCAGTTTTGTGGTCGCGTCCACGGCATTGGCGACGAGTTCGCGCAGGAAAATTTCGTGGTCGGAATACAGGAATTTTTTGATGATTGGAAAGATGTTTTCCGTCTGGACAGCAATTGTGCCTTTTTGCATGACATCAGCCATAGTTTTTATTAAAATTATAAATTTTTAAGTTGGGTAAAAAATTGATTTAAGAGAAGTTTAGAAGGTTTAGGAAGGATTAAAAAGGTTTAGTTGCCTGAAAATCAACAAATTAAACCTTGCTAAACCTTTTAAACCTCCTTAACCCTTCTAAACCTAATTTATCAAAGGGTATGCCATGCGACGAGTGCCTGACAAATTGTCTTTACCTGAATTTAGTTACAAAAAACATTTGGATAAATAATTGATTGTCAAATACTTAACTCGTCACACAACTTGGATGCGGAAATATCCTACATATCAAACCCACGTGTAAGTTTGCATCATTGTTTTTTGGTTTTCAATTGAAAATGATTGAAGATTCGTCCCGAAATAATTTTCCTTTTATAATAGCCCATTCCCCTCTGCTGAACTCGTTCCGAAAAAATTTGGCACAAGTTTGGTAACTCTCGGAATGGAATTGAAATCAAGATTTTGATTTGTTTTCAATTTCAACAAAGAGTATTTCGCTTCGGCGGAAGAAGTGGGCGAGACCAGTTTCTTGGGGGGTAGATCTGGTCTCTACCCCACTTATCGAAACAGATTTAGTTTTGATTTGTGGGAAAAAATTTGGATTGCGGCGGTTTGGTTTGGCACGGTTTTTACATTACCTCTTTCAGTTTCCAATCTAAAAATTTTAGAAAAAATTCGATCAGTTCGTTGCGAAAAGTCGCACCCGGACGGGTAAATTTTTTGCTTCAACCTGCTGATTTTGAAATAGTTACGAAAAAAATTGGTTGGCACACAAATTGCCAACAATAAGAATTCGCAAGTCAGAAGTGACTGCGGTCCGTGGAGCGGAGCCGGGTTAACTGGGGGGTAGATCCGGTTCCTAACCACATTTTAGTTATCGGTTGATTAGTTATTGGGCAATTGGTTTCAGACAAATAACCAATTGCCCAATAACTAATAACCAATCAAGAATTAAGGTCAGAAGTGATCTTATATCCGTGGGCGAGGAGCCAGTCTGTCTGGGGGGTAGGGCTGGTTTCCTCACCACACTTTTTCAAAATTTGGACATTCGACGTTGGATATTGGACAATAGAGTCCAGCGTCAAACGTCCAAAATCCAACGTCAAAGTTACTTTTTCATCTGATTTATATCGAAACACGCTTAGTTAGTTGGAGTCATCAAGTTTTACTTGATGACTCTTTTTTTTGGATATTGAGTTATTGGGATATTGGGATATTTCGCAGAAATTCAAATTATTTTAAGGAAATATCTCAATATCAAAATATCCCAATTTCAATTTTTTAAATGTTTCAACATTACTTGCTGCACCATTTCTTTCAATTTTGGGATATCCTCCGCCTTCATATTTTTGGTTTCGATCGGTTTGTCCCAAAAAATATGGAGCACGCCGGGCGAGAGGTCGAGCGAAAGCGTGGTCGCAGTGATATCCCGGATGTTTGAAATCGTCTGCACTGCGACGGCTGCTTTTGTTTGAATGGCGATGCGAAAAGCCCCGTCGAAAAATTCGCCAAGTGGCCCGTCGCTGCGGTTTCGGCTGCCTTCTGGATAAATAAAAATACTCGTCCCGTCGGCCAGTTCTTTTTTCATTTCCACCACACTTCGGGCGCGGGACATTTGGCTGCTGCGGTCCACAATCAGGCACATTTTGCCCACAATCCAACCAAAAATGGGGACTTTCAACAATTCCTGTTTTGCCAAAAACCTAAAAATCCCCGGAAACGCATGGGCGTTCACGATAAAATCCAACGAAGAATTGTGGTTGCTAACAATCACATACGACTGCCCGGCGACCAGATTTTCTTTGCCATGAACTTTCAACCGGATGCCGACGAGCGTCAAAAAAATGGGCGTGAAAATGTGGTACAAATAATAAATATTTTTGTGGAGTGCCTTTTTTCCCGACGAGACGGCCATGAAAAACAACACAATCGGGATGCTCAAAAGCATCATCGTCAAAAACAGGATGACGGCGTAAACTGCCCAAATTTTTCTGAAAATGCCCATTGCGAGTTGCAAGTTTTTGTGTCGGGCGAAGGTAGTTCGGTGAAAATTGGTTTTGAAATTGCCAAAAATTTTAGGTCAAAAAAAATGCGGCAAGAATAGAAACCTATTCGAGCCGCATTTTTTTTTGCCGTTGTTGGCGTCCTCGCCAACAACTTTTTCGGTATTTCAGCATGAAAAATTGTTGGCGAGGACGCCTCATGATTTGTAAGTTTTGGGGTTAAAAAAGTTTAATGTGTCGAATTTTGGTTTTTGGGTCGAGAGCTTTGTATTAAAACTGCTAATAAATCCTGTGATGTCAAACGATTACTTCTCC
>JANNMS010000238.1:0-5841 GCA_031398055.1 Saprospirales bacterium | reverse complement strand
GGGTCGGTCGTTGAGCGAAGTCGAAACGCCGTTCAATAATTTGCCCGGAGCCGAAAACTCAATCGAGTAGTCGTTTCGTCGGGCGTAGTTTTGCGCAGTCGCAACGAAACATCCACGCTGAAACGGTCTTGCGAAGCATATTTTTTCACACTTCCGAGACCGGGAATCAGCGGCAAACGGTTGCCGGGATCGAGCGGAACGGGCAGACGATATGCAAATTCGAGGTAATCCGTCGGGTCAGTTTCGAGATAAATTCGCACCGATGCTTCTTCGACAAAATCAAAACTCGCATCCCCAAAAACACCCGAAAGTTCTGCTTCGATGGGCAAAATGGCCTTGATTTCTGCGTCTGTTTTTTTATTGTCGGAAAGCAAATTGGTGTAGTGCGAGGACAAATTTTTTAAATAAAAATGATGCACCGCAAAAACACTCAGCCCCGCCGGAATCGAAAATTGCTGTTCGAAAAGCATATCAAAACCGGGGGCGAGTTCCTCTTTTTTGCAAGAAAAAATAAGCAGACTGCAAAAAACTAAAATCGGCAAAAGCCTTTTTATCATTTTAGAAAAATTTAAAAGCACGTTTTTTCACCACAAAGACACATCAGAAAACATAAGTACATAAAAATCTTATGTTTTCTGATGTGTCTTTGTGGTGAAAAAAAAATTATGTGGTTTATGAAAAACATCGCCATTTTCGCCTCCGGCGGCGGCTCAAATGCCCGAAAAATTATCGAACATTTTTTGGGAAATGATACTGCCCGCGTGGCATTGGTTGTCTCAAACCGAAAAAACGCGGGCGTTTTGGACATCGCAGCCGAACACGAAATTCCCACGATTTTGCTGAACCGGACGGGTTTTTACGAAACCGAAAAACTGCTCGACGACCTTCGGTTTTTTGAAATAGATTTCATCGTGCTGGCCGGTTTTCTTTGGTTGATTCCCGGTTATTTGGTGCGCGCATTTCCCCAAAAAATGGTCAATATCCACCCCGCGCTGCTGCCAAAATATGGTGGGAAAGGAATGTTTGGCCACCACGTTCACGAAGCCGTCCGAGCCGCCGGGGAATTGGAATCGGGCATCACGATTCATTTTGTCAATGAAAATTACGACGAGGGCGATTTCATTTTTCAGGCAAAAACGTTGCTCGAACCCGACGACTCGCCCGAAGAAATTGCTCAAAAAGTGCTTCGTTTGGAGCATCATTTTTTTCCAAAAATTATTAAAAAACTACTTGCCACATGAATATTTTTCTAAAAATATTGACTGCCGCCGCGTTGCTCGGCTGCCTCAATTTTTGCAATTCCGTCTCCCCAAAAAATGGTTCTTCTGAAAATTTTAAAGAAAAAAAAGGCAGCACGACTGGCGTTCCGGGCTACTCCGGCAAATTGCCGATCCAAAAAATCAAGTTGCCGCCGGGTTTCAAAATCGAGGTTTTTGCAGAAAACGTGAAAAACGCCCGCTCACTTTGCCTCTCGCCGAACGGCACTTTGTTTGTCGGGACGCGCGACGAAGGCAGTGTTTATGCCTTGCGAGACACGAATGGCGATTTTGTGGCCGACCAACAATTTTTGATTGCCAAAAAATTGGATATGCCAAACGGTGTGGCTTTCCGCGATGGTTCACTTTTTGTGGCCGAGGTGAGCCGCATTTTACGTTTCGACGACATCGAAAAACGGCTCTCGAACCCGCCCGCGCCGGTCGTTATTTTTGATAAATATCCAGAGGAAGGCCACCACGGTTGGAAATATATTGCTTTCGGTCCGGATGGAAAATTGTACGTTCCGGTCGGTGCGCCCTGCAATATTTGCGAACCGGCGAACGAAATTTTTGCCTCCATCACTCGGATGAACCCCGATGGAACTGGTTTGGAAATTGTCCAACGCGGCATTCGAAACACGGTCGGTTTCACGTGGCAGCCCGGCACGAACCAACTTTGGTTCACCGACAACGGACGCGATTGGTTGACCGACGACACGCCGGCCTGCGAACTCAATTTTGCGCCGCGCGACGGCATGCATTTTGGCTATCCGTACTGCCATCAAGGCGATTTGGCCGATCCGGAATTTGGGAAAAAACGGCCTTGCACGGATTTCACGCCGCCTGCCCAAAAACTGGGCGCGCACGTCGCGCCGCTCGGTTTGGAATTTGTGAAATCGGCAAAATTTCCAGAAAATTTTAAAAATCAAATCTTGATCGCCGAGCATGGCTCGTGGAACCGGGCAACAAAATCTGGCTACAAATTGTCGCTTGTTCGTTTGGATAAAAACAACCAAAGCATTGGTTATGAACCGTTTGCGACGGGTTGGTTGCAGCCGGGCGATGAAGTTTGGGGTCGTCCGGTGGATTTGGAATGGATGCCCGACGGCTCGCTTTTGGTTTCGGATGATTATGCGAATGCGATTTATCGGATCGTTTATTCGGGAGATAATTAGGAATTTAGAATTAAAAACAACCCCAATTTAAACTGCGAAGTCTTGATAAATTACAAAATTGTTGTCAACCAAAACAGTGTGGTGTAATTTTGTGGGAGTCTTAAAAAAAATATTTTTTATGCAAACCGCACTTTTATATAATTCGATATTGGTGAATCAATCCAAGATTGACTCCATCAAAGTAGGTAAGATTTATTCCACAATAAAAGCAGGAAACATATTTTTCGTGTTCGACGAGGACGGCAAAAAAACGCAAATCACTGCCGAAAAAATCAAGTGGAAAGAACTGGATCCAGTTGTGATGATTGTCCGAATCAACTCCACCTTGCTTCCAAGCGTTGCAAAAGACAAAGTTTATCGGGTTTTTGACGACAGAAAAAACGATGAACGCTATATCTATGATGAAAACGGCGAAAAAGTCCTTTTCGATTGGATAATTTTCAATTACGAATTGATATGATGCTGGATGTTTTCGCATTCGTCCGAAATTAGGTTTTGAAATTTGGCATTAATTATTTGTTCACTTTTGAACCACGAACCGCTCCAAAATATCCGCCACCTTCCGATCATTTCCCAACCTCGGCACCTTGTTTTGCCCCCCCAATTTTCCCTGCGATTTCATAAATTCCCGGAACGCATCGCGCTGCAACACCCTCATTTTCAACGGACTAAGTATCCCGCCGACAATCAAATCATCGTAATAAATATTTTGCTTCGTCATTTCAAAATCAACCTCGGCAGCAAATTTTTCGAGGTCGGCAGGTGGCTCGTCGAACTCCACAAACCATTCGTGAAATGGCAACTGACCCGACCCGGGATTGACCTGCGGCGCAACGTGAAATTCGACAATCCGAACGCCCGCACGACCCGCCACCGAAAGCATCGCTTCTTCCACTTCTTTTCCAATCACGTGTTCGCCAAAAGCAGAAATGAAATGTTTGGTGCGCCCGGAAACCACCAAACGGTACGGATTGGTCGAAGTGAACTGAACCGTGTCGCCAATATTGTACGCCCACAAACCTGCATTTGATGAAATTATCAACGCATAATTCACCCCAATTTCCACCTCGCCGAGCGAAAAACGGCGCGGGTTTTCCTTTTCCAAATCTTCCGGCGGCACGAATTCAAAGAAAATTCCGCTGTCTGCATTCACCAAAAGTCCCTGCGACGGCCACGAATCTTGAAAAGCAAAAAAACCTTCGGAGGCCGGGAACATCTCCACCGAGTCGATTTTTTCACCGACAAGTTGTTCGAGTTGCGCCCGGTACGGCTCGAAATTGACCCCGCCGAACGCAAAAACCGAATAATTTGGAAATATTTCTTTCACCGTTTTTTTGCCCGTCCGAGCCAGCAAACGTTCGTAAAACATCTGAACCCAGGGCGGAATCCCCGAAATCATCCGCATGTCTTTTGCCAAAGTTTCGTCCACGATCCGCTCCAATTTTTCTTCCCAATCTTCGATGCAGTTCGTTTCCCACGAAGGCATCTGATTGGTTTTCAACCAATTGGGCACAAGATGGTTTGAGATTCCAGACAATCGGCCGGTGGGGATGCCAGCCGTTTTTTCAAGTTTCGGGCTGCCGGAAAGGAAAATCAGGTAGCCGTCGAACCACGAAAAATTGCCCGTTCGAGCCGCATAATTGAACATCGAATTTCGCGCCGTGCCAAAATGGTTCGGCAAACTGTCGGATGTGATCGGAATGTATTTCACACCGGAAGTCGTGCCGCTGGTTTTGGCAAAATAGCGGGGTCGGCCTGGCCAAAGCACGTCGGGTTCGCCATTTTTCACCCGGTCAAAATAGGTTTTCAATTCTTCGTAATCCCGGATCGGCACCGCTTTTTTAAAATCATCGTGGGTCTTGATTTTATCAAAACCATGCGCCCGGCCAAAATCCGTGCGGCCGCCTTTTTCGATGATTTTTTGAAAAATTTTGGCCTGTCGGTTCACCGCGTCGGCAGCCATTTGGTCAATTTGCCGGGCGATTTTGCGGCAAAACGGTTTGAGGATGAAAGATTTAAAACCCATTTTTTCAGATTGTATCAAAAATTTAACGGGCGAAAATTAGAACTTTCTAACCAACTCGTTTTCCATCGGCGGTACTTTTGCTACCATAAAATTTTAATATTGGAAAATCCAAAACAGAAAATAGAAGAAATCATCGGCCAGTCCGAGGCCGAAAAATTTGTCAAATCCATGCGTTTGTCGCGCCTGATTTTGCCGATTTTATTGGGCATCACGGGCGTGGGGTTTTTGTTTTACAAACAATTTGACCTTCAAAAATTTCAAGAAATTGATTGGACGGGCACGACATTTTTCTGGTTGTCTTTGGGACTTATCATGTTGATTTTTAGGCACTTAGCTTATACTTTGCGGATGAAAACACTCACTGGTTTTGGTTGGTTAAAAAGTGCAGGACTCGTGGTGATGTGGGAATTTTCGGCGGCCATAACCCCAACTTCGAAAGGTGCGCCCGCCGTGATGTTTTTCGTCCTGAACCGCGAGGGTTTGAGCGGTGGAAAAACGGCCGCGTCCATTTTGTACTGCATTGTTTGCGATGCTGGTTTCATGGTTTTGATGCTGTCGCTGTTGCTCGCATATTTTGGCCCGCCGATGCTTTACCCCGGCATGGAAAATTATGGCGATGTCGGTTTGGCCAGCGGAACGTTCTTTTTCACCTTTTTTGTCATGGTGATTTATTGGCTGACGTTCCTGTTTTTTCTGTTCATCCGACCGGGCTGGGCGGCAGCGGTGCTGCACAAAATCGGGCAAATTTCTTTCCTGAAAAAATACCAACCCAAACTTTTCAAACTCGGCACTGACTTCAAATTGGCCGCCGAAACCATCCACGGCCACGGTTTTTGGTACCATTTCAAAGTCATTTTCGGCACGTTCATGGCCTGGACTTTGAAATTTGCGATGATCAATTGCCTGATCCTCGCCATCGTCCCCGAAACCCCGCTCGATGGTTCGACCCAAATTTTTATTTATGCCCGGATGGTGGCGATGTTCATCATCATGGCTTTTTCGCCGACGCCGGGCGGGGCGGGGCTGGCCGAGGTGGCGATGGCGAAATTTATCACCGATTTTGTGCCGATCGGGTTGGGCGCGGTGGTGGCTTTGATTTGGCGGGGGATGGCTTATTATGGTTATCTTTTGTTGGGCGCGTTGATTGTCCCGGCTTGGATAACTGAAAAACTTTCGAAAAAGAAGTGAGTTTTGAACTCAAATTTTATGAGTTTAAAATGGCTTCAAAAGACCTCGGAGAGGTCAAACGTTGGTAGAAAATCAAAATTTACCGTGATTTTACGACCTCGGAGAGGTCGAATGTCGGTTGCTTTTTTCAAATTCTACCAACGTTCGACCTCTCCGAGGTCGTAAAATCGTGGTCGAACGCAATTTCTACCAACGT
>JANNMS010000221.1:0-4999 GCA_031398055.1 Saprospirales bacterium | reverse complement strand
TGAACGCAGTGAAGAATCTGAAAAAATTTAAACCCAGATTCTTCACTGCGTTCAGAATGACACTCGCCCGAACCAGAAAACCATTTGTCCAAATCAAAAAATTCAAACCTAAATGAATCAGCCGCCGCCCACATTTTTTGCAACTCTTAAAAAAGTTGTTGGCGGGGACGCCAACAACGGCAACTCGTTATTAATCAGGTGCTTGCCTTTGTTGGCGTCCTCGCCAACAAAATTCTTTCGGACATTAATTTTCCTCTGTTTTCTCACCCAAAACATCGTTGCTCAATCGAGGTGGGAACGAATTTACAATGAATTTCCGGTGGCTGGTGAGGCCGCTTTTGGTTTGGAAACCACGGCAGACGGCGGTTTTTTGGTGCTTGCATCGCGTGGTTTTGACACCCAATCCGCCCAAACAACTTACATGATGAAGGTGGACGCCGATGGTGCTGTGCAGTGGAAACATGACCTCGGCCTCGGCGGTGGCGTGAAAATTTCGCGGTTGACCACTGGAAATTTTGGCATTTTGACGCGCCGAAGAAACTTCCCAGATTCGGTTTTTAAATATTCTTACCTGCTTTGCACGCCGACGGGGACGGTTTTGAATTCTGGTTTGTTGACGACCGACAGTTCTGTGCAAATGAAAGCCACTTTTTTGACGCCGATTGTGGCAGGTTTGTCGAGCGGCGGATTTGCCTTGGCGGCAAAAGGCATTTTTCCCGGTCAATTTGTTTCCAATTTTATCCGAACTTTTGCTGAAAATGGCGACCCGCAGAATGTTTTTGCAACTTACCAAATTCCGCAAGACAGTTTTTCGATTCGTTGCATCACCCAAACATCTGATGGTTTTTTTCATGGTGTTGGATATTTTGACTACCCTAGCCAGGACGATGCCGACGGGGTTTGGTTCAAAATGTCCCACGATGGGCATATGGAACCGAATTGGTTTTCGGTTTTTGACGACGACCCGGATCCGACAAAAAAAAATGCGGACAAATTTCACGACATCGCGCGGGCCACCGATGGCAATTTTTGGGTTTTGAATTTGCGAAATGCCAACCTCGGCCCGTTTTTGGATTCGCTTTTTTTGATGAAATACACGCCGTCCGGCAGTTTGATTTCTAAAAAATACATCGCGCCCCACGTTTCAAATTTGGATTTTGCAGGGCTCGACCGCTCGAAAATTTTGCCGTTGGCCGAAGGTGGCGCGGTGATTTTGTATGAAACTTTTGTGGACACGACGGTCGGTGAAGATTTCAGTTTAATCAAAGTGGACGAGGCGGGCAACAAAATATGGACGCGCCATTTTGGCCGTGAAAAACGTTTCACCGAGTCGCCTTTTGACGTGGTTCGGACGGCGGACGGCGGTTTTGGGATGGTCGGTTGGTTCAACGATGAACTTTTTGACTCGAACGATGCCTACCTGATTCGCACCGACCCGGCGGGTCTGGTTTCCTCCAATTATATCGAAGGAACTGTTTTTGCCGATATTAATTTAAACTGCCAAAAAGACGCAGGCGAGCCGCCACTCGGCGGTTGGATGATGCGTTTGGAAAGAAATGGAAAGCCTGCTTTCAATACTTTGACGGGCGCGGATGGAAAATATGCCTTGCCGACCGACACCGGTTTTTCAGTGGTTCGCATCACGCCGGCGGCAAATTATTGGCAAACTTGCCAAGACACGGCGCAAGTTTTTTTTGCACAAACCTTTGATTCTGTGGCGGTTAACTTCGGTTCGAAACCGGTTTTCGTTTGCCCGCAACTCGAAGTGGACATCGCCGCGCCGTTTCTCCGGCGGTGTTTCAACAGTGATTACACGGTGACTTTTGCGAATCGCGGCACGCAGGCAGCATCGAACGTCACGATTCAAATTGACCTCGACCCGAACTTGATTTTCATTTCTTCGACTGGAAATTGGTCGTGGTCGGGCGGCCAAATTTTTAATTTTAATATTGGAAATTTGGCCATCGGCCAAATTGGTTCGTTCCGGATTCGGGTGAAAGTTGACTGCGATTTTCCACTCGGCGCAACACTTTGCACTTCGGCAAATATTTTTCCAAACACGGCTTGCACGGCTCCGTCAAATTGGTCGGGCGCGAGCATCGCGGTGGACGGGACTTGCCAAGATTCGGTGCAATTTTCAGTAAAAAACGTAGGTTCCGGCAATATCACGACGGCGGTGGAATATGTAATTGTGGAAGATGAAGTCATTTTTCGGACGGGTTCGATTTTCAATTTGCCGCCGAACGGTGCGCTCGACACCTTGTTAAAAGTGCCTGCGAACGGTTCGACTTGGCGGCTCGAAACTTCGCAAGAACCGGGGCATCCGGGAAATAGCCAGCCGTCGGTGGCGGTCGAGGGTTGCGGGGCGAGTGGAAATTTTGGGTATGTGACCATTTTTCCAGAGGACGACGGCGACCCTTTTGTCAGCACGGATTGTCAGGAAAATATCGGTTCTTTTGACCCAAACGACAAGCAAGGTTTTCCGCGAGGCGTCGGTTCGGAACACTATATTTTCCCCGAAACTGACTTGGAATATCTGATTCGTTTTCAAAATACGGGGACGGACACGGCTTTTTCGGTGGTTGTAAAAGATACATTGTCCAAAGATTTTGACCTGAATTCGGTGCGCCCCGGCCCGTCGAGCCATCCTTACAAATTTGAAATTTTGAATGAAAATGTATTGAAATTTTCATTTAACAATATCCTGTTGCCCGACAGCACGACGAATGAAGTGGCATCGCATGGTTTTGTAAAATTTACGGTTCGGCATCGGACGGATTTGCCGCTCGGCTCGGTTTTGCGAAATTCGGCGGCGATATATTTTGATTTTAACGAAGCCGTCATCACCAACGAAACTTGGCACACGGTGGACACCGGTTTTTTGAAAAAAACAGATGTGGAAGTTGAAAATTTGCCCGGCAAGGCAATTTCAAATTTGAAAATTTACCCAAATCCAGTGGCCAACCATGCCATTTTGACTTTGAAAAATGGAAATTCATCGGCCATTTCTGGACGGCAAAAAATCCAGATTTGCAATTTTTCTGGGCAGGTGATTTTTGAAAAAAACTTGGTGGGCGGGCAGTGCATTTTTGAAAAAGGGGCTGCGCCGTCGGGTGTCTATTTTGTAAAATTGATTGAAAATCAAAAAGTTGTGGCGGTTGGGAAAATCATTTTTTAGGAGGTCGAAATTTATTTCGACACTCCAAAAGTTGGTCGAAATAAATTTCGACCTCCATTATTTCAACCACACTGAAAATTCTTCGGCAGACAAATGGTTCAAACAATTTTTCGCCGTCAACCCACCTTTTCGGGCAGCCATCACACCATATTTTAAATCCGAAATTCCTTCCCGGCTGTGCGCATCTGGATTTATGGCGATTTTTATCCCCATTTCAACCGCCTGCGGAATCAAAGTCCAATCCAAATCGAGGCGGTACGGATTCGAATTTAACTCCATCGCTACCCCATTTTTGGCGCAAGCCGCAAAAATCCGAGGCCAATCCAACGGATAACCTTCGCGGCTCAACAAAAGTCGCCCGGTCGGGTGACCCAAAATTTTGGTAAATGGATTTTCCACCGCCCGCAAAACCCGTTCGGTTGCTTTTTCCAAATTCATTTTCAAATTGGAATGCACCGAGGCAATCACGAAGTCGAATTTTTCCAAAATCTCGGTCGGGTAATCCAAATTACCGTCGTTCAAAATATCGCTTTCGATGCCTTTGAAAATACGAAACGGCGCGAGTTCGAGGTTCAATTTATCAATTTCGGCCATTTGCAAAAGCACGCGATCGGCTTTCAGGCCGTTGGCATAAAACGCGCTTTGGCTGTGGTCGGTGATGCCGATATATTGGCATCCCAAACTTTTGGCGTGCTCGCACATTTCCCGAAGCGTATTTATGCCGTCGCTGTAATTCGTGTGGACGTGCAAAACGCCTCGAATGTCTTGATTTTCAATCAGTTGAGGCAGATTCCCCGCTGCGGCAAGTTCGACGGTTTTTGAATTTTCCCGGATTTCTGGGGCGACGAACGGCCATGCGATTTTTTCAAAAACCTGTTTTTCGTCCGCCAAATTTTTAAAATCAACGCCCGGGTTTTGTTTGACAAAAGCATCCAAAAATTCTTTGCTGCCACTCGTCGCAAACATTTTTGAACCAAATTCCGCCCGCCCGCACTGCACCAAAACGGCTTTCGTGTCATTTTCCAATTGGATAAAAAAGCGGTTCGACTCCTGCTTTTCCAATTTCAAAATGTCTTGATTTTGAAAAATCGAGTTCAAATCGCCATCAAAACCAACCAAAATTTCAATCGAATCCACGACCGACAAACGCCGGCGAACTTCGCCGACTGCCGAAATTTTTGCATCCGGCAATCGTCCCGTCAAAAAAGTGGTGATAAAATCGGCTTCTTCGATGGCCGCGTCGAGGTGCATTTTGTCGCGGCTTTTGAAAAAATATTCGAGTTTTTTCTGCAAATCTTCCTGCGTTTTTTTGCCAAAACCTTTGACCTCCACCAATCGATTTTCGTTGCAGGCGTACCAAAGTTCGCCGGGCGTTTCGACGCCCATTTCTTCCCAAACCAATTTCACTTTTTTCGGCCCGAACCCACTGATTTGCAACATTTCGACCACGCCGGGCGGCGTTTTTGCGCGGTATTCTTCCAAAGTTTTCATTTTCCCAAAACCCACCAATTCGCGGATTTTCCCTCCAATCGCCGCGCCGACGCCCGGAATCCCAGTGATTTCGGCGTCGTTCATCGAAGCGAGCGGGCGGTCAAGTTTCCGCAAAGTCAGGTACGCATTTCGGTACGACCTGATTTTGAACTGGTTTTCATCATGCAATTCCATGATGTTTCCGAGTTCGTCGAAGGCGTTGGCGATTTCTTTGTTGGACATAATTTTTTGAACTATGAACTATGAACTATGAACTATGAACTATGAACTATGAACTATGAACTATGAACTATGAACTATGAACCCCGAACATTTTGAAATTGAATGTTC